>DBBT01000047.1:194-5306 GCA_002292345.1 Opitutia bacterium UBA977 | reverse complement strand
CCATTTCTTTGGTTAAAATAATGCCATACTGAGTATAGCTATGATAAATGATCTCAGATGGCACTAGAATCATCCTTATCGATTTTGGATTTTTCTTTGCCTTGAATTAGTACTCACAAGCCGCCCTGAGCAAGGGCACTCTGTTAAGTAGTTGGCTCACTCGCGGGAATACGATGCGAGAAGAGCGCGAAGCATGCGATAACTAAGAAGCAGACCATTGGTACGGCGTAGGAATAGTTGACGTTTGCGACATCCACCAAGCCTGCTTGGAAGAGTGGAATCAGAGCGCCGCCGAGGATGGCCATGATCAGACCAGAACTGCCAAACTTGATGTCTTCGCCTAAGCCCTTGGTACCTAATCCGAAGATAGTCGGAAACATCAGCGACATGCATGCGGAAATGCCGACTAGTGCATAGACGCCGACCGCGCCGCCGACAAAGATTACAACTAAACAGCAACCGACACCGGCCAGAGCCATGACCAACAGTAAGGTGCTTGGCCGGATAAAAGTCATCAGCCCCGTGCAGATAAAACGCGCGAGCATGAATGCGACCAGTGCTGCGGTCTGGTAATTAAGAGCTTCGCTGTCTTTAATCCCGAGCTGTTCTGTGACGTAGTGAATTGTAAAGGTCCAAACACTGATTTGAACGCCGACATAGAAGAACTGCGCAACCACAGCAAAGAGGTAATTGCAGTTCCCCAACAGACGTTTCACCGCAGGGATAAAATCGACTTTATCACTCTTCGACGCCACCAGATCGGAAGGCTTTTGTATCCTCACGGACAACACCAACAGCCAGACTAGTACGAGCACGAAACCAGCAAGAACATAGGGCATGATGACAATGGAGAGTTGCTCGGCCTGCAGCTGCCTAGAGCTCAAGTCGTTGCTCTGAGTGCCAAGCAACTCTAGCCTTTCGAGAACGAAATACTTACTGATCAAAATGCCGACAATGGAACCCGTTGGCACGAAGGCACCCGCCAAATTCAAGCGCTGGGTGGCTGTTTCCGCCGCGCCTAAGCTTAGGATGTATGGCGAGGCAGCCGTTTCAAGCACCGCCAGACCACTCGCTAGAACGTAGAAGGCGATAAGGAAGGTGTAAAAATTATTCGACAGACTTGCAGGATAAAACAGAAAGCAGCCGACCATAGAAATACCGAGACCGGAGAGAATCCCATGCTTGTAGGAAAACTTGCGATTGATAAGACCTCCGGGTATGGCAAGGCAGAAATAGGCAGCGTAAAAAGCAAATTGGATAAGAGCCGACTCGGTGTGACTCAAATCATTATAGATATCCTTAAAGACTTTAACGAGGGGGTCGGTAATACAGTTGGCAAATCCCCACCAGGCAAAGCAACTAGCCACCAGCATATAGGGGATCCACATTCCTGCAGAGATAAGGCGAGGTTTTGAATTCATCGTTTAATTCTTAACCTCCCCTATAGGCGCTATCAGTAACGGCTGGCACCAAAACAAAGCTGTTACAATTCAACTTAATCAAAAAGGCATTAGAACACCTAAAGTCAGTGATAAATCTGCCATCTTACAATAAGAAAACAGAACATCTAGGAAACTGCAGCGACATCGCCGCTGGAGCTTCATACGCATTTTTGTCGCTTCGTCCTCTTATTTGATGATGGCGCAAATTTTTCAACTGCTGCTACGCTTTTTGCCGCCGTCGCATCGAATCAGCTGCCTGCCTGAATGCGCCGCACCAATTGATGCGCTTCTTCTGGCACCCATTGCTGCCAGTCGCTACCGCCAGCCTCGATCAGCTTCATTGCCTTGCGGCTCGTCATCGCCAACAATGCTGGATCCCCCACTCCAATTGAGTGGATACGGTCATTTTGCAATAGGTGCTGATAGAAAAACTGCCAATTCTCGGGTGCCTTGAAATTGTCCACCGTTACCAACTCCAGACTCTTGGTATTGTGCCAAGGATACACGAAAAGTTGCACACGATTTTTAAACAAGCGGCCGAAGGACTCCAAAATACCACCTGCGAGGTTTTCCGACCACTTTGCTTTAAATAGTTCATTAAGTAATCCGATGCTCAAAATGATTGCGATCGGCTCTGCGGTATAGCGGCTCAGATAAGTCGCAATACGGTAAAACTCTGCACTGCGGGAAATCAGTACTGTCTTACCCAAGGCCTGCAGCGCATCCGCGCGATCAAGAAAATCACCGTGATCGACTGCGCCATCGCGCAGCAAATTATTCATACTGATCTCACAGACTTCGATCGCACGCTGTTGCTGCGCATCGGTCATCACATTTGAGAATACCGCCCGCGATTGATGAAGCATGTCTAAGTGCAACTTCAATACCGGTTTAAAGCTGCCACGTAGCAGCAAAATTGGCCGTTTATAAAGTGCGTCTGCAGCCTGCAGCACCTCGCCATCTTTATTAAACATCGCTGCATCCGTTAGACCACTTTGCACCAACTGCAGCGCACAGAGACGATTATCCACGTAGCGAAATCCGTCTCCACTGAAACGCAACATATCTACTTCCACTCGCCCAGCGACAAGGCCGTCGGCCAACGATTCGACGAAGCTCTGTAAACATTCCCGATAATAAAATGCCGCATGGATCAAATTGACGCCGACTTTACCAAGTGCATCCATTTGATCCTGACTCGTCTCATCCAGTAGGCGTAAATGCAGCACGATTTCGCAAGGCGGTGTATTCGGCTTCAGTTGCAATCGCACACCCAACCAACCATGGCACTCCTCTGTATCTTTATAGCCTCGAGCGCGGACGGTATTACAAAACGAGAAAAAAGTCGTCTCATCGCCACGTGATGGCCCCAAGCGCTCCTCCAGTAAACCATACTCGTAATCGAGCATCGCATGTAAGCGCGATTGCGACACGTAGCGCGAAGCCTTGCCATACAAAGCATCACTCATCTTCATATCGTACGCTGAAATGGTCTTCGCGACAGTGCCGACGCTAGCAGAAACTCGAAAGAACCAATTAGCGGTTTCTTGCCCAGCTCCGATCTCGGCAAATACACCGTATTTGCTCGGATCAAGATTGAGGGCCAAGGCCTTTTCGTAGGTACTAAGGATTTTGCGTTCAGCCATGCTAAGAGTGTCTATCGATACGATCAGAAAAAGCGAAGCTATTGCTATGCCATTAGCTTACAATAAATACCAGCTATTTCCAAATATTGGAACAGATCGTCTAAACTGATTGCCATCGCACACGGGCAGACTCATTGGCTAAGGACTGCGCTACCATTTCTGTAAATGTCATATAGCGCACGCCTTGCTCAAATGTAGTCAGTTCGACTGGCGTGTGTTCGCGAATCGATTTAACAAAGTCCGCTTCGACCTGCCAACCGCGACTTTGCCCGCGGGAGATGGTGATCTTTGTTTCCTTAGATGAACCTGCCTCACTAAAGAGCAACTGCTTTTGAAACCCATCAAATCGCAATGCTCCCTTCGAACCGTTCAATCGAAACTCCATCCGTGGTTTGCCAGACTCGACTCCACTAAAATGATACACCAAGCGTGCACCGCTCTGCGCAAAGCGACCCAAAACACTTAAGCTATCCGGGATCTCCACCTTGACTAAATCGGCCACATCTAAATACGAGCGAGTTGCCTGAAACACCGCTCCATCCGCAATCAACCACTCTGGCTCGTCCTCGAGCCAACGCTGCACCGTCTCGTGCATAATACCCATCGTCAGCACATTATTACCGCTCAAGCGGCGCTCCTGCCGCCACGTCATTGGCGCATTAGGCGAAGCTGCTTGCCCGCCAGTGTGCACCACCCGAACTTCCAGCAAGTCACCCAGTTTACCCGCAACAATCATTGCACGGATTGTCGCATCGAAATCCAACGAAAAAGGCGCCGGCACAATCTGGGCCACCAAGTCTGGTTGAGCTTGAGCGGCCGCATACATTCGCCGCGCCTCCTCTAGATTAGCAGCCATGCGCGCTTCACACAGCACATGCTTGCCACTCCCCAATGCCGCAATCGTCAACTCCGCATGCATATTCGGCCAGGTGCCAATACAAATTGCATCCAACGACGGATCCGCCACCACCTCCTGCCATGTATCCACGGCACGCTGAATCCCGTCTGCCTTCGCGACCTTCTCAGCCGACGCGCGGCTACGATTCGCCACCACCGAGAGCTCTACATTGTCTAATTTATGGAATCCGGGGATGTGCGCCTGCCGCGTGTTTGCCCCCGCGCCAATAAATCCAATCCGTAATTTGCGATGCTCCATACTAGTCGTGACTGATTTAAATTAACTGAATTGCCCGAGATGCAAGGTCAGCTGATGCTGCGTGCGTTTGGCAAATTCGGGATTGTGCGTCACCAGCACCAAACTCTTCGCTTCTTCACCAGCGATTTCGAGCAGCAGATCCATGACCGCCACACCCGTCGCCTCATCGAGATTGCCCGTTGGTTCATCGGCTAGCACCAGTGGTGGATCATTGATTAACGCACGCGCCACGGCGACTCTCTGACGCTCCCCTCCCGAAAGTTTAGTCGAGCCATGCCGCAAGCGATGCTCCATTCCGACACGTTTCAACAACGCCTCGGCACGATCAATCACTGTGCTATTAATGCGCCCTGCGATCCGTGCGCCCAGTAATACATTCTCCAGCGCATTCAGCTCTGGCGCCAAGTAATACGATTGAAACACAAAGCCGATGTAATTGGTGCGGCGTGCCGCTAACCACGACAACGAACGTCCCGACACTTGCTGCCCATTCCACAACAACTCGCCGACATCAGTGGTCTCCAAGCCTGAGAGTACATTCAACAAAGTCGACTTACCACTGCCCGATTCACCGCGTATGCTCACACTCTCACCGCGTCGCAGCTTAAAATCGACACCATCCAACACCGTGATCGCACCGTCCGGGCTAGGGAAAGACTTCCCCAACTGCTTTGCCTCTAGAATTATATCGTCGGAATTATTCACTTCGCAGGGCATCAGCAGGTTTCAATCGAGCGGCTCGCAACGCAGGCAACAAGCCGGCCAACGTCGAAATAACAACCGCAAAGCATGTCACGACCACAAAGTCAGACATCAAATAATGTACCGGGATCTCATACACATCATACTGCCCGAGAAAGTTGACCTG
>DBBT01000047.1:0-152 GCA_002292345.1 Opitutia bacterium UBA977 | reverse complement strand
GCCAAAGCGATGCCCACAGCAGTGCCAAGCGTGCCAATCACAAAGCCCTGAAAACAAAAACTGTACGCCACCTGATGCGGACGCCCGCCCATGGCGACTAACAGGCCGATTTCGCGCGTTTTGCGCAGCACCGCCATCATCAACGCAATCGC
>DBBT01000012.1 GCA_002292345.1 Opitutia bacterium UBA977 | reverse complement strand
GTCAGTGATGTGGTGGTCAATGGGCTGGATCTGTATCCGACTTTCATGGCCTTGACCGGTGAGGCGACGCTGTCGCAGGATTTGGAAGGTTGCGACCTGAGTGACCTGTGGTTGCAGGCTCCCCAAGATGCGGGGCAGGTCCTACACCATCAAACCAGCGCGGTTCGCGACTCGATGTTTTGGCATTTCCCGCACTCCGGGCGGGTGGCGACCACGCTGGTGAAGGACGGCTGGAAGCTGTACAAGAACTACGACTATTTGTGGAATGATGCGGCAGCCCAACCGTATTCGCTCTATCAGCTATATGACTCGAACGGTGCTCCGGTGGATGAGGGAGAGATGACTGATTTGATCAATGCGCAGCCCACGGTGGCGGCTGAACTAACAGCAGAAATTGAAACTTGGATCGAAGCGGTGGATGCGCGGCCGATGTATTTGAATCCCCAGAAGGGCACACTGCCGCTGAGCGATCAGAGCCTGACGATTCTGGGGTCTGACCATGACGATACGGTGGCGTGGGTGAGTTGGAATACCGATCGGGCGCAGCTGAAGTATCTCGATCTACTCTATACCAAGTCTGCCACCGCCGACGGCAACGAAGAGTGGTTCAAGCTGACGGTGCCGTTCACGCATTCTCAGGGCTGGGCCGAAGTGGCGATTCCCGATGGGGCGCAGAGCTTTTTCTTTACGCTGGTGGATGAGAATAATTTCTTCGTTAGTTCGGTCGACCTGACGGGGCATAGCGGCTATGACTCGGAAGTGGTGCCGTTGTATTCCTGGTTGCCGACAAACAGCGCGAGCTTGACCGATATCGGCACGACTTATCCGACGGGGGATGTGCTTTGGGGCAATACGGTGAATGGGGCAGAGGTCGCGATTCGCGACGCAATTGAAAATGCTCAGGTCATTTTGGAAGACTCTTTTTCAATCAATACGCTGACGAAAGACGGTGTTCTGAATCAGAATTCCACTGGTTGGCATGCAGGTAGTGGTTGGGGGCTCGGAACTGGAAACGGATGGCTTTATAACACAAATGTAAATGCTGGCTCGACCAGTGATGGCGCGTTGGCTCAAATCGTCGACCTCGCTGGCAAGGGCTTGACGAATGAGAGTCAGCTGCACTTGGAGTTCGATTTTGTTTCTTGGGATGGAGCCAATGCCTCCGATGATATTTACGTGCACGTGTGGGGGCTGGTGGATAATAGCGCTTCCGGCACGGCATCGATTGCCAACTTAGGGGCGCAAAATGGTAATATGTGGGCCAATGCCGTCACGAATGGATTCAGCGTCACCAATCTGGGCGATGGTAGTCTGATGACTGCTGGTGGAGATGGCGTCGCCAGTGGTGCTGCGATTCAATTGCTGGATCAGGACACAGGCAACAGTTTGTTGGCAAATGCGATCCATGTTAGACGCACCTTTGATTTGAGCGCGTATGCAGTGAATACGTTGGCAGGCTATGATTACTTGGTGATTGGTTTTAGCCGCAACCCGGTGGCGGGTGATAATAAATTCGCGCTGTTTGATGTGGCTGTGAGTGTGACTCCTGAGCCCAATACGTCTCTCGTCGGGCAGACGTTTACCGTGGCGGAACCAACCAGTCTATCAGCCGTAAGTTTGCAGGCATCCCAGAGCACGACTGTGGGGAGTACCGATGCCGCCGAATTGTACCTCTGGGTCGGACGCTATGCAAGTGGCGCGCCCAGCACCGACTTGTTCCGCACCCAGGTCTATGAGAAGATCGACATGCGGGACGTCGCATTGACTGCGGATCACTATTATACGATCGATTTTGAAGACAGTGTGCTACTGCCGGGGACGTATGCGTTCCAGTTGAAATGGAAGGAGTCGGGCACGGATAATGATTCATTATGGGCGCGGGCAAATGGTGCTGGCGAGCATGCGGGTGGTGACCTGCTGCATGTCATCACATCTGCGGCCAGTTCGCCCGACTTGCCGTTTGTGCAGAGTGAAAGCCTTGGGTCTGATCTGGTGTTTGCTTTGCATGGCAGCGTTGACTACTTTGGCGGATGGGCGGCGGCAAATGCTTTGGATCGCATTCCCGAGGCTCTATTTCTGGATGGCTTGGGTTCGGCGGTGACCAAGGATAATCAATCTTATAGTAAAGGAGGGAGCAGTGCTTGGACAGTGACCCAAAGTGGCCTGAGTAACGCCAGCTCTACCAATAATACTGTCGGCGAGGGGGCCATTGCTAAGTGTATCGACCTGACTGACCTAGAGGCCTCGGCTGCCGCGCAGCTGACCTTGAGCTTTGATTACAGTACCGCCGATGCCAGCGAGAAGTTGTATGTGCACCTGTGGGGCTGTGTCGACTTGGACCCTAGTCAGAATAGCGGCATTATGAACCTAGGCGCACAGAGCGGTAATGCGTGGGTGAGCGTGGCTCCTGAAATCATGGAGGTGTATAATTTGGCCAAACCGGATGGAGTCTTCACGGGGGCAAGCGGCACCGCTGCCGATGCGGCTGCGATCTTGACTGGTTCGACCGGCGCGCAGACCTACAGTGCCACCTTTGATCTATCGACCTTTACGACGGCGCCGGATGTCATTTCGGACTATGATTATCTGGTGCTCGGTTTTGCCCGCGAAGTGGGTGGCACGACCAATCCAGCGGTCACCATTACCAATATTCGTCTGTCGATAGATGGCGGGGATGTCCTGCACGAGTTCCCTACGCTAAGTATGCTTCCGACTCACGTCGCCGCGGATCCGGATGGCGACGGTTACAGCAACCTGTTCGAATATGCGCTGGGTGGAAATCCAAACCTCGGCAACGATGTCGGCACACTGCCTAATATGAACACGGCAGTCGATGGCATTGATTTCGTGTATCAGCGTCGGCGCGATGCGGCGACTCATGGCATCCGCTATGACATTGAAACGACGGAAAGCCTGACGCTGCCAGGTTCCTGGGAGATTGTCAGTCTAGAGGATGACGGCATCGATATCGTTGATGCTGAGTTTGAAACAGTGACACATCGACTGGATGCCTCAGGTAAAGCGCACGAATTTATCCGCTTAAGTATTGGCGAGTTGTAGTGTGATTGAACCGGTTTAAGTTCTCCCGCGTTCTCTATCCATTCGTTCGGTTTGGCTGCTGCTCGCAGGGCCCAGTGTGCCTGTTGAGTTCCGATTCGGTATCAATGAATG
>DBBT01000093.1:65613-75236 GCA_002292345.1 Opitutia bacterium UBA977 | reverse complement strand
ACTCAAGCGTATGCTTGATTGGAGCAAGTAGCAGAGAGCTGAGGTCGAAGAGCTGAGACTTGAGGCACGAAACACTTAATTCTGAGCTCACTGTTGGGGAACGTCCAACTTTGAATGTCCAATTTTAGTGGTCTGATGTTTTCCATATAACATTTACGCCTCCTCTTATGTCTCAGCACTCAAATCTCAGCCCTCAGGCCTCAGCTTTCAGCCATCGCGCCGCTGCGACTTATCGTAACGATGTGCTGCGCGCGCCTTTTTATGGCATACTCGAAGCAGGCTGGTCGACTTTTGCGCTATTGGTAGCGATTCGTCACTTCGACGCCCCAGAAACTTATAAAGCGTTCATCGCCGGGGCGTGGCCGATCGGCTTTTTACTCACCCCTCTAACACTTTATTTCGTCGCGAAACGACAAATTCGCCCCAGCTTGGCCTCCGCATACATGCTCTCGCTAGCCGCCCTACTCATGGTCGGTGCGACGGTCATTCAAAGCTTAACCCTGTTCACCATTTTTATCATCACCAGCCAAATGGCCACCGTGCAACAAGGCCCGCTGATGATTCAAATCTACGCAGAGAACTACCCTGCCAGTGAGCGCGGCAAACGCATGACCACACCGTTCATTCTCACTGCGTTGAGTATGATATTATTCTCATTGCTAGGTGGTTGGTTACTGGACATCTCAATCAATTACTACCACTTGCTGTTTGTAATTATGGTGCTCTCTGCAGCCGCCTGCGCCTGGGCTACCAACCGCATTCCCAGCGTACCGCTTTCCACTGATCATGTCGGTAATCCATGGCAAAACTTTAGCCTGATATGGAAAGACCGTTTCTTTGGTTTTCTGCTGGGCAGCTGGATGTTGCTCGGATTAGGCAATCTCATCACCATGCCTATCCGAGTGGAATATCTCGCCAATCCTAAATTCGGCATCAATGCCGACAATGCCACGATCGCTTTTTTACTGGTCGTCGTGCCAGCTGCGGCACGTATCCTCAGCACTAAACTATGGGGCAGTCTATTCGATAAGCTACACTTTATTACTACACGTAATTTGCTCAATACCTTCTTCTTGCTCGGCATTGCCTGCTTCTTTTTTACCAAAAATATTATACTGCTTACGCTTGCGATGATCTTGGTCGGACTCGCCACTGGCGGCGGTAAAATCATCTGGAGTCTATGGGTGACTAAAATCGCGCCCCACGAAAAAGTATCGTCCTACATGAGCATTCATATGGCGCTAACCGGCTTCCGCGGCACACTCGCTCCGTTTATCGGCTACTGGATTCTAAGTAACTCAGCCCCCACAGGCGTCGCCTTCGCCGGCATGCTGCTGATTTTCGTATCGATCGTGCTATTCGAGTGCGTGCGCCATCACCCGCGCTTCAAGACTTAGTGATACTCTCGCCGGCCCTCAAGTGCACTGCGTAGTGTCACTGAATCGGCGTAGGTCACACCGCCGCCGCTGGGCAGGCCGAAGCCAATTCGAGTGACTTTGATCGGACGCTGCCCGACGATCTCTTCTTGGATATAGTGGCAGGTCGCCTGACCTTCAATGTCGTTCGACAGGGCTAAGACAAATTCCGTGACCTCGCCAGATTCAAGACGAGCCTTTAAACTCTGGAGATTGAGATCTTCCGGACCGACTCCATGGATCGGCGAAAGCTTGCCATGTAACACATGATACTGGCCCTTCCATGCGGCAGAGCGCTCGATTGCGATTAGGTCTGGCACATGCTCGACAACACAAAGTGAGCCAGCAGTACGCCGCTGATCTTCACAAATTGCACACTTGGGACTTTCGGCAATATTCCCACAGGTATCGCAACGCCGAACCGCAATGCGGGCCTCCCCCATTGACTCCATTAAGCCCTCCAGCGCCTCAGGCTGTTCGACTAGTAAGTGCATCGCAATGCGCTCGGCAGATCGAAAGCCTAGACCTGGCAGGCGCTTTAGCTCTTGCAAGAGCTTCTCAAAGGCGGGAGTCACAGATACGGTGGTTTAAAATCCAGGGAACCCGCCCATGCCACCTGTCACCGAGCCCATTGCTTCTTCACTGGTTTCTTTGGCTTTGGCAGCCGCTTCCTGCACTGCGCCAAGCAACGTCTCTTCGATGAACTCAGCATCTTCTTTCAAGAATTCAGGATCGATCTTAAACGCCTGAAATTCTCCTTGGCCATTAATCTTAATATTGATTGCTCCGCCACCACTGGACACCTCGATAATTTGCTCAGCGAGCTTTGATTGAATGCCCTCCATCTGTTTTTGCATCTTCTGGGCCTGCTTTAATAGTTTACCAACTCCTGCCATAATAGTGTTCTTTTGTTTGGGTTAAGATCTGCGAAATAAAAGGCAGAAGTGTCCACGAAGCTCAGAGGTTGAGTCAAGCCGATTGAGCGACTGATGTCCACGTATCTGCCTCGAACCGCGACGAACTCGAATTAACCCTACTCGGTCACTACTAAAAAAAATCGAACCGCACTGCTCAAAGAGCCATCACGAGGGCCGAATTGAGCGGAAATGTCGGCACCTGTCGTAACTTTTTGCTGTTTTCAGACAATTAAAAATATCAACCAGGATACTCTCCAAAAACGTAATTACGTAAGTTCTCAGTCTCCATCTCGTTCACCTTTAACAACCAACGCGTCACATCGCCAATCGAAATTAGTCCGAGTAGTTGCTGGTCATCAAACACCGGTAAGTGACGCACGCGTTTGTCGGACATCATCTGCATTGCGTCTTCCACTGAGGTATCCTTTTTAATCGAAAGGAAGTCCGCCGTCATCACTTCACTGACTGGAGTCGTCTTTGGATCACGCCCAGCGGCTACGATTCGCGTCAAAACATCACGTTCAGTAAAAACCCCGACCACTTTCTCGGCATCCTTGACAATAATTGAACCGACTCGTTGCCGATTCATCTCAGAAACCGCAATGTCCACAGTCGAATTGACCGCAATACAATAAACGGAAGTGCTTTTCTCCTTAAGTAGTATGGTAACTGGAACTTTATTTAGAGGCATAAATGAAAAGCATATAAATTTCCCTGCAACTGGCAACTCCAGTTTCTAAATGGGCTTATACTTTTTTTATGCCCAACAGATCGCGGTAGCCAGCTCGGAAATCCTCATACTGCGGCGACCATCCGAACGCCTCGTGAAACTTCGAACTTGATATCTGCCGACTCGGCATTCGCCCACCTCGACGCTGTAAACGAGGCGATACATGCTCAGGATCAAACAGCGGCGGCACTTGCCCCAATTGATCGGCCAACCAGGCAACGAGCTCGGCTTTGGAGGCTGGTTGATCATCTGAGACATTATAAATACCAGATTTTGACGATGAGTGACTTATTAACGCAGTGCAGATAGCAGTCACAACATCGTCGCGATGGATCAGATTCAGAAAATAGTCACCGGCGCCAGCAATCACCGATTCCCCCGAGCGCAATAAATCGAGCAGGTAGTGCCGCCTCGGTCCATATATTCCTGCGAGGCGCAACACATACCACGCACCAAAGCTATTAGCGGCATCTGCCAGTAGCCGCTCTGACTGACACAGCACCTGCCCAGTCAGCGGCGCGGCGGCAGTATCCGCAGTTTCATCGACTCTCACTCCGCCATCCTGCGGATAGACTGACGTGCTACTGGTATACAAATAACTCTGAATACCGCGCCCCTTTGCCCATTTCAGAATTGAACGCTGTCCCTCCAGATAAGACTTTCGGTAGCCATCAATGCCGCCACCCGCCGAGCTCACGCAATTCACCACTGACTCATAAGCCCCAGAAAACTGATCATACCAAGCCTCACTGTCTAAATCAGCAACTATCACTTCGTGCACTCCCAGCTCCCGCAGTCGCGCCGCTTTCTCGAGGTTGCGGGTCAATGCACCGACTCGCACGCCAGCCACTAACAACACCTCCGCCAAAGCAGAGCCGATATAACCACACCCAAAAATGATCACTGATTTCGGCAAATTTGTGACGAGCGCGTTTGGTAAAAGATGTTCTGACATCATCAAAAGTATTTGTGCCCCGGCGAAATCTGCAACAAGTTCCTGTCTTTCATGTTAACCGTAGATCCAGAAATCGTCCGCAACTACCTGCTCGACCTCCAAAAACGCATTGGCACTGCTCTCGAAAATGAGGATGGCAGCTGCCAATTTAGCGAAGACAATTGGGACCGCCCCGAAGGTGGCGGCGGTCGGTCGCATGTGCTCGAAGGCGGTGCCGTGTTTGAAAAGGCAGGCATTAATTTTTCCGATGTGCAGGGAGCCAGCCTGCCCCCATCGGCCACTGCGACTCGACCACACTTGGCTGGTGCGCCATTCCGAGCGATGGGCGTCTCAGTCGTCTGCCACCCACTCAATCCGCATGTGCCGACCACGCACATGAACGTGCGCTTCTTTTACGCAGAGCCAGTTGACGGCGAGCCGATCTGGTGGTTTGGCGGCGGATTTGATCTGACCCCCTACTATGGGCACACCGAAGACGCCGTACACTGGCACCAAACCGCGCGCGACGCCTGCGCCCCTTTCGGCAATGAGTTGTATCCAAAATTCAAAAACATCTGTGATACATACTTTTTTCTGCCGCATCGCAACGAACCTCGCGGCATCGGCGGAATCTTCTTCGATGACTTCAGCGCAGGTGGCTTCGAGCAAGCCTTTGCCTTTATGCAATCCGTAGGCGACCACTTCATGCTAGCGTATCAGCCAATCGTCGCTAAGCGCAAAGCCGCGCCCTACACCGAGCGCGAACGTAATTTTCAACTCTACCGCCGTGGCCGCTATGTTGAGTTCAACCTCGTCCATGACCGCGGCACTCACTTCGGCCTACAATCCAAAGGCCGCACTGAATCGATTCTCATGTCACTCCCTCCCCTCGTACGCTGGGACTACGACTGGCATCCAGAGCCAGGTTCTGCGGAAGCCACGCTCTACGACGTATTTTTAAAACCAAAAGATTGGCTCGCAATTAATCAGAGTTCCTAATGGCTTTGCCATCTTCGTGTAGTCGCACTCCATCTTAATTTCTCATTCTTAATTTTCACTACTATGAACTCTCGTGAACGTTTTCTCGCCGCGGCCAATTGCCAGCCTGTCGATCGCCCACCAATCTGGCTCATGCGTCAAGCGGGTCGCTACTTACCAGAATATCGCGAACTCAAGTCTAAGCACGACTTCGTCACGATGGTACGCACGCCGGAACTAGCCGCCGAAGTCACCCTGCAGCCGCTGAAACGCTTTCCCCTCGATGCCGCAGTTATCTTCTCTGATATTTTAGTGATCCCCGAAGCACTCGGACAAGGCTATCATTTTCGCGACCAAGGGGGCATTGGCATGGACTACCTGCTCGATACGCCAGACAAGATTGCCGCACTCGACCCATCAAAAATTACCGAAAAACTCAATTACGTTGCCGAAGCACTCAAACTAACTCGCACTAAAATGGGCGACGAGAAAGCACTGCTCGGCTTCTGCGGTTCCCCCTGGACGCTTGCCTGCTACATGGTCGAAGGTGGCTCAGCCAAGGATTTTGTTGCGATCAAGAAACTCGCATGGGATCAGCCAGAGCAATTCGAAGCACTCATGCAAAACCTCACCAGCGCGATCGTCGAATACCTGCACATGCAGATCGACGCAGGTGCCGATGCCCTGCAAATCTTCGATTCATGGGGCGCAATTTGCCCAGCCACGCATTACGAAGCGTGGTCGCTGCGCTGGATTCGCCACATTATTACAGAGCTCAAAAAACGCGTACCTGTGATCCTCTATGCAAAAGGTATGGGGCACAAAGCTGCTGATCAAATTCACACTGGCGCTTCGGTCCTCAGCCTCGACTGGACTATGAATTTGCACCATGTGCGCAGTACGCTTGAGCACGGTATCGCGATCCAAGGTAATCTCGATCCCGTCACTCTAACCACGACTCCAGAAATCGTTCGTATCGAAGCACTCCGCGTGCTCGAACAAGCAGGGAAAGACCCTGGCTTCATCTTCAACCTCGGCCACGGTATGATACCGAGCGCCAAGATCGAATGTGTCGAAGCTTTGATGGAAGTCGTGACGGGCCAGAAGAACGCGTAAGCGTCGACGCACCCATAATCTCGGGATCACATCCCGCTCGCTATAAATACGCTAGCGACTGGCTTACCCTAGGAAGAGAAAACTAAATTCTCTTATTTACCGCCATACCAAAAAGCACGCCGCCAGTGGTGCGCGTATAACGCCGTCAAGGTCCGCTCATCACGCGGCGGCATGTCCGAAACTGCTGGATTTTCGATGGCTTATTGCGATCTGCGTGTCCCGTGCGATCGCCCGCAAAATGGTACTTTTTAAGACGTTTCTTCCGAGGTTGCCAAATTGTCGATATTTTATCTCCGCAAATCGAATCATGCATTGTCAAAATCATAAGGTGCAAACTCGACACACGCGTAAACCCTGCTCAGGATCAAATAGAAATGAATGCTTCCGACCACCACTCAGCGGTTAAAACCTGCATCATCGGTGCCGGTATATCCGGTCTGGCCCGAGCTTGGCAGCTAAAACAACGCGACGCATCCTGCACCGTGCTAGAGCAATCCGCGCTCCCCGGCGGAGCAATTCGCAGCCACCGCCAAGGCGACTATCTGGCAGAAGATGGGCCAAATTCAATTCTACTCAACAGCCTCGAAATCGAAGCCTTCCTTGACAGTATTCCCGGATTGAATGCCTCAATGATCGAAGCCCTGCCTGAAGCGAACAAACGCTTCATTGTGCGCGGCGGTAAACCCCACGAAGTTCCCATGGGGCCGATCTCGGCTATTACCACTCCACTTTGGTCATTTTTTGGCAAACTTCGTCTGCTCAAAGAACCGTTCGTCAAAGCTGCTCCTGCCGACGTCGAAGAAAGCGTGGCTGACTTTGCGCGCCGTCGGCTCGGCGACGAACTTTACTGCTACGCAATCAATCCACTGGTCGGCGGCATCTATGCTGGTGATCCGGAAAAGCTATCACTCTCGCACGCTTTCCCTAAACTACACAAACTCGACCAAAATCACGGCGGACTCATTCGCGGCGGCATCGCCAAGATGCAAGCCGCACGTGCCAAAGCCGGCCCCAAGCCGCGTAAGCGTATCATCTCATTTAAGAATGGCATGGCAGAGCTACCCGAAAAGCTCGCCGCCGCACTCGGCGAATCCGTGCATACCGCCGTATCTATTAGCTCTATCCGCCAATCTGAAGAGCAATGGATAGTCACATGGTCGAGCCCTGACGGCACCACGATCGAAGACAGCTTCGATCGACTCATTCTGACTGTTCCCGCACATCGTCTTTCACACCTGCCCTTCGATGCGGTTCTCCAAGGTGAACTTCGCCGCTTCTATGCAATTGATTATCCGCCCGTCTCAGTGCTAAGCCTCGGCTTTAAACGCGCCGACGTCGCACACCCGATTGACGGCTTCGGTGTACTTGTGCCAGAGTGCGAAGGCCGCAAGATTCTCGGAGTACTTTTTCCTTCCAGCCTCTTTATGCAACGCGCACCCAGAGACGAAGTAATGCTTACCGTATTCGTCGGCGGCGAACGCCAACCAGAGTGTGCGACCACGGACACAAAAACACTTAAATCAACCGTGCTACCAGAGTTAGAACAGCTACTTGGCGTCACAGGCGAGCCCACTTTTGTGCACCACAAGCACTGGGATAAAGCCATCCCGCAATACAAGCTAGGCTACGCAGCTCAACTCGCAGACATGGAGCGCATCGAACAAAATCACCCGGGCCTCCTGCTGGCAGGCAACTATCGCACAGGAATCTCGGTGACCTACTGCCTTGAAGCAGCGCTCAAACAATAGTCTTCTTTACTTTAGAATTCAGCTACGAACGCACCATGCCCAACCCACAAAAAGACATCGTCAAGCTACGCGCAGAGATCGCCAAGCATGATCGCCTTTATTATAAAGACGCCACACCAAGCATCGACGATCAGGCCTATGACCGACTCAAGGCCGAACTCGCCGAACTCGAATTGGCCAGCCCTGAATTTGATTTCAGCGACTCGCCGACACAATCCGTCGGTGACGACCGGCTCGAGGCCTTCGTAAGCTACACGCACCGCGTGCCGATGCTCAGCCTCGATAACACTTACAGTATGGAAGAGTTAATCGAATTCGGCCGCCGCCTCGAAAAACGTTTTCCTGAACAGACACTCAACTATTTGGTCGAACCAAAGATCGACGGAGTGGCAGTCAGTCTCACTTACGAACAAGGCCAATTCGTGCGCGCCGTCTCACGCGGCAATGGCGCCGAGGGCGACGACATCACGTCGAACGTCCGGCCTATTGCAGGACTCCCCACCACCATCGAAAACGCGCCCGACATCCTCGAAGTGCGCGGCGAGATTTATATGCGCCACGAAGAATTTGAGCGAATCAACACGATTCGCAAAGCCGAAGGCCAACAACTCTACGCCAACCCGCGCAATCTTGCAGCAGGCACGATCAAACTACTGGATCCCGCTGAAGCGAGCGCTCGCAAACTTGATATGGTGCTCTATGGCGTCGGCGCATGTGAACCTGCCCGCTACTTCAGCCATCAAGCCGAGATCCAAGAAAAGCTCAAAGGCTGGGGCTTCTCCGTACTAGAAAAAATCTGGCTGTCCGACGGTATTGAGCAAGCTTGGACTAGTATTGAAGAATTGGATACACTCCGCCAGGATTTCAGCTACCCGACCGATGGTGCAGTCGTTAAACTCGACGACTTCCGTCTACAAGACGAAGCGGGCTTCACCTCTAAAGCTCCGCGCTGGGCGATTGCCTACAAATTCGAAGCCGAACGCGCTGAGACCTTTCTCAAAGAGATCAGCCTCCAGATCGGCCGCACTGGTGCGGTCACGCCTGTTGCGATCCTCGAACCGGTGCAACTTGCGGGCACTACAGTCTCCCGAGCCACACTCCACAACGAAGACGAGATTCGCCGCAAAGACATTCGCCCTGGTGACACCGTGTTAGTGCAAAAAGCTGGCGAGATCATCCCACAAGTGCTGGGTGTGATCAAAAGCAAGCGCCCAGCCGACAGCCAACCCTTCGACTTCGGTGCGCATTTAGCATCACTCGGCATCGTCGCCGAACGCGATCCCACCGAAGCGGTCTGGCGCATCACAAGTAAGGACGACCCCATCCGCCAGCAACGCGCACTACAGCACTTCGCCAGTCGCGCCTGTATGGACATCGAAAACCTTGGTACGGCTGTGGTTGAGCAACTCGTCTCGCGCGGACTCGCCAAGAATCAAGCCGATCTCTACACGCTCAACACCGAGCAACTGCTAGGACTCGAGAAGTTTGCCGAAAAATCGGCGACTAATCTCATCGCAGCACTCAAAACCAGTAAGACACGCGCACTCTGGCAACTCATCCACGGCCTCGGCATTCCGCACGTGGGTAAACAATCGGCCAAAGACCTTGAAGCGCACTTCAAATCTCTCGATGCCATCGCCAGCGCGACAGAGGAACAACTCGAAAAAGTCGACGGGGTCGGTTCGATCATGGCGCAAAGCTTACATGCCTGGTTCACTGAACCAGACCACGTCACATTGATTGATCGCCTACGTGACTACGGGCTCAACTTCCAGTCCGATCGGA
>DBBT01000093.1:37580-65554 GCA_002292345.1 Opitutia bacterium UBA977 | reverse complement strand
GTCGGCGGACGCGCCAGCTCCAGTGTTAGTAAAAAGACCGACTACGTAATCGCTGGCGAAGCCAGTGGCTCAAAATATGCCAAGGCAGTAAAACTCGAAATTCAGATACTCGATGAAAGCGCTTTTCAAGCACTGATCAGCGCTAGCTAATACCAAAACACTGCGATTATTTGAACCATTCCAATAGTCGCATTAGTCATGAATCTAGAAGCTATTGAAAAATCTAGTTAGGACAGAGATATCACGGAAGTGACGTAGCCATATCTGCGCCACGCAGTCCACTACTCGCTCAATGATGCATCCAGCAACTCATCTGTCATATCGTGTAGTCGCTTGGTATTTTCCCAATCGCTGAGATGAGTCGTGAAAGCATGAATAAACTCAAATCGACGATTTGATTCGAGTGCGGTCTCGTAGAGTGCGCCTAAGGACTGAGCGGAATTAAAATAGGCGGGGTTCACACGCTCCATGCGCAAGGCAATAATCTCACGGCGAGCCGCGAGGATAGCTCGCAAGGTCTGATTATCGCGCTGCGTCCACAACCCCATCAAGTTTTCCAACTCGCCGCCCGAGGCACGATAGGTATCGAAATTGGCCAACTCTGCAATCCACACCCGCGACGCATCCAGGCTCTCGTAGTACTCAGTCTCCTGAGCTAAATAATCGGCCATCTGGCGCTGCCACCATCTATCCAAAGTGCTTGCTTGTTGATCGGCATCGGTCGGTTGAATCGCCAACTCAAGTGCAACGGACACGTCCACCCCCGCCACTGCTCGATCAAGTAATACACCGAAATCAGATCGCAGTAGTCCGCGCTGACGCATGGCATACAGCACCCAATAGCCCTGCCGCGGAGACAATTCGCCCTCTCGACCGAGTCCCCATTTTAATGACAGTAGTGACGTGACCTTTAATAATGGCGCCTGCCGCGCCTCCTGAATATATTGGCCCTGCTGAGCCGGCCGTAAGCTCAAATAACTCTGCGAGCCGAGCGCAGACATCACCCAATAACGGATATGTTCACTCGCCTCAACACCATAGTTAAAATTTGCATATCGCACAATGTAGGCTTCGGTCAGCGCGCGGCATACTGTCTCTAATTTGAGCGTGGCCTCCCATCGAAAATCCAGACTGACCTGCCCCCTCGCCCCAGTGTTTATTTGATAATCACCATCAAACTCAACGTGCTCTACGGGGCGGAGCGCAACGAAGATGCGCTGACGGAATTCATGACTGCCTACCTGCAAATAAGTCGCGCAGAGTTCGGCGACATGCTCACCAAGAGTATTAACAAAGGATACGGAGCGATTGTCGGTGCCGACCACCTCGAAATAGCGACCCTCGACAAAGTCTAAAGTCTCGCTAGTTTGCGCCACACCGAAGCGAGGCAGCAAACCAAGAACTAGACAAAGAAAGAACTGGAAACCAGTGCACGATCTCATTGGCGAAGCTTCAAGCGCATCGTGTCTCCCACCAGTTCGACAGACTCAACTTTTTCCCATGCTTTTTGGCAGGCGACAAATTCATCAGTCTCCGAATAGGCCTGCAATAATTTCTGAACCAACTGCTTGCCCAGCCCAGCAAAAACCGGAATCGCAGCATCATTCACACGCAGCGTACTCATTTTAAACTGCACCTGTGGGCCCGTAGAAAAATGCCCTTGAGCAATCACCATGCGCTCATGTGTACTGCCATAGATCGAGACTTCGGTCGGCAAGTTGAAAAAAACTCCTGCGGAGGCATCGATAAAAAAGTTCGGTACCCCTGGCAGAATTACAATACCAGTCTCATCCTCAGCTGCTGATGCTGCGCTGGGCTTACGAAATTTAGCTGACATCCACGCATTGATCTCTCCCGCAGTCAGTTCGACCGTGTTAGCACTGCCATTCAATAAGATCTCACGTTTTTGCTCCCAACTACGACTTCTCGATACTGGGCCTTCGAAATAGGATACATCCAACAACTTCGGCTCAGGTGTTTTTTCTAGATAGGCATTTAGGTCTGCCACAGATTTAAAGGATGTCGGAGGAACCGATGCTAAGTATAGAAAGCCTAGCAGGGCACCGACAAATGCTAGCAAGATAGCAGAAACAGAAATACCAGCTAAGGTGGGTCCTTCTTCTTTGAGAGTTTTGGCAGCAGACATAATATTAAGGTGCTTGTAAGTTACTTTCCCGATTCAAGCAATCGGTAACACAGGCTGGTCTGAGTCACTAACAATAGAAATCCAGCAAAAAAAGCGAAACCATAAAAAGGCAGAGCGACTGCACAGATCCCAGCAAAAACAAGCACTGGCAGAATGAACTCGACTGACTTCATATAACTCATTCGAACAATTAACATCACATCCAACAAATCTCTGTAGTTGGAACGCATCTGCAGACGATACAACGCAGCACAAAATAGCACCGATGCGGCTAAAAACACCGAAGCCACGAATATGTATGCCAATGCACCGAGCCCAAGCGCACTAAATACAGTCGCTATCAATATTCCGACAATTAAGGGCAGCAACCAGTAGGCCAACCACACGACTGCGAATTTTAATCCATCCGCAAACAAGCCAGCCCAATCAGTCCATTCTGGTAGTCTGAGCTGGCCCGTGCGCCGCAACAACGCGGCAAGACGGTACAAATAACCAAACGCAAAAAGATTCAGGATCGGGATAAAAGACAGCGCACTGCCAATTAATAATTTGCGACCCAAATTCGGCTGATTTATCAGCTGGGCGAAAACTTCTTCAAATATGGGCTTTTCCTTCATAGCTAGTTTCAGTCAAGGTAGCTGAGTGAATCAGGCATTAAAAGAAAAATTGGCAACCTATCAAAAACGAGTCGAACGCGGTATTGAGCAACTGCTTCCCACCGCATCGACCCGCCCCGAGCGGTTACACGCAGCAATGCGCTACTCAATGGAGGCTGGGGGCAAACGCATTCGCCCCGTGCTAGTGATCGCAGCGAGTGAACTATTTCCTTCACAAGCCGATCCACTCGCAGCAGCAGTTGCCATCGAGTGCCTACACACCTACACGCTCATTCATGACGATCTGCCCGCAATCGACGACAGTGACCTGCGTCGTGGACGCCCCTCCTGCCACATACAGTTTGACGAAGCCACCGCAGTGCTAGCCGGCGATTCCCTACTGACCTACGCCTTTCAGCTACTGGCACAAAAATACACCAAACAACCGAGCCTCGCCATTGGGCTCGTCCACGACCTCGCCACCGCTAGCAGCAGCGAACGTTTGATCGGAGGACAAATGGAAGACATCGACAACGAAGGTAAACCAATCGATGCCGAAACACTGCGCTACATTCACCAAAATAAGACCGGCGCACTACTCACTGCCGCGTTAACGATGGGCTTGCGTTTTTGCGGTCCCTCAGCAGAGCAGTTGCAGCAGATTGAAGCGGTGGGTTACCACCTCGGCCTAACCTTTCAAATTGTCGATGACATACTGGACGCTACTTCAAATGCCAAACAACTCGGCAAGCCAGTTGGCAACGACAGCGCCAGCGACAAGAGCACTTACGTTGCACTGCATGGCATCGACGGTGCTTATCGCGAAGCAAAAAAACACACCGTCGCCGCCCTCGAAACAGCCGAGGCATTGGGCGGCAACAACGCCTTCCTGCTGGACCTGATCGGAGACCTAGAGCATCGAATCAACTAGTGAGTGGATTCACATTATTATATTAGTAAGTACGCCCTGTCATAACCCGATCCACTCGCAAGCGAGAGATGAACATGCGGGGTCCTAGGACAACCGATCTCGGCGAAGTGCAGTAAAACAGATACCTATGATGCGAGCACGTCTCACATCACCACAGACTTAGCGGCGGCAAGCACTAGACTCTAAATTACTCGATCGCTAGGATTTCGCCGAACTTCCCATTTGGAAGCGCAAAGGTATCGCCGACTTTATGACCTCGCAAACGCCCCGCCAATGGCGATTGCGCTGTGATTACTGTAACCTCAATATGATCCATTGAGATCACCTGGCCACCTGCCACACCAGCAAAGAAAAACACCTCTTCAGATCCGCCGAAGTCGCACTTAAACAATGCCCCGAGCGAGACATCAGTATTCGTTTTGAGCAAATCATCGCGTTCCGACTGAAGCTCTTCGACTGCGTCGGCCCACTGTTTCGCCTGCCCCGCCTGACCAGCGGCAAGATAGGACGCTTCGAGGCCTTGCGTATCCCATTGCGATTCTGCACGAGATTCTTCGCTGGTCGCGTATTCGGCAGCATCTTGCGAGGCTTTGACCGCGTGTAGTGCTTCTTTGCGTAAAGTATCGATCAAGGTATTAAAAAATAAAATCTTGTTCATAAGTTAAACAAATAGTGTCGTTGCTTGAAACATAGATTTCAAATTAAATAATTCGGGGCAGAGCGGGGTGCATGGTTCGGGGTGTGGGAATACGAAAGATAACAAAGATCCTTAGGGAATTTCGTTTATTAACAAACAGAAACTAAGTTAATTCACCTTAAAACAAACGGAAATAAACCGATACAATCTATCGAAATTACTGTATCTTCCGCTTGATCCCGACTTCGAAGTGCGCACAGTCTGCCCCGATCATGAACGCCTTAACATCCAAACGCACTGCCGAGTATCAACCTTGGCTCTTTGCTTTCTGCGTCTTCGCACTTTGCTGGATCACGCCGCTGCTATTCGCAGGCGGCTTTACAACCAGTATTCGTGCGGGCATGGCTTTTTTAGACTGGCCGCTTTCAAATGGATCCCTGAACCCGCAAGATTGGACGATTCAATCCGATATGCTTGCTGAGCACAGCCATCGCCTGCTTGGCATGATTATTGGCTTCCTCTCTCTCGGCCTTTTGCTGCTATTATGGCTCCGGGAAGAACGTTCATGGATGCGCCAACTAGCCCGTGTGTTAGTGCTCGTTGTCGTTTTGCAAGGAGTTTTAGGTGGAGCCCGTGTGCGCTTCGATGCGCTTAACACAATGGCGGAGCACAATCTGGTTGCTCAAAGCTTCGCAGTGATCCACGCCTGTGGCGCCATGGTCGTGCTCGGGATTCTGATCGCACTGACACTTGGCAGTTCGAGAGCTTGGATCGAACGCCAGAGCGGATTTGTTCGTCCTGTACCTACTTCACTAAAACGCTGGGGTATCGCCAGTACCATCGCAATCTTTCTACAAATTTTAATCGGAGCAATCATGCGCCAGGCGGAAGCTGGTCTAGCCATCGCCCAGTTCCCGATGGCCCGCCCAGGAAGCTTATTACCGGGCTATTGGAATTTCGATGTGAGCATCCACTTCGCTCACCGTGTTGGTGCAGTCATCGTGACGCTTTTCCTACTTATTTATTTAAGTAAGCTGTGGGCAAACCCGAACACGCGAAAGGCTCTAATCCTGGGGATTCTGACTGTGGTTGGTCTTCTTTTTGTCCAAGTTTATCTTGGTGCTCTTACTATCTGGACTGTAAGAAATCCTTATGTTGCAACGATTCACCACCTCGTCGGTGCTTTTCTACTTGCCAGCACGTGGGGCTTAACTTTTCTAGCTCATCGCTCCGTGGTTCTGAAGCCCACTCTTTAGTCAGCTTCAATTCACACAAACACACCTCTCTATCGCTGACGTACCAGTTGAGTCATCAAACTACAGAATCCTCCCCTATCACCGGTACTGCAGAATCGGAGATTTCGTTGCGCGCTCGCGTCGAAGACTTCTATGAGCTGACCAAACCGCGCTTGAGCTTCATGTCAGTGGTCACTGCAGTGGCTGGGTATTTATCTGCGGATCCGACACGTGACTTCGGTGTGCTGTTCAGCCTACTCGTCGGCACTTCGCTGGCGGCTGGTGGGGCAGCAGTGCTGAATCAGTGGCTGGAGCGCGAAGCCGATGCTAAAATGGTGCGCACCAAGGACCGTGCGATCCCAGCAGGGCGCATCGCACCTATACACGCATTCATTTACGGGATGGGACTAAGTATTCTCGGCTGCTTACTGCTCTACAAAGGGGCAAATTTACTGGCTGGCACATTGACCGCGGTGACAATCGCCTCTTATGTGTTACTGTATACGCCGCTGAAGCGCTTCACGACTTGGAACACTTTAGTCGGAGCGATCCCTGGCGCACTGCCGCCACTAATTGGATGGGCCGCAGCCGAGGGTCGAATCTCAACGCTTGGATGGATTCTATTTGCAATTTTATTTTTATGGCAGATGCCACATTTCTTTGCGATCGCATGGACACATCGCAAAGATTACGCGCAAGGTGGCTTTGTTATGCTCTCAAATGCTGATAGCACTGGCCAGAAAGTTGCAATTCAATCCTTCGTATTTTGTTTGGCTCTGATCATCAGTACCTTGCTGCCGGTACTATTGGGTTACGCGACATGGATTTATGGACTTATAGCCATTGTGGCCGGCATCTATTACCTGAGTCCAGCGATCGCATTCCTCAAGGTCGATCAACGCGACACGGCCGCTCGCAAGCTCTTCTTTGCCTCGATCTTTTACTTACCTGCCCTACTTCTGCCACTGGTACTAGATCTCTGGTTACTCTAAGCAAAGTTTGTAGCAATGGCGAATCGTTCATAAATATGACCTTCACTGAATCACTTCCAACAGTCAACGCACTCCTCAATGGCTGCGCAACCGTGCTCCTAACTGCAGGATTTATTTGCATCAAAACCGGCCGCGAAAAAGCGCACCGCTCTTGCATGGTCAGTGCGTTCAGCGTCTCCATCGTTTTTTTGGTGTTTTATGTGTTGCACAAATACCTCGTGCAAGGGGTGCATACGCCCTTTGGAGGCGAAGGCGCATGGCGTACGTTTTACTACACTATGCTGGTGACGCATATCGTGTTGGCCATCGCAATCGTGCCGTTGGTACTCACGACGCTGACACTTGCAATCAAAGGTAAACGCGAGAGACATCGGGCTTGGGCACGCTGGACATTCCCGATTTGGTATTACGTCTCCGTGACTGGTGTTCTGGTGTATTGCTTCCTCTATCAATGGTTTTAGGCAACTGCCCGATTACCTTTTCTAATAAGGCTCAATAGGGCATCTGATTGATTATAATATACGAAGATTATCTTGTCAGCTGGCATTCGCGCATCTATTAAATTTGTACTGATTTTTCAATGAATCACCTTCTCTTTTTTCCTTCCAACTTATTGACCACTCACTAACTGTGAAGCACTCATTCCGCGGCCTCATCGCACTCGTATCCTCGCTCATCGCACTCGCCCTCTTGGCTGGTTGCGACACGAATACCCGCATGTCAACATTTGACACCAAGGGACCGATTGCAGAGGCACAACTTGACCTCTTCATGGTAACGGTCTGGGTGAGTTTGTTCATCTTCGTACTTGTCGGCGCGGTGTACATCGTCGCCATGTTTAAGTTTCGTGAGCGCAAAGACGACGATCGCCCACTACCCGTTCAAGGCCACGGCAACCCGCTGATCGAAATTGGTCTGATTGGTGCATCAATCCTACTCCTTGTAATAGTCGCTGTGCCGACACTGCGTGCGATCTGGTATACTCACGATTTTCCAGTCACTGAAGAAAGCAAACTCGGCGCTTGGTATCAAGGCGAAGGCCTCAGCGCAGCGGAAGAAGACCAACCTTTAACTATCCGCGTCGAAGGATATCAATGGTGGTGGGGCTTTGCTTACCCGCAGCTCGGCATCACTTCAGCCAATGAGTTAATCATCCCAGCAGGTAAAGCCATTCGCCTAGAGCTGCGTTCCAAAGATGTTATACACTCATTTTGGCTCCCACGCATCGCTGGTAAGGTCGATCTGATCCCCGGACGATCAAATGGAATGTGGATTCAAGCTGGCGACAGTATTGAAGACTGGCAGGCAAAGACTGATGCCACTGGTTCTGACGAAGAACTCCGCGTCGCCTACGCAAGCTATCTGCAAGACGAAATCCACAATTATTACTACGGTCAGTGCGCTGAGTATTGTGGTGATTCTCATGCACGCATGCTGTTCCGTGCGTCCGTAGTCAGTGACGACGAATTTACTTCGTGGGTCTCTGAAATCAAAACCGGCCACCAAGCTCCAAACGACATGGCCTGGGAAGACTGGTATGCAACCAACGATGAATCTCCTGATAAACTCACTGGCGATATCAACGAGGGCCTCCAACTCTTTATGTCTCGTGGGAAATGCGCCACTTGCCACGCAGTGAACGGCAACCCTCGCGCTGTAGGCGTTGCAGGTCCAAACTTGACCAAGCTTGCCTCTCGTCAGTCCGTCGCATCAGGTTGGCTCAATCATCGTGCCGAAGACGGTTCAGTGGACGTCGAACAACAGTATGCGAATTTCTTCAAGTGGATCAAAGAGCCCAACACCGTCAAACCTGGCAACCTAATGTGGAAAGCCAACGGCGGCGGTATCGGTGAACTCGACGAGCTGCTTACTGACGACGAAATTCACAAAATCTCCCTTTACCTGCAAACCCTCAAGTAGACCACTACCATGAGCAGCACGCTGACAGAAACCACCACACCCGCAACGCACGATCACGCGCTCAAACCCGAGAAAAGTAATCTCGGCCTGATGCGACCTGACCACAGTAAGAGCGTCATCATCGACTGGCTCACCACTGTGGATCATAAAAAGATAGGCATCATGTATGGTGCGATGGCGTTATTCTTCCTTCTGGTCGGCGGCCTAGAAGCCTTGATCATTCGCGCTCAGCTAATTGTGCCGGAAAATGACCTGGTCTCCGCCGAGCGCTATAATCAGCTGTTCACGATGCACGGCACCACGATGATTTTCCTCGCGATCATGCCGCTCAATGCCGCGTTCTTCAATTTCCTCGTGCCCCTACAAATCGGCGCACGCGATGTGGCCTTCCCGCGAATTAACAGTTTCAGCCTTTGGGCATTCGTCGCTGGCGCACTGGTGTTAAATTTTAGTTGGTTGATGCAAGCCTTTGGCGAACTCGGCTGGTTCACCGCGTCTGGCCCGACTGCTGGTATGAAAGATTTCGTCCCTGCGATGGGTTGGTTCGGATATGCACCCATAACCGAACGCCAATTCACTGGTGTCGGTACCGATTTCTGGATCATGGGCCTGCAAATTTTAGGTATCGCATCCTTGAGTGCATCGATGAATTTCATCGCAACCATCATCAATATGCGTGCTCCGGGCATGAAAATGATGCGCCTGCCGGTATTCACTTGGATGACACTGGTCGTATCCCTGCTGATCGTTTTCGCATTTCCTGCAATCACCATCGCCCTGGGGCAGCTAATGTTTGACCGGGTGTTCGACACTAGCTTCTTCCAAGTGGCCCAAGGTGGCCAACCGATCTTGTGGCAGCACTTGTTCTGGATTTTCGGCCACCCAGAAGTTTACATTCTCGTGCTCCCAGCAATGGGAATCGTCTCCGAGGTGCTACCGACTTTCTCGAAGAAGCCATTATTTGGTTACTCGATCGTGGTATTCTCTGGCGCAGTGATTGGCTTTCTTGGATTCGCCGTTTGGTCGCACCATATGTTCACCACTGGCCTAGGCAAAGTTGCAACAGCAGCCTTCTCGCTGCTGACGATGGCCATCGCCGTGCCAACGGGTGTGAAAATTTTCAACTGGATCGGCACACTCTGGGGTGGCCGTGTTCGCTTCGATGCACCGATGATTTTCAGTGTCGGTTTTATCTGGATGTTCATGATGGGAGGGTTCTCAGGGATCATGCACTCCGCAGCTCCGGCAGACGCACAACAACAAGATAGTTACTTCGTGATCGCCCACTTCCACTACGTTGCGATTGGCGGGATCTTGCTCGCCTCCATCAGTGGCATTTATTTCTGGTTACCAAAGATCCTCGGGAAAATGTGGGCAGGTAAACTGAGTACCTGGGTCGCGATCTTATCAACGGTCGGCCTGAACGTGACTTTCTTCCCGATGCACTTCCTCGGATTGATCGGCATGCCACGCCGCACACACACTTACCTCTCCGGCTTCGGTTGGGAGGGCTACAATATGATCTGCAGCATCGGTGCATTCATCCTTGGTTTCTCCGTCCTACTATTCGTGGTCGATATTATTCTCCTAATAGCCAAGGGCAAACCTGCGGGTAACGATCCATGGGATGCGCGCACACTTGAGTGGGCAACCACCTCTCCACCACGCAGCTACAATTTCGCGCGCACACCAATCATTCCAGCACGTGATGCAGTATGGGAGCATAAGTATGGGGCAGAGAACCGTAAGATTACTTTTGTCGAGGAAGGTAGTCACGGCATTCATATGCCCAGCCAATCTTGGATGCCAGTCATCGCATCTTTTGGATTTGTACCGCTCGGCTTAGGCCTCTGCCTGATGCAAGCTGGGGTCGCCTACATGGGCTACGTCGCGATCGGCGGACTAGCAACCATCGCATTGGGCGTCACTCTTTGGGCAATTGAAGGCCCTGGCGGCTTCCACCTCCACCCGAAAGAAGACGAAATTTAAGCATTCGTTTTAGTATTTAAGATTTAAAAATAATGAGCGACGACGCCCACAACAACGACAGCCATCACAACTTGATGGTCAATAACAAGAAACTCCTCATGTGGTTGTTTCTTGGTTCTGACTGCATGTTCTTCGGCACCATGATCTCCACGCACCTGATATATCGTAAGTTATATCCAGAGTCGTTTGATCCCACTAGCCTATTTAGTCTAGAGCTCACTTCTTTCTCAACCTTCATCCTGCTGATGAGTTCGTTTCTGATGGCACTCGCAGTATCTGCGATGCACAAGTGCGACATCAAGTCATTCCGCCGTAACACGCTCGGCGTGATTTTCTTCGGACTGATCTTCCTTGGTTGTCAGGTATTCGAGTTCACTGAATTCGTCCACGAAGGGCTCACGTTGAACAGTGGCACCTTCGGCTCAACATTCTTTATGTTAACCGGCACCCACGGAGTGCACGTCGCAATCGGTGTATTCTGGCTGACCTGTATGTATTTCTACTCCTACACGGGCAAAATGGACCCGCACGAAAGTGCCATCGATGTTGAAGTCGCTGGCCTTTACTGGCACTTTGTTGATATCGTCTGGATCATCATCTTCACTGTAATCTACCTGATCGAATTCATTAAATAAGGACGTCCATCATGTCTGACACGCTTTCTACATCCCACGCTGACCACAGCGGCGAAGAACAAAAGTACCACGCCTTCATTAATTTGGCACTGGTCTTAGCAGCCATCACTGGCATCGAATTGGTGCTCGTTTACCTGCCGATCAATGGCACTTTTATCTTTGCTACACTCGTCTCCCTCTCACTGTTTAAGTTTTTCAGTGTGATCGCATGGTTCATGCACTTGCTGTATGACAAGCTGATCTTGACTCTCGCTTTTGGCACCGGTCTATCGATTGCATCTGGCACGGTTGTCGCGCTGATGTTTATTATGGATCGCGGATTTGTCGATTTCGAGGCAATCTCTGCATTCTAGATTCAAACTCGAGTTGTGATTTCTAAGGGCGACAGGAAATTGTCGTCCTTTTTTTCTGCCATTCACTCAGCCTAAGAATTCTTAGCGATTGAGGCGCCACTCCGCATACCGACACAGACACCGAACTCATGCAACTCCACTGGCACACCGAACCTCTGCTCCTGATCACCCTCTTGATGATCGGCTGGCTCTACGCGCTCGGAGTCGGGCCACTGCGACAACGCATCGCTCCCGGCACTGACTTTCCGCGCGGCCAAGTGATCTTGTTCTACCTCGGCCTGACCATCGTCTATCTGGCAGTCGGCTCGCCGCTCGACCAGATCGGCGAACAGTTCCTGTTCTGCGCACACATGACACAGCACATGCTGTTAATTTACTTCAGCCCAGTACTTTTTATCTTCGGCACGCCCACTTGGTTGATCGATTGGATTCTCAAGCCAGAGTGGTTGCGCAAAACCATGAACCTGCTCACCCACCCTGCCTGTGGCGGCTTGCTGTTCACTTTCGTCTATACTGCATGGCATATTCCCGCACTCTACGAAGCAGCGCTACATGACAAACGTATCCACGTCCTAGAGCACTGGACGATGTTTTCCCTTGGCATACTCATGCTCTGGCCCTACCTCACTCTGTCGAATCGGGTGCCTCGCCGCAGCTATGGCATTCGAATGCTGGCGATCTTCCTACTCATGGTCGGTCAACTGCCAGTGTTTGCCTTCCTAACTTTCGCCGGGGAAGCAATCTACCCGACTTACGCCTGGGCGCCTCGCATCATCGATCTCGACCCGCTGAATGATCAAATTCTCGGTGGTATTATAATGAAAGTGGTAAATATGGGATTTTCACTTACAATTCTTGCAATATCCTTCTACTTTTGGGCGAAGAGTGAAGAACAGGATGACCCTATGATCACACCAGCCGCCAATAAAAACACACAAAGTTCTAGTTAAGAATGACTTGGGAAATATTATTCGTTTTTGCGCTGCTAATCTTTGCGATTACAAGTTTCATCTGGGAACGCATCCCTGCGGACCTGACAGCGATTACTGTATTTGGCGTGCTGATTTTCGTCAGCATGATCAGCAAGAGTGCAGAACTCCCGACACTCGAGAACCTACTGGGCGTCTTTGGTAATTCCGCACCCCTGACGATTGCCGCGATGTTTATTGTCAGCGGATGCTTAGAACGCACCGGTGCGATTGACCTAATCACCAGCTATTTAAGGCGATTAGTCAAACTCCCGTACAGGAGCTTCATCTTCATTATGGTCATCGGTGTGGCTTCAGTATCTGCATTTGTCAATAACACGCCAGTTGTGATCGTATTGATGCCCGTCGTGCTAACACTGTCCCGCGAAATGGGGATCGCGTCCTCAAAACTACTGATTCCGCTGTCCTACGCATCGATCTTTGGTGGCACCTGCACGCTCCTCGGCACCAGCACCAACTTGCTCGCCAGCGGTATCTTAGTCGAATCCGGTCATGCGCCGATTGGTATGTTCGAGCTCGCTGCAGTCGGCCTGCCGATCCTAGCTTTCGGCTCGCTCTACCTGGTTCTATTTGGCGACAAACTACTTCCCCACCGCGAGACACTGACTTCGATCCTCAGCGATGAAGAGCGCAAGGAATTTATGACCGAAGCCTTCGTGCGCGCTGGATCGGAGCTAAAAGGCCAGACCGCACTCGAAAGCGGCATGCTAAAAGAGCGCGGCATCCGCCTACTCGAAATCGTGCGTCACGGCGTGGCCATCACAGGCGATCCAAAACAAACAAAACTCGAAGTTGGTGACCGTCTGGTGCTGGCCTGCCGCCCATCTGGGATTGCCGAAGCACATTCGATCAAAGGTATCGCCTTGCACGGTGAAATATCTGCCGGCCTAGAAACGATCGCAATGGATGAAGGTGCGCTCGTCGAAGGTGTGGTCGGCCCGCACGCAACCATCCTCGGCAAGACACTCGGCGAGATCAACTTTCGCCAACGCTTTCGTATGGTCGTCGTCGCCGTGCACCGCAAAGGGCACAATCAGCGCGACCGACTTGACAGCTTACGCCTACAGCCCGGCGACACTCTGCTCATGATGGGCTCGACCAAGGCCATCAACTCGCTCTCCACCAGCGAAGAAATCATCCTGCTGGATCGACCGCGCGTGCCAGCTCGCAGTATCCGCGCGAAGATGCCAATCGCCATCGGTATCACCATCGCCATTGTTACACTCGCCACGCTCAACATCGTGCCCATCGTCGCCGCCGTCACACTGGGCGTAGCAATTTTAATGCTGACTGGCTGCATGAAATCAAAAGATGCCTATTCTTCCGTCGAGTGGAGGATTTTGATGATTATTTTCGGCATGCTCGCGCTCGGGCAAGCAATGGACTCCACTGGAGCCAGCCTGTTAATCGCCGAGAATATGATTGGTGTGGTACAAGGCTTTGCCCCAGAGCATTTACAAAGCATCATGATGCTCGCGTTCGTCTATATCATTACATCGACCTTCACCGAGTTCCTCTCAAACAATGCCGCGATCGCGCTGATGGTACCGATTACACTCAGTATCGCCACGACTCTCGGGATCGACCCTCGTCCACTCGTGGTCGGCGCATGTATCGCCGCCTCTGCAAGCTTTGCAACACCAATTGGTTACCAAACCAATACTTACGTGTATGGTGTCGGTGGCTACAGATTCTTTGACTTCACAAAAGTCGGACTACCGCTGAATATCATCTGCTTTATCGTGACCGTTTGCGTCGTGCCGAGGTTTTGGAGTTTTTAAAATGGCGTAGCCATTATGGAGCATGAGATCCGGAAAGGAGAAAAGTGCCAAGGTCACAATTTTCAAACTTTCCAATCCCTGAGTGACTTAATCCTGCTCTTTCTCATTATCTTAATCATTCCCTGCGAATGGGACGGAGAATTAAGAGCAAGATTAGGAGTATGATTAAAAATAGACCGTATCACATCCACGGCCTTACCACCTACCAACTTTCAAACCCTTCATACCTTCTCAATCGGTCTAAATCAGATAAACTGAATTAGATGTAATACATCGAGCTGGTATCCTCCACCACGAAGGCCTCCAGGGTGTAGCTGCTGATCTTCTTCTCAAATTCGATGCCGATATCGCTCCAGATGCTCGCAACGCGTTCACCAGAATGCCCCTGATCGTCGAACGAGCGCTCAAGCAGGTCACCATCCACCGCCGTGACGATCTCGTCCAATCGGATTCGCTCAGGCGCACGTGCGAGTGCATAACCACCCTGCTTTCCGCGCTTACTGACAATCAGCCCCGCATTGCGCAGCTCGTTCAAAATCTGCACTAGATAGTTGGCCGGGATTTTTTCCGCTTCAGCCAATTCATCGATATGGGCCAATTTTTCTTGGCCATGAGTACGGGCTAACTGCGCCAAGACACGGCAGGCATATTCAAGCTTATGGGAGAGTTTCACAGCCCTTAAGTTAGGCTCTTGACTCAAGAAGTAAACTTGAATCTCTGCAGCCGCGGCAAGGTCCCGCCAAAAAGCCCGTAACCCACTGTATATCAGATTGATATAATACATTAAAAAAAACCACTAAAAAGTCACTTTTTTGTGGTCAGAGCACTATTTCGAGAGCATAAATAAGGGCTTATGTCAGAACAAGAAAAGCCTGAAGATTTACAGCCGCAAAAGCCTCAAAAAGATGTCGCCAACGACGCCCCAAAGGACGTCTATGACTCTTCTAAAATTCAGAAGCTAGAGGGACTTGAAGGTGTCCGCAAACGCCCCGATATGTATATCGGCGACACCAACGAACGTGGCCTCCACCACTGTGTTTTTGAAATCGTCGATAACTCGATCGATGAAGCTCTCGCCGGTTACTGCTCCCAGATCACCGTCAGCATCCACAACGACGGCTCTTGCTCGGTTGAGGACGACGGTCGCGGCATCCCAGTCGACATTCATCCAAAGTATAACATCCCCTCCCTCGAGCTAGTGATGACCAATCTGCACGCGGGTGGTAAATTCGGCAAAGGCGCCTACCAGGTGTCCGGCGGGCTCCACGGGGTCGGCGCGAAGTGCGTCAATGCGGTCTCCGAATGGTTCGAGGTCGAGGTTCGTCGCGATGGCAAAGTTCACAAGATGGAATTTTCACGCGGCAAGACGACCGAGAAGATGAAAATTATCGGTGATACCAAGCGTAACGGAACACGTATCGCATTTTCCCCCGATCCCGAGATTTTCGAAACCACCCGCGACTTCAAAGCCGAGCTACTCGGTAAGCGCCTACGTGAGCTCGCCTTCCTGAACCCCGGCATTCATATCACATTCGTCGATGAGCGCATCAACAAGACCACGGCATTCATTTTTAAGGATGGCATTTCCGAATACGTCAAGTTCCTCAATGAGAACAAAAACGTCGTCCACGAAGACCCAATCAGCTTTCACGGCGAGGCGCCAACGCCTAACCCCGACCTCGACGCTAACATCGTCGTTGATATCGCGCTGCAATATAACGACAGCTACAGCGACCAAATTTACGCCTACGCCAACTCGATTCACAATATCGAAGGTGGCACGCACCTATCAGGTTTTCGCACTGCGCTGACCCGCGTGATCAATTCTTACGCAAAGCAGAACAATCTAATTAAAGAGAAAGATCCAAGCCTCAGTGGCGACGATACTCGTGAAGGTTTGACTGCGATTGTTTCTGTTAAAGTGCCAGAGCCTCGCTTCGAAGGCCAGACCAAGACCAAGCTCTCCAATGGCGAAGTCGACGGTATCGTTCAGAAAATCACTGGTGAGCAACTCAAGTATTACTTCGAGACCAACCCACAGGTTGCCAAAGCCCTGATCGAGAAGTCCCTCCATGCAGCACGCGCCCGCGAAGCAGCTCGCAAGGCTCGTGAAACTGTTCGTAAAGGCGCACTTTCTGGTGGCGGTCTTCCTGGTAAGCTCGCCGACTGTTCTTCCAAGGACCCTGCCAACTCAGAGATCTATATTGTGGAAGGTGACTCGGCGGGTGGCTCTGCTAAGCAAGGTCGCGATCGCGCTACACAAGCAATTCTCCCAATTCGCGGCAAGCTACTCAACGTTGAGAAAGCTCGCCTTGATAAGGTGCTTAATAATAACGAAATTCGTAGCCTCATCACCGCAATGGGCACAGGTATCGGCGACCACGAAGGCGATGGCGCATTCGACGCATCGAAAGCTCGTTATCACAAAATCATCTTAATGACCGATGCGGACGTCGACGGTGCGCACATTCTTACCCTCCTCCTTACCTTCATTTTCCGTCAAATGCGCGGTCTGATCGAATCTGGATACGTATACATCGCGCAACCGCCACTCTACAAAATTAAGCGCAAACGCCGCGAGCAATACATCGACAACGATGCACAACTCAACCGCATCCTACTCGAACTCGGCACTGAGGATGTCAATCTCATCCGTGTTCGGGACCAAAAAGACCTAGACAGCGAAACAATCGAACAAATCGTCCAGATTCTATCACGTATGGAAGTGGTCGGGCGCGGCGTAACTCGTTACGGTTGCGACTTCGCGACGTATCTTGATCAGCATCATAAAGAGACTCAAGAGCTACCGCGCTATATCGCTCGCATTCGCACTGGAAACGTCGAAGAGTTCCGCTACCTGCGCAACGACGACGAGCGCTCAGCCTTTCACCTGGAATTCGGCCTCGCCGATGCCGACGCGAGTGACACCCTCAATCGTGAGGTTGAGAACGACGCAGGCGTTACCGTCCAGCAACGAGTATCACTTCACGAGATCTACGAATCAACAGAGATGACGAAGCTCCTTCGCGAGCTTGCTGCTGCTGGCATGGATGTTAGTACATTCAGTAAAAGCGATAAAGCACGCTACCAGTTGATCGAAAACAAGGGCGACGAAAAGAAGGAGAACATCATTGAGCTGAACTCCATCATCGAGCTGATCGAAAACATCCGTATCATCGGTCGCCGCGGCCTTAGTATCCAACGATACAAAGGACTCGGAGAAATGAATCCTAAGCAGCTCTTCGAAACTACAATGGATCCGAAGACACGTAATTTGCTCAAGGTAAGCATCGCCGACGCGGCAGTCGCCGATGGCATCTTTTCCATGCTGATGGGAGAAGACGTCCCTTCCCGTCGTGCCTTCATCGAAGACAATGCCCTCAACGTCTCTTACTTAGACGTTTAATGCATTCAGAGTGCGAAGGTATTTAAATAACCAAGTAGAAAGTATTTAATTCAGATAGCTTCCTCAGACTTCAGACCTTCCCACTTTTTCACATTTTAACTTTTTCACTTTTAAGATCATGTCCGAAGAACTCCCACCAGAATTACCACCAGAAATTCCAAACGATGCAGATCGCGCGGAAGTCACATCGATCATCGATATTATGCAGACCGCATACATCGATTACTCGATGTCCGTCATCGTTAGTCGTGCCCTGCCCGACGCACGTGACGGTTTCAAACCCGTGCAGCGCCGCATCCTTTACGCGATGCTTCGTGAAGGCCTGCTTCACAACCGCAACTTCGATAAGTGCGCCGGCGTGGTCGGGGAAGTCCTAAAAAACTACCACCCACACGGTGATAGCTCTGTTTACGACACGCTCGTCCGCCTAGCTCAAAACTGGGTCATGCGCTATCCGCTAATCAAACCACAAGGTAACTTCGGTTCCATTGATGGTGATCCCCCTGCTGCGTATCGTTATACTGAGTGTAAGTTGGAAGCGATCGCCGAAGAGATGCTCAAAAATATCGACGAAGATACCGTCGATTTCGTGCCCAACTACAAGGAGAGCACTACTGAGCCATCCGTCCTACCAGCAGCTTTGCCGAATCTCTTGATGAATGGCTCTACAGGTATTGCGGTCGGTATGACCACTAATATCCCACCGCACAACTTGAGCGAAGTCATCGACGCCGCTTGCGCGATCATCGACAATCCAAACATCAGCTTGGATGACCTAATCGACATCATCCCAGGCCCTGATTTTCCGGGCGGTGGATTTGTGCATGGCACTGCCGGCATCCAGAGTTACCTTCGCACTGGTCGTGGTATCGTCCGCACACGTGGTATCGCAGAAGTCGTCGAGACCAAGGGCCGAGAAGAGATCATCATTTCGGCTATCCCTTACAATGTGAATCGCGCGACACTCGTCATGCGTATCGCTGAATTGATCACCGACAAGTCGATCGACGGAATCTCAGATCTGCGCGATGAGTCCACCGAGACCACACGTATTGTTATCGAACTAAAACGCGGCGCGATCCCTCGCGTCATCATCAATCAACTGTACAAGAGCACCGCCCTTGAAAGCTCTTTCGGTGTCATTCTCCTCGCGCTCGACAATCGTCGCCCGAAGCAAATGAACATCAAGGAAATGATTGGTTGTTACATCGATCACCGCCGCGAAGTTATCTACCGCCGCACCCAGTTTAAACTACGTAAAGCAGAGGCACGAGCACACATCCTCGAAGGCTTCCGTATCGCACTCGATAATCTCGACGATTTCGTCAAGATCATCCGTGCGTCCAAGAACCGTGACGAAGCGAAGCTGAACTTGATGGCGACGTATGACATCTCGGAGTTGCAGACCAATGCGATTCTAGAACTACGCCTCTACCAACTCACAGGCCTCGAACGCGGTAAGATCGAAGAAGAGTACGCAGCCCTCATGGAGCTCATCGCTTACCTTCGCGACATCGTCGACAATGAGCATCGCTTGCTCGAAGTGATCAAGGAAGAGCTAGGCGAGATGCGCGATAAATATGGCAACCCACGCCGCTCTGAGATCCTCGCAGTCGATGGCGACCTCAGCATGGAAGACATTATTCCAAACGAAGGCTGCATGATCACCATCACCCATAAGGGCTTCATGAAGCGCACTTCGCTTGACGAATATCGCTCGCAGAAACGCGGCGGCAAAGGCGTCATCGGCTCTGGCCAATACGAAGAAGACTTCGTTGAGCACCTTTTCACCGCAAGCACGCACGACAATATCATGTTCTTCATGAACAGTGGCCGCGTGTATGTCGAAAAAGTCTACAACCTTCCAGAAGGGTCACGCACCGCCAAGGGACGTGCACTCGCCAATATCCTCGAGCTCCAAAAGGGTGAGAAGATTGCCGCGATGATTTGCGTCGATGGTTTCGAAGAATCAGAGCAACGCATCGTTCTCGCTACCGAAAAGGGTGTCACCAAAAAGACGATGCTCTCCGACTACCGTAACCACCGTAAAGGCGGCCTCATCGGTATTAAAATCGACGAGGGTGACAACCTTATCGGCGCACGCCTCACAAACGGCAGCAACGACATCGTGCTCGTCACCAGTAACGCACAGTCCATTCGCTTCCCAGAAACGGATCTCCGCGACCAGGGTCGTGCCACACGTGGTGTCCGCGGCATTAAGCTCAAGACCGAGAAAGATGAGGTCGTCGCGATCGAAATCGTCGCTGAAGACGCCAAGCTGCTAATCGCAGGTGCCAACGGCCTCGGCAAACGCACTGACTTCTCCGACTATCGCGTTCAATCGCGTGGTGGCTCTGGTATCATTGCAATCAAGTCTGACAAGGTAGTAGGTGCTCTCAGCGTCACCGACGAAGACGAGATCATGATGTTCACCAAAAAGGGCCAAGCCGTCCGCAGCCCGATCGACACCGTTCGTATCACCGGTCGTGCCGCAAGTGGCGTGAAGCTCGTCAACCTCGCAGCCAAAGACGCTCTCATCGGCATATCCAAGGTCGTCGCCTCCGAAGAAGACGAATCCGGCGAAGCCGAAGAAGTCGAAGTCATCGAAGGTGAAGCACCCACAGAAGGCACATCCTCGGAAGTCCCCGCACCAGAAGGCGACGTGACCGAAGAATAGCTTGTACTCGATAATTGTTTAACAAAAGCCGTTACGCATCGTGTAGCGGCTTTTTTGTGCGATAATGACTGTGCGCCAAGAGGTTGGCTCAAGGATTGTAGAAGGAACACTCTTGTCGCTTGGTATCTCGCAAGATTGCCGAATATTAGCGTCCGCGACGGATCTCGGATCCCTTGAACTGGATGCGCACCCGATATACCAGCTTAATGCGATTCTTGATTTTGAAAGTTTTGGGATCAATCGAATCAGGTACTTCATCACGATGAATATCAATGATAGCATGATAACCACGCTCAGAGAAAATATCGATGAGCATGGTCAGCGCATCGGCATCGCCAAAGGTCGTATCTTCGGTATTTACGACAGCCATGCCGGAAATCGCGTGGCGTTGAATGATTGGCATAAAAACCTGATTGATCGTATCGACTACTTTAGAAAACAATGCGTTTTGGCGTTGCTCGTAGCTATCGAGGCGATCCACTAAATCCTGTCGAGCATGTGCCGATATCGTACTTGCAATCGGAATCGAAGAAAGGCGGTCGTAAGTGGCTTCGTCGAGCTCAAGAGAGCCTTGATAGCGCAGCTCTTTATCAATACGAGCACGCACTTCATCGAGCGTGCCATGAGCATTGATGAAATGGTAAAAGAAAATCGCTCGGAGATCTTTGAGTGCCCCGTAGGTTTTTTCTTTAAAAGTGCGATATCGATTGAGCGCTGCAACTGGATCAAGGTCGGTCGGTCGCACTTCCATGGGTTCGCCATCACCAGACTCGCGTACTTCCTCGTTATGGATGCGTGCCTGCTCACCACGGTAGAGCTGGCGTCGGACGCTCTCCTTTTCATCGACGAAGAGTACCACAATGTGGAAGTGTGGCTTCTTTAAATACTGAGCAAACAGCGTATCTGCATAATCATTGCGTAAGTCGACTAGCTTATTGAACAGCAACTTGACGCACTCCACCTGTACTTTGGTGCGTGGAAAACCGTCCACCACAGCACCAGACTGAAAGATCGGCTCCAGCAGTTTGCGCAAGATAATTTCAACCACTTCGCGGTCGCCCACGAGCATGCCAGCGTTTATCATCTGCCTTGCTTCAGGGCTCTCCAACAGCGAACTGACAACCACTGGAGGTGCAGTCAAATCGCGAAACTTCATGATGAAGTCAGTATTAGTGCCTTTACCTGCACCAGGCGCACCGTTGAGCCAAAAAATCTCTTTAGGAAAACGAAGATTCTCTTCCCCAAGTTCGTCGACCAGCACCGTCCAGACCGACTGGAAAATAAATTGCGCGTCTTTAACCTCAAGGTCATGAAGCTTTTTGCTGTCGATTTTGGGAACTGTGTTGGCTGGTGTGGAAGCCATTGTAATAATATTAGTTAGTATGAATCAGAAGAACGCAAAGATAAGTGGCGAAAAGATGACTGGCGTTCAAGCCCCATTCACTGCGGATTCAACTATTCTCTGAACTGAAGGAAGGTCGCGTCATCTGAGCAGATGTATTGCGAGGTAGGCAAATACGAGCGGCCGCGCCCTCGAAGTCCTCCTCCCCCGACAGAATATCGATTTCGAGACGGAGAAAATAAATCGGAATAGTGGGCTTAATATCTTCAAACAAGCGCACAGCATCTTTTTCTGTGGTTACAATCATATCGAGCTTGGCCTCATCTGCCTGATCGTAGACATGCTGTATTTCCGCACGCGAGAAGCGGTGATGATCGAGAAAGCGGTGATTATAGCGAATTTCTACACCGTAGCTGCGCAGCATGTTCTCAAAGCTCTCAGGAGAGGCGATTCCGCTGAATGCGGCTATATGCGCCCCCTTCAAGGTATCAAGTGGCAAGCGCGCGCCGCCGTCGATGGCCTGTAAATACTGCGGCTGATGGGAGCATTCGATGATTTCCGCCTTCGGGTTGTGCTCGCGGATCAATTCGAGCAAGGCATCATCTTGCCTGCCGTCGGACTTGGTTAAGAAAATGTAGCTTGCTCGGGAAAGATGCTTGATCGGTTCGCGCAAGATTCCACGCGGCAAGAGGTGCTGATTTCCAAATGGATTGGTCTTATCGACCAGCAGCAAATTCAAGCGGCCTTTGAGTGGTAAGTATTGGAAACCATCGTCTAGAATGAGTGTGTCGCAACCAAAGCGCCGGATCGCGAACGAACCAGCCTTCACGCGGTTTTTATCACACAGTACGACCACCCCAGGCAAGTTGCAAGCGAGCATATATGGCTCATCACCAGCGACTTCGGAATCAAGCAGCACATTCTTACCATCACTGACGACTTTCGGTGGAGCCTCCTCGCCATGTGTCAGTTTACGCCATATTTTTTTAGTTATTGGCTCTTTCTTACTTTTATATCCACGGCTGAGAATTGCGACCTTGCGGCCACGTTCCGACAAAGTGCGGGCAAATTTCTCCACCACAGGCGTCTTACCCGTGCCGCCGACAGTCAGGTTCCCCACGACCACAACTAAGCAACCAAGTGGCTTATTACGAAGGATTCGATGCTCGTAGAGATACCAGCGCAACTGCACCAGAAAACTGAACAGAAACGATAGCACATATAGAAAGGAGCCAAACAGCTCAGCCGCGCGGCCATGCTGCCGGTCGTAGATCACATCCGCAGTGAATTTGGCAAAGTCATTGGCCTTGCGCGCTAGATCTTCGCGGAATTTACGGAGCATTAAAAGGAGTGCAAATAGTGGGTTTTGTGCTGAGAGATATATGTCAAAAATGAGAAACAGGGTTGACGCCAGTTTTATTCGCCTGTTTTACCGAAAACCTAGCGACTCTCATTTGCCTCATTAAAGCAATGCATAATAGATTGAGATCGCCAAACTCCATTTCTCTCTTCACACGATAAAACTGACACTTTTTATTCAATGAGCCTTCGCACCAACAATCACAGCTTCACTTCTCGGCATTTACCAGTGCCAAACGGACTGTGTGCGGCAACTCGACGCACGAACACCATCCCAAACCAGTAACACACATATAGTGTCCATTTTCAAAGAGCCTCCATTGACCACGGAGGCTCAGCACTTTACGGACTGATAGATTCGAACACATGAAATATTTAATTATTGCCGAAAAGCCTTCCGTCGCCACCGACCTCTCCAAAGCCCTAGCCAAGCACTTGGGAAAATTTGAGAAAAAAGGCAAATCCCGCGACGCACAATATTTCGAGAATGAAAATGCCGCCATCACCTCGGCGGTCGGTCACCTCGTCGAGCTGAAGATGCCCACTGGCCCCAACGGCAAAAACCTCTCTTGGAACTTTAAGGTGCTGCCGGCGATCCCCAAGAAATTCGAGCTTCAACCCATCGAGCAAACACACAATCGTCTCAAGCACGTACTCAGCTTGGCGAAAAAGAAGGAGTTCGACGTCATTATAAACGCCTGTGACGCCGGCCGCGAAGGTGAGCTTATCTTCCAATACATCATGGACATCGGCAAGATTCAGAAGCCGGTCAAGCGCCTCTGGATGCAATCGATGACCACTGGCTCGATCCTCGAAGCATGGGACAATCTTCGCGAAGGCGAGCAAATGTCGAACCTCGCCGACGCCGCTAAATGCCGCTCCGAGTCTGACTGGCTCGTCGGCCTCAACTCGACTCGCGCCTTTACTTGCTTCCGCTCACGTCACGGCGGATTCAATATCACAGCTGCAGGCCGTGTGCAGACCCCTACCCTCGCCATCCTCGCCAAGCGCGAGCGCGAAATCACCGCATTCAACCCTGAAGATTACTGGGAGGTTCACGCAGAGTTCGGCGTCGCCAATGGCGAATACCCGGGCAAATGGATCGACGTCGACTTCAAGAAAAATAAAGAGCAGCCACATGGCCGCGCCGAGCGTGTTTGGGATAAAGCCACCGCCGAGAAGATTCACCAGCGCTGCCAAGGTAAGACTGGCACCGTGACTGAAGAGACTAAGCCGACCAAACAAATCGCACCGCAGCTCTACGACCTTACCACCCTGCAACGTGAAGCCCCCTTCACCGCCAAAAATACACTCGGACTGGCACAAGCACTGTACGAGCGTCACAAGATGCTCACTTATCCGAGAACTGACTCTCGCTACTTGCCAGAGGACTATATGAGCAAGGTCTTTGAGACCTTTCGCGACCTCGCCAGCTCAGGACATCCTGCAGCTAAATGGGCCACCGATGCCATCGAGAATGACCGTGTGCAGTTTTCCAAGCGCGTGTTCAACAACGCCAAGGTCTCGGATCACTTTGCGATTATCCCAACCGGACGAGTCGTCAAACTCAACGAGCAGGAATCGAAGCTTTACGATATGGTCCTCAAACGCTTCATCGCGGTGTTCTTCCCACATGCTGAATTCGAAGTCACCAAGCGCCTAACCACGATCAACCACGGCGACGAAAAAGACACTTTCCTGACCAATGGTAAAACACTGGTCAAGCCAGGTTACCTTGCCGTCTATGGCCGCGTCGCAGGCGTTGCTGCAGAGAAGGACGAGCTCGTCGCGGTCGCTCAAGGCGAAGACGCGCAGACCGAAGCGATTGACGTATTGGACAAAGAAACCAAGCCGCCGGCACGCTATACGGAATCTACCCTCCTCGCAGCGATGGAAGGTGCGGGTAAACTGATTATTGACGACGACGAATTGCGCGAAGCAATGTCCGAACGCGGCCTCGGCACTCCCGCCACACGTGCCGCCACAATTGAAGGCTTGCTGCGCCAGAAATACATCGCTCGCGATGGCCGCGAACTCAATGTCAGTGGCAAAGGCCTGCGCCTGATTGAGCTGTGTGAAGAGATGCATATCGAACAGCTCACCTCCCCCTCCATGACCGGCGACTGGGAAGCGAAGCTCAACAAGATGGAGCGCGGCGAGATTAAGCGCGACGACTTCATGCAAGAGATCGCCACCTTCACCGAAGACGTAGTCAACAAAGCCCGCGACCACATGGAGATGCTGGTCAGCCGCACCTTCCCTGATTTGGAATGCGCTTGCCCTGCCTGTGGCACCGCACGTCTCAAACAAACCGACGCCACCTATGAGTGCCGCGAAGAAGCATGCGACTTCCGGATCTCAAAACACATCGCTGGTCGCTCACTTAGCGAAACCGAAGCAGTCCAACTATTTACAACCAAAGCACTGCCCGAAATGGAAGGCTTCGTCTCTCGCTTCAATAAGCCATTCAGCGCCGCGCTAGAGCTCGTTCAAAACGTCACTAAGACGGGCAAGATTGGCAAATGGAAAACCAACTTCGTATTCGATGACGACCTCGACTCAGCGGATGAGTTGACCGACGATCAGTTGCTTAAAACGCTGGTGCTACAAAACGGACTCGAAGCTAAATTCTACGGCACCGACAAGGCTTACCATGTGCCTGATTTCAAACCAAAAGATTCACCCGACGGCTTCCGTCTCGGTAAGGTAATCCTGCAGAAAGAGCTCGATCCCGAGTCGATCGAACAGCTATTTACCGAGGGTAAGACACCACTGCTCGACGGCTTCATCTCGAAGCGCACCAAGCGCACCTTTAAAGCCCACCTCACCCTAGACTTTGAAAATGGCAAGATCGGCTTCGAATTTGCACCACGCCCAGTGAAAAAGGCAGCCAAGAAGAAAGCGGTGAAGCAGGGTTAAGATTAGTCCTATCAAACAACGTTCAGTCACTAGCAGTTCCATGAAACCAATAGTTAAACCAACACGTCCTTATTTCTCATCTGGCCCGTGCTCCAAGCGTCCCGGTTGGTCGCTCAAAGCCCTTAACGAAGCACTTGTCGGCCGCTCCCACCGCGCCAAACCCGCAAAGGCGCGCATTCAAGAAGTGATCGACAAGTCCGCCTCCATCCTCGATTTGCCTGAAGGCTACGTCTGCGGCATCGTACCCGCTTCAGACACTGGAGCGGTCGAAATGGCCATGTGGTCGCTGCTCGGTGCACGCGGCGTAGAAATGTGCGCATGGGAATCGTTTGGCTCGGGTTGGGTCACTGACGTCGTCAAGCAACTCAAGCTCGACAATATCACCAAGCACGAGGCCGACTACGGCCTGCTCCCCGACTTCTCTAAGGTCAACTTCAGCAACGACGTGGTCTTCACTTACAACGGCACCACTTCTGGCGTAAAGGTGCCGAATCTCGACTGGATTCCAGCCGACCGTGCAGGCCTGACGATTTGTGACGCGACCTCTGCAGTATTCGCGATGGACATCGATTTCACGAAGCTCGACGTCGTCACATGGTCGTGGCAAAAAGTTATGGGTGGCGAAGGCGCACACGGCATGATCGTGCTCAGCCCTCGAGCGATCGAACGTCTCGAAAGCTACACTCCTGCATGGCCACTGCCAAAAATCTTCCGCATGACTAGCGGCGGCAAGCTGATCAAAGGCATCTTCAGCGGTGCGACGATCAACACCGTCTCCATGCTCGCCATCGAAGACGCAGTCGACGGCCTGCGCTGGGCAGAAAGTATTGGCGGGTTGCCAACACTGATCGAGCGCTCCGAAGCGAATCTTCAAGCGATTGCCGACTGGGTAGCAAAAACAGACTGGATCGAGTTCCTCGCCGAAGACGCTACCACGATTTCGAACACATCCATCTGCCTAAAGATCACTGCAGATTGGTACCAAGCCCTGCCCGCCGAGGAGCAAGCAGCCAAGGCTAAGCAGCTCGTCAGCATGCTCGACAAAGAAGACGTTGGCTACGATTTCGGCAGCTACCGCGACGCACCCGACGGCCTCCGCATCTGGGGTGGTGCAACCGTCGACACCGCCGACATCGAGGCGCTACTGCCATGGCTCGACTGGGCTTTCACAGAGATCCAAGGCTAAATCTAATTTCAGCATTTTCGATCAAAGGACGTTTCTTACCGAGCGGCTTTTTTGTGCAAAATCGTGATGCCTGCCCCTACTCAGATTTACAGGCAGTACAGAATTCGGCGACACCTACGTAATCGTCTCACCAATCACCCCGAATAGGCGCTTTCTTAATTTCCAAAGAAGGAATTTATCAAGTCCAAGCCCGTCTCAATATCATCACGGCGGCGTTCTTGCTTAGATTTTTTTTGTGGCGCTTCTGGTTCAGCTGCGGTGCCGCCAGTGCCATCGGCCTGAGGCACTAGTTCAGTCGACAGTTGCTGACTCGGATCAGTTTCCGCTGGTACGGATTCTCGCTTATTCGAGGTCGAGAAAGCTCCTTTCGCCGCATCATTCAAAATATCCATCAATTCTCCAGTATCTGGATCGGCTAAACTACCAGTAATTTGAATATCCTTATTCCAACGCCTAAAGCCGTCTTCGGCAGTGCTGGGCTGCAGCAAATCAAGCGTTTCTAAAGACTCAGTCAGACGACCCTTTGCTCCGAGTGACAGAGTCAAATTCAACGGTTGGTCCATTATCTCACTTAAACCGCTCGGGGCCACTGAGCCGGACGCATCGATCAAAATACTGTCTCCCATCAATCGCAGCTGTGGAATTAACACTCGCTTGTCCGCACCCCGCGTAAGTTCGAAGACAAAACTATCAAAGAGAATATCTTTAAAATACGGAATGGTGCGCGAAAGGGCAGCAATCCCTGGGCGATCCAGACTCTGCCCTAGCAATCCCGCAAGACCAAGACCGAGTTGCTGGCGCTCATCCATTTCAAACGCGGTCAAGATCCCCTCCTCACCGCTAATTTTGAGGGTTGCCGTGGAGTCTTCAACCGCCGCATC
>DBBT01000093.1:21380-37555 GCA_002292345.1 Opitutia bacterium UBA977 | reverse complement strand
TTAACGAAAAACGCGGGATTTACATCTGCAAAACGGATATCCGCAGTGAGACTGTAGGGCTTTGCCTGCGAAGCGGCAAACAAGACTGTGCTACTGCCCTTCAACTCACCCTCGCCGATCTTCGCTGAAATGGGATTCACCATCAACTTCGGCTCAGAAACCACTGCCTTGAGCGCAATCGCCTCAATCACCTGACCCGCATCGAGTCGAAATTCGTCGATACTGATCGTGGCACGTCCATCCAGCATCGCCCATACAGGGGGCACAGTGCCAGACCCATCAACTCCAACGCCGCGAGCTGCTTGAGGCTGCTCTGTGCCACGCGCAGCACTCGAACGTGATAATGTTGGCTCTGAGATTGCCTGTTCTCTCGGCGTAAAGGCTGCACTTAGAATCGAAAGATCCTCTTGAGTCACATGTGGACCCGATAGCGCTGCGGAAAAAGTCATCGGTGGTTGGCTCGGATTCACCTCAACTGCGAGTTGAAGGCTCGTTGAAGGGCGGCGTGGTGACCCCACGAGAAGATCTGCCCCGATCGCCCATTCACCGAGCTTTAGTGTTGGTTTCACTGCTAAAGCGAGGTCATAGTCTTTCGCCACGCTCGGCATACTACGCGCACGTAGGCCCTTGATCTTCGCTTGTAACCGAAGCGGCTCATCAGCAGCCGCATCGACGTTCACATTTAATGACAGTTGACCACTAACGATTGAAGCACTTCGCGCTAAGGCGGGCAACTGGAAGAGCTCTTGGAGCCCGATTTGCAACTTCGTCTGCGCCAGAACACCCGCAAAGGGATTCGCAGCGTCGCGAATCGCATCCAACTGAATCACACCGCTGGAGCTGCCTTGGATGAAGGAGCCGTATTTGTCTGCAACACTTATTGCGTTGAGCGAATACTTCAACTGACCGGATCGGACCTGAAGCTTAGGTGCGGCGATCACGACGATATCCTGAACCAACGGCGCTGCCGCCTCAGCCACAGTCAACGGCCCGAGTTGCAGCGGCTCGTCAAAGGTTAACATAAAGGCGCCGTCTGCAGCACCTGCGACTGACAGTGCGAGCGAAATGGGTGCCTCCGATTGGACTTGTAGCTCAGGCAGCCATGGGTTGAGCCATTCGAGCTGCAGCGCTGTGATCGTAATATCCAGTAACTCACCCGACAAATCTGGTTCGGCGCCAAACACCAAGCTGCGCTTTAAGTCTAGAGCCAACAGCTCAGCACCCGCAGCAGAAACGTTCAAATTCGCGGCACTGAGTATCATCGTCTTGCCGTCAGTCGATGCCACTGTATTACCAGAGACTTGCAATGCACCCAGTATTGCCAACTCAGGAGCTATCACCTGCGGTTTTGGCAGGTCGGCATTGAAGGTCACTGAAGTAGTTGCCACACACGCAGCGTCATCGACCTCCAGCTCCAATGCCGCCTGCACCGAGATCAACTGCCGCCCTTGGGCATCCGCGCCCAATGTCTTCAACTCAAGTTGCAGCGATTCAAAGCCACCTTCGGCTTTCTGCTTAAAACTCAGCGTCGCAGTTGAATCAAAGACTTTTAAGCCAGACGGCAACGGAGCATCCGTCAGCAATTGGAGTGACGCATCGATGGTCGAAGACTCTCCGGGGCGAATTGCCGGTGAATCGACCTGCACCCCATACATCGAGCCCTGCCCGTCATGAATCACCCCTTCAAAATCGATTCCATCGATATCGAGTAACCACTCAAAGTTGCCCAATGCATTCAGCGCTTCCATCGGATTCGTCGATGCTTCTGATTCGGTAGCAGTTGGCGTCGAAGGTACCGTCTCAAGGCGAGGCTCACCTTCTGCGGTTGATAGACCAGCAGCAACAGTCGGCTCAGTCACCGTCGGAAGATCGACACGAAGCCCTTCTACTTGCAAGACGCCCATCTTGATTGTCTGATCAAACACGGCCGCTAGCGGCTCAAATGCGGTATCAACAGTGCCGACTTCCACCCGCGTGCCATCCTCAAGCATCAAGATCAAGCCCGAGAGCGTCACCTGCGTCGTTGTCACATGGATCGACCCGATCGAACTGCCTTCAGGTAATTGTCTCTCGACCAGACTTTTTTGGAAGCCCGCATTGGTGAGTATAAAATACCCGCTGACAAGGGCGATCAAGAGCAGCACCAAGAGAACAGCAAATATTCGAAATAAGGTTTTCATAAAATATAGAGTAGAACCATAATAAGTTATGGGTAAACCGTTTGCTGGCAAGGTTCCTAAACGCAAATGTTCACAGTCAATAAGCGTTCAGGTCAATGTAAGCGGTCATCATCTGCAGGGGATTACCCTGCCCCTCGATCAGGACTTACTTAAAGCGTTCCGCACACAATGTGCTATAGCGCTGATGCGAATGATTATACCAAACTAATAAACGCTGCTTTACCGCCTTCATAAACTCCAACACATCCGAGATTCCGGGGTGGTTTCTCTGTCGCAAAGACTAAAACAGAGAAACCAAGGAGACTATCTGTCAGAAAACCAGATACGATCTTCACACATAGGCACTCGAGTAGATATCGCCTTAATCCTCGTAGAAAAAAACCTCGATGCCAATGGCGCGTAGTGCTTCATCAATACGAATATCCATTCCTACATCAGTACTGTGATCAGTGAGAATTCGATAACTATTTGCTCCTCGCTCCCATGAACCAGGAGTTCTATGGATGAACTTTTTAAAACGCTCGCCTACCTCCGGGTCAGATAATTGAAAGATGTAAGCCACCCAAACAAATCCGGTACTAGCTAGTTTTCCGGCAGATGCCATCGCTGGGCCAGTGTCCTTTACCTTTGCTTTAACCATGCCGTCTTTGGACATTATTCCACGCTCTTTGAGCGATTTCGCGTTACGCTTTAGTTCCGAAGTGACATCAAGCTGATCAAATTGAAAGTAACCATCCTTGTAAGGCACCAACTCCATGTAGCGCGCAATCCCCTGCTTCAACCAGTATGGGAATTCATAATCAGCTAACAACTGCTCAGTGACTTCGCCGATAATCTCACTCGTTTTAATCCTGCCTAAATTGTAATGACCTGCAGATGACTTTTTAAGGTCCAATATCTTAGGGGATAGAAACAAAACTTCTTGATCAGCAATATAGCGCGCATTATCAAAACGATAACCACCTGCATCTATATAAGCCTCGTGGTTGGGATACAGCCTCACAGTAAAATCGCGTGGCATACGTCGTTCAAAATTAAAGGGCATGGCTCTCACCGCAGTATGCGTTGACTCAAAAATACGCATTACCTGCTTCACATCTCCAGGATCTAGTTTGAAAGGTGTGTTTAACTCAAAGTGCTTTGTCTGATAGACAAATTTCTGGTTCTTTTCATCATCCTTGGCGACTTTGAAATCGATCTCGTTAAGCCCAACTTTAGCGGGCCAAAGCAACGGCTCACTCAGCCTGCTGCCAAGACCTTGAGCGGTTACAATAGGAGACAAGAAAGAGAGGGAGAGTAATACGATTACGGGGATAAAGAATTTCATACAATTACAGTACATAAGTGAAATTTGATGACCAGTATTTTTATTTTCGGATCAGAGTCTATCACCGTGCCATTAATTTCGGCTGTGCTCTCACTAACGACTAATAAGTTATCATTGTGGATGCGATTTCGCATTGCCCGGAGATCTGCTACCAGAAGCCAACTCAACTCGTACCAGAGACGCTTTCCCTCAGTGCCGAAGCTTACGACAACCTACTATCTGATACCGCATGGGGCATGCGGCGCTACCATCAACACGTTTCCCAGCAATTGACGATGAACGCAAAAAAGGCCGCCCAAAACGGGACGGCCTTTTTAAAAGTATCTGCGAAACGCTTATTTACGCTTAGCTTCGACCAAGCGCTTTTCCTTAACTTGGTTAGCAGCCTTACCGATACGATCACGCATGTAATACATACGAGCACGCATAGTGACGGACTCACGGTCGATCTCGATCTTCTCGATTGATGGGCTATGAACAGGGAATACCTTTTCAACACCAACACCGGATGCGATACGACGCACAGTGAAGGTCTCTTGGACACTGCCGCCCTTGCGAGCGATAACAATACCAGCAAAAATCTGGATACGTGTCTTGTCACCTTCAGAAACCTTGAGGTGGACGCGAACGCCGTCGCCGACTTTAAAGTCTGCGCGGTCGCTCGTAAGTTGATCTTTAGTGATGTCTTCTAGGATTGCTTGGCTCATTGCTGGAATTCTCCGTTTGGTAAAATATCTGGTCTTAGTTGCTGGGTCTTTTCAATCTGCTGTTCACGTCGCCATTTCGCAATAGCTGCATGATCCCCAGACAATAAAACATCTGGTACAGCCATACCGCGAAAATCCGCAGGACGAGTGTATTGAGGAAAGCCGAGGAAGTTGGTCATAAAGGATTCCTCCGTCAAGGATTTTTCATCACCTAAAAACTCAGGCACAAATCGGCTGATACAGTCGATCATCACTGCCGCAGCCAAGGTGCCGTTGGTCAGCACATAATCCCCAATACTCACTTCTCGGTCGATCAAATCGTCGCGAACGCGTTGATCCACTCCTTCATAATGACCGCTTAAAATAATAAGGTGCTTTTCCTGCACCAACTCGCGAGCCAATTGACTGGTCAGCGGCTCGCCATCTGGTGCCATATAAACAACCGTGGTCTCTGGGCGACGCATCGACTCGACTGCCGCGTAGATCGGCTCAGGCTTCATCACCATCCCCGCTCCGCCACCAAAGGGCATCTCGTCGGTCTTGTGGTGCTTATCCGTGGTCCAATCACGTAGTTGGTGAGCCTCAGCGCGAATTAAGCCATTGCGCTGCCCGCGACCCAACATACTGGACGATAAAAAACCCTCCACCATTTCTGGGAAGAGGGTTAAAATATCAAACTCGATGTGCATGGTGCAATCGGTCGGTTGACCTAAAAGATCAGGGGTGGACCAGCCTATGCTTCAGCTTTAGTTTCGGCTGCCGCAGGCGCTTCAGCTTTAGTTTCGGCTGCCGCAGGCGCTTCAGCCTTAGTTTCGGCTGCTTTAGCCTTAGTAGCTGCTTTAGCCTTAGGAGCTGCTTTAGCTTTTTTAGCTGCTTTAGCCTTCGGTGCTTTTTTAGCCGCAGGTGCTTCAGCCTTAACTTCAGCCGCAGGTGCTTCAGCCTTAACTTCAGCCGCAGGTGCAGCTTCTTCAGAAGCTGCATCGCGGCGAGCCTTACGGATCAAGCTCGCAGCTGTGTCAGTAGGCTTAGCGCCAACAGACTTCCAATAATCAATACGGTCAACCTTCAGGTTGAGCTCATCAGTCGTACGCTTAGCCTGTGGCTCGTATGTGCCGAGAACCTCGACAAAACGACCATCACGACGAGCAGTAGCTTCGGTGACGACTAGACGATAAAAGGGACGGTGACTAGCACCGTGACGTTGGAGGCGGATTTTAAGAGCCATATATTGTTATTGTTTCGGTAGATTTCAGGGCCAGAGGCCGGAAGTTGTGAAGAGCGAGGAAAAAACGGGCTACATAGACCGCTGTCAAGCGCGGAGAACGCAGAATCTACAGGAATACAGTGCAGTCGAGCTAATCAGGGCGCACCACATCCGGTGAATCCGTCCATGGCAGCGGGAAAGCGCTCTTTTGCCAGTCTTTACGGATCTCGCCGATTTTCGCGAATTCGCCCTCAACACCAGCAATCATTTCACCGGTAAACTTATAACGCGTCTCATCCCCAGTCATGCGCACCACACTTTTACCACTGTAAGCATGTAGTGTGCGCGGCGTAGAATAATCGATCTGACGAATTTTGGACATTGGTAGCAGGATTTTAGGAGATTAGAGACAGAATGAGGTCTGCCGTAGATGGCGAAGCAAGTCAGTAATGAATTTCACCCATAATTTTAATCCGACTCTGCATCTTCATCCGACATACGCATTAACAGTTTGCGTTTCCTCCACTTCCGATTTCGATGCGAGACATGGTTAAAATTATTTTTCAAAAATCTGGCGTCGAACTAAACTGGACTGGCGACGAAGAAAGTATCCTCGAATTCGCGGAGAGCAACGACCTCGATCTCGATTACGGTTGTCGTATGGGTAACTGTACCGCCTGCCAGCAAAAAGTAGTCTCCGGCGCAGTCGAATACCCAATGGGCCACTCAGGTGAACCCGACCAAGGTAATGCTCTTCTCTGCTGCTGCGCCCCCAAAGGCGACAGCGATCTGGTGATCGACGCCTAGTCCTTGACCACTTCGATTCGCTCGAAGCTGGTAGCCAAGCCAGTCGCTGCGTCGATATCGATCAGGCACCCACAGATCCGAATGTCGTCTTCGGCCACTGGAAAACGCCGCTTCATGCCATCCAGAAAACTTGCCACCACTGGCCCAACGTCACGGCCCAGTACGGAATGATACGGCCCGCACATTCCTGCATCGCTTAAAAACGCTGTCCCTCGCGGCAACACGCGACCATCCGCAGTCGGCGCATGCGTATGTGTGCCTACCACGGCAGCAGCGCGGCCATCAAGATACCAGCCCAGTGCGATCTTTTCCGAAGTTGCCTCCATGTGCGCCTCCACGAAAAACGCGTCACACTGCTCCTCAAGCTCGTTGAGCATCACATCTGCCATTTTAAATGGGCAACTTGACTTTAATGTCAGATAGTTACGTCCCAGCACGGTTAAAATCGCGAGTCGAAAACCGTCCTTCTCGATGACCAAGTGCGTACGTCCCGGATTCTGCTCTGGTAAATTCGCGGGCCGACAGACTTGCTCCAGCCCATCGATTTCGTTCTCAAAATTCTTCTGATCCCAAACGTGATCGCCCAGTGTGATGGCATCGACTCCCGCCCCAATCAGCGCCACAGCGATTTTTTTAGTAATGCCAGCACCACCGGCAGCATTCTCGGCATTCGCGATCACCAGATCAGCGCCAAGCTCTGCTTTGAGTGACGCCACCCGCTCAGCCACAAAGGTGCGCCCCGGACGCCCCACGATATCTCCTAAAAACAAAACTTTTGGCATGACAGTGAAATTGAAAAGAAACAGCGTCTCCCGCAAGGCTCTTCCGTGCTTGATTTGAGCGCCTTTTACTGTCTATGTCCTTCACTTTTCCAGAGGTTGCAGCTTCCCTTACTTAAAGAACACAACAAAACACCACAGAATAATGAAATCCGATACAACAATCGACCCTTCTAAACAGGACGAAATTGGCCCCGAAATGAAGGGTGCCGATGCCTTAGTCGCCTCTCTTGAGCGCGAGGGAGTGGACGTGGTATTTGCCTATCCTGGTGGGGCGTCGATGGAGCTTCACCAAGCACTCACTAAGAGTAAAAAGATCCGCACGATACTGCCTCGCATGGAGCAAGGCGGCGGATTTATGGCACATGGTTATGCGCGCGCCAAAGGCGAAGCTTCGGTCTGCATGGCCACCAGCGGCCCCGGCGCCACAAATCTAGTGACTTGCATCGCTGACGCTTACATGGACAGCATTCCCCTGATCGCGATCACGGGACAAGTTTACCAACAGTTTATCGGCAAGACCGCATTCCAAGAAACTGACTTCTTCGGCATGACTTTGCCGATCGTGAAGCACAGCTTTCTGGTATTGAACAAAGAGGACCTGCCACGCGTCGTCAAAGAAGCTTTCCATATAGCTACCACCGGCCGTCCAGGTCCGGTCGTAATCGACATCCCAAAAGATGTACAACAAGCTATTTTTAAGCCAACTTTCCCGGCTAAAGTCGACCTCCCTGGCTACCAAATAGATGCGATCAAGCCACAAGCGACTGATCAAGAGTTGGTCAACGTCCTCGATCTGATCGGCAAAGCTGAGCGCCCAGTACTTTACATCGGCGGTGGCATCGTCTCGGCCGAAGCGCATCTCGAGCTGCGTGAATTTGCTGAGCTTACAGGCATACCTGTTGCATCGACACTCATGGGGCTCGGTGCATTCGACGCAGAGCACCCACTATCACTGTACTGGTTCGGCATGCACGGCACAGTTGCTGGTAATTGGGCTGTTTGCGATAGCGACCTCCTTATTTGTGCTGGCGCTCGTTTTGACGACCGCATTACTGGTCTTGTTTCGAAATTTGCTCCCGACTCCGAGATCATCCACATTGATATTGACGTCTCCGAACACAATAAGAACAAGCGCGTGCAGCATGCGATCCACTCCGATGTGAAGTATGCACTGACTCGCCTGATCGAACTATGCAAGGATGGCAAACTCAGCAAGCCTGACATCAGCGCTTGGATGAAGACCATCAACGAGTGGAAAGAAAAATATCCATTCAGCTTCGACAAGAGCGGTCACATCACTCAGCAAGAAGCGATCGAAGCGCTCTACGAAGAAACTAAGGGCGATGCGATCATCACCACTGGCGTCGGCCAACACCAGATGTGGGCCGCACAATTCTTCAAATTCCGTGAGCCTCGCACTTATATAAGTTCACTGGGTCTCGGCACGATGGGTTTCGGCCTTCCCGCCGCAATCGGCGCAAAAGTTGCCTTCCCTGATAAACTTGTGGTCAATATCGATGGTGACGGTTGCTTCCTCATGAACGTGCAAGAGCTCGCTACGTCCGCGATCGAGAAGATCAACGCCAAGACGATCATCCTTAATAACCAACACCTCGGCATGGTTGTTCAGTGGGAAGACTTGATGTACGAAAGTGTCCGTGGCCAAACAGTCCTTTGCGATAAGGATAACATCGGCGGCCCAGATAATATCGAAGCGATCTATCCAGACTTCGTCATGATTGCGAAGGGCTTCGGCGTTGCCGGTCAGCGCGTTGTCAAACGCAAAGATCTTCGCGGCGCGATTCAGGAAATGATCGCCCACGACGGCCCTTACCTTCTTGAAGTAATCGTGCCTTACACCGAACACGTTCTACCGATGATCAAACAAGGCCTCAGTGCGAAGGAAATCTTGATCCATTCAGAGTAAGCCGCGACCACTCCTTTTTCCTAAAACGGCCACTTCCTTACGGATGTGGCCGTTTTTTTATGTCTTTCCCACCAAGTGCCAGTCCAGATTGACAAGTTCCTCACCAGCGTGAGCAATTATTAAAGCCAAAAACCGCAAGCAGATCATTTAGTGTAGATGAGCCAGTGATCTCTCAAGATAACGAAGTCTTAAACGCACTCTACCCATATTAATGTGGTTCGAATAACATTCAAAGTAGCCACTCACCAAGCTATACGCGATGCCTTGCAGTCTAGAGAATATTAGCTGCGGCTTCGATCGAATGACCACTAACGGAGTTTCAGCGTCGCTAATCCAGCCATCGCGAAAATTAGAGAGATAATCCAAAAACGAATCACGACTTTGTTCTCGTGCCAGCCTTTGAGCTCAAAGTGATGGTGTATCGGTGACATTCTGAAAATGCGCTTCTTACGTAATTTAAAAGAACCGACCTGCAGGATCACCGAACCCGCCTCCATTACAAAAATACCGCCCACGATAATCAGAGTCAGCGGTTGATGTACCATAAAGGCAATCATCCCGATCAGACCACCCAGTGCCAGCGAACCGGTATCACCCATAAAGACTTCAGCGGGATGTGAGTTATACCAAAGAAAAGCAAGGCTCGCACCGAGCAGCGCTGAGCAGACTACAGCCAACTCACCCGCACCTGGAATGTAACTAATAAATAAATAATTGGCGATGATCGTATTACCCGCCGCATAGGCCATAATCGCAAACGCCATGGCAGCTGTCACTGTGCAACCAATCGCGAGACCATCAACTCCATCGGTTAGATTAATCGCATTACTCGAACCTGCGAGAATTAGAAATAAGAATGGTACCAGAAAGAGTAGTGACATATGCGACCACAGAACTTCCTTATAAAACGGCACCCACAACTCGCGCATACGCTCAGCAGATTCAGGACACGTCAGCAACATTAGCAGCGCCACAATAGTGAGCAACCCTTGCCCAGCCAACTTCCAACGACCCGAAAGCCCGGCGCTGTTCTTCTTTACGACTTTTAAATAATCATCGATAAAACCGATCACGGTCAGGCCGAGATAAACTAACAGGCCAGTATATACATAAACATTCGGCCGTGCCCACAGCACTGCACTGACCATCACAGAAACACAAATCATCAACCCACCCATTGTCGGCGTTTGCGATTTTGAGGCATGCAGATCCGCCAATACACCCACCTCATCTTTGGTGCGCAGCGACTGTTTGGCACTCAACGCGCGAAGCTTTGCAAATAGCCAAGGCCCGATAATGAAGCCGATCCCCATCGCGGTCAGCCCGGCAAATGCGGCTCGCAGGGTAAGATAACGAAAAAGACGGAGCGGCCCAAAGTAGGCTTCAAAATCGGCGAGATAACTGAGCATTGTTAAATAGTGAAAGTCTAAGATCTGAAATCAGCGTAATTCCAGCGGTAAAAGTTCTTCGAGTGCGTAGGAACGACTACCCTTCAGAAAGAGCGCCCCCGCAAAATCAGCAACGAAAGATTTCATTTTTTCGATATTCGTACAGCAATTAAGCTGTGCCTGTTCTGCACCTACCTCAATCGCACCGTCGGTATATGCCTGTGTGAGTGCACTTGACCCTACGAAAAGCACCCGATCTTCAGCTCGCAAGCTAAGCAGACGCCCTACTTCTCGATGCAACGCCAGCGACTCTGCGCCTAGCTCATTCATAGCCCCAATTACATAGCAACGCGCCTGACTGGGGGAAGTGGCGCGGCAAAATGCCGCAAGCGAATCTCTCATCGACGCCGGATTGGCATTATAGCAATCGATATAAAAAGTCTGCGCGCCCTGAGTTGCAATACGTCCTCGACTTGAAGATGGCTGCCATGCCGAAATACGCTCACGAATCACAGCGTCCGTAATACCTAGCTCACGGGCCGCAATAATCGCCAGAGCAGCATTCGCACAAATCCCCTCGCTCGGACTTGCTATCTGAAAGTGCTCATCGCTTGTATCTTGGCGTAAATGCAGGCTGCTATGCCCGGTTCCCACAACATTCAGACGGTAACGGATCACACGGGACGCTTGTAATGACACCTCCTCACCCTCGGCTGCCAGTACTAGCGCCCGCTCTGCACAGGCCGTAAACGGCGCATACTGAAAGACTGAGTTAGGTAGAACTACGGGCGCATTGAGTCGTGAACGCAGCGTCAGTTCAGCCTTCTCAATAGCTACCTGTTCCAGTGAACCAAGCAGCTCTAAATGTGCGGACTCAATGTTAGTCACAAGGCTCAAGTCTGGCTCAATCATCGTGCCCAACTGAGCCATCTCACCGGGTTGATTAATACCTGCCTCAATCACCGCGAAATTATGCTGGTCAGAATCGAGTCCAAACAACGTCATCGCCACGCCGATGCGGTTATTCCAATTGCCAGCGGTCGCATGCGTGCTGCTTTCGCCCAACAACCCGCGCAGAATCTCTTTGGTCGAAGTCTTACCGCAACTACCAGTGATACCGACGACCGGGTGAACGAAACGTTGACGCACACCCGCACCGATTGCACCCATCGCTAGCAGTGAGTCATCGACAATTAATTGAGGCAGCGAAACAGCCTGCGGGTGCTCCACTATCAATGCCTTTGCCCCTAGCTCGGCAGCTTGCGCAGTAAATGCATGCCCGTCTCGCGCACCGCCACTTAAGGCAACAAAACATTCGCCAGATTCCAATTGCCGTGCGTCAAAACAGAATCCAGATATTTTGCTAGGTAATTCATCCTGTTGCCAAACACCTTTTGACCACGCAGCAATGTCTTTAGGATCGAAACGGCTCATAGCTATCCCCATCGATACACTACGCCTCCTGAGTATTAAGTGCTTTAAGACGAATTAATTCACCAGCGACTTGACGGTCGTCAAACGGAATCACGGTGCCATCGAACTCTTGAAAAGTCTCATGACCCTTACCTGCAATCAACACGCAGTCTTCAGGAGACGCGACATCCAATGCCAATGAAATCGCGCGCTTACGATCATTAATAAACATCACGCGTTGCGCCACGTCCGGCGTGCAGGCCTCACGCATATCTTCAAATATTTGCTCAACTGATTCGGATCGTGGGTTATCCGAAGTGGCAAAGACAGTTGCGGCGCCTTCCAAGGCAGCACGCAACATCGGCGCACGCTTACTACGGTCGCGATCACCGCCACACCCACATACCACAATTAATTTACCAGCTGTGATCTCTTGCAACATTTCACAAGCATTTTTCAAGGCATCATCGGTATGCGCATAATCGACAAGGACGTTAAACTCCTGGCCTGCATTGATCCGCTCCATACGGCCAGGTACACCAGGGAAACTTGGTAACGCATGCAGCAACGCTAAGATGTCATATCCTTTTGCGCGACCGATCGCGAGTGCGGCAAGCAAGTTACTTACATTGTAACGACCCAATAGGGGTGATATGACCGCAGCCTGGCCTTCGGGCCATATCAGATCAAACTCAGTACGGTCTGCGAAGAGCTGCACATTATCAGCGCGAATCAACGCATCCCCATTCAGCCCAAAAGTCACTGAAGCTAAGCCATTCGGCAAATCCTCGTGCAAACGTTTACCGTATGGGCAATCAATATTGATCACCGCGACCTTAGGTGCCTTACCAGTCCCACCTATAAAGAGACTTTTCTTCGCCTCATAGTAGGCCTCCATTGTCTTGTGGTAATCAATGTGGTCTTGTGTTAAATTCAGAAATACTGCGATTTCAAGATTAAGCCCATGCACACGTTTCTGATCAATTCCGTGTGAACTGATTTCTATCACAGCTTCTTCGCAACCGTTATCCACCATCTGACCGAGCAATGCATATACATCGACGGACTCGGGAGTCGTCTTGAATGAAGGCAGCGTGCGCTTACCCAGATCATAACGAATTGTACCAAGTAATCCCACAAAATCATGACCACCGATTAAATGCTGTGCTAGCATCGAGACCGTCGTCTTGCCGTTGGTGCCAGTGACTCCTGCGATACGCAACTTCTCATCGGGATTATCATAAAAACGACGTGATACCTGTGCCAGTGTTTCGCGTACATCTTTCACTTGAATAAAATCGATGGGGAAATGCGCTCCAAGATCTTGTTCAGTAACGATCGTCACTGCACCACGATCCGCCGCTTCTTCCACATAGAAATTACCATCCGTGCGCAGACCACCTATCGCAAAAAATAGCGCGCCAGGTACAACGCGCCGGCTATCAGTAATTAAGCAAGTTACTGCGTGATCACCGTCGCCCTTGCGCGCGAAGAGTTCGACATCTTCGATGAGTTCCTGAACACTGGGGTTCATAGGAAAGCGATTATCATTGTTCACTTGGTCGGCGTTGAGTGCTCGAGCGTAACTTTGGCGAGAGCTAACCGAAGTGAGCAGTGTGCTAATTTGAAATTCGGCGAGACCGATCATATCGAGAGTGTTCTAAAGCTAGGAATGATGCATCCGGCTTGACTGGCCGAATACCTAAATAAGCGATACAGGCTTCCGCAATATTACGAAAGGCTGGAGCAGAGACGGTGCCCCCATAGCCAACACTCTTCGACTGAGGATCATCCACCACAACAGTGATGACTAAAGCAGGTCTATCGGCAGGAAAAAATCCGCTAAAAGAAGCTACGTGATGTTGCCGAGAATATTGACCATTGATGATCTTCTGAGTCGTGCCTGTCTTACCAGCGACAGAATAATTATCGATGAACGCTCTGCGAGCAGTGCCCTCTTTACCGACGACATCGACTAACATATCGGCAACTATTTTAGCCACTTCAGTGGACACCACACGCCGTTTGGCTTTCGGCGAAAAGCGAACCATATCAATACCATCGGCATCAAAAACACGTTGCGCAATCAACGGCTCCATCAGCACACCCTTATTTGCAATCACCGACATTGCTCCATGAATCTGCATCGGCGTGGCACTCACAGCGTGGCCCATCGGCAAACGTGTGATCGTCAGACCATCCCAGTTCTTAACCGGATGCAATGTACCAGAAACTTCACCGCCCAAATCGAAACCAGTTTTTTCACCAAATCCAAAGGATCGCGCGTAGTCGTGCAAACGATTCTCACCTAATCTCATTCCGAGATGTGCTGCGCCACGATTACTCGACTTTACAACGATATCGTGCATCGAAAGTGACTCATATGTATGGTGATCACCTGGGAGCTTGAGTGAACGGCCCTTGTAGCTAACACGTGCGACGCCAGTTTGAAACATATCTGCAGGATCGACAATTCCTTCATTTAATGCTGCAGCTGCAGGTACGATCTTGAACGTTGAGCCTGGCTCAATTAAATCGGTCAGCGCCCGATTGCGCTGCGAATCGATCGGATATTTTTTAGTATTGAAAAATTCGTTTGGATCGTAGGTCGGATAATTTGCCATCGCTAACACTGCACCGGTCGATGGTTCGCTTACGATGATACTGACACTCTGTGGATCGTATTCCGCAGCCAAACGAGCGATCTCTTTTTCGACAATGTGCTGCACCATGAGATCCACGCTGAGTGCCACATTCAAGCCATCTGTAGGATCCACTTCACGCTCACGGAACTGAGCCATTTCGCGACGACGACCATCGCGCTCAGTTTCGCGCCAGCCATCTTGACCACGCAAATAGTAATCAAAGAAACGCTCGACCCCAGTCACTGGAGTTTCTTCGTGGTTCACATAGCCCAAAACATGCGCAGCTAGTTGACCACTCGGATATGTGCGGCTGTATTTGCGATTACCATATACGCCTTTGATACCCAACTCACAAACTAAGTCGTAAGTATCTTCATCCAGTCCCTTGGCCAAATAAGCCCATTTTATCAAACTCACTTCTTTAGAATGCGCAGAGCCTTTACGCGTCTTTGTAGTGATCGTTTTTTCGATTTTCGACAGTGGTTTACCGATCAATGCGGCGAGCGCTGGTAACTTTTCGCGATCTTCTTCGCGAACAGACTGCGGGTCAACGCCAAGGTCAATTGTAGTATGCGTTGTCGCAAGTAAGTTACCTCGATTATCCAAGACATTACCACGACGTGCTTCAACTATTTGCACCATTCTACGATTGTTTTCAACATGCTCAAGTAGCTCCTGCTGCTCCCAGACATGCAAGTAGAACAAACGCCCGATCAAGACACAGAACGCAAAAGCGACTGCGGTTGAAACGAATGCTGCACGTGCTGTGGATACGAATGCTTTGCTCATAAAAAACCTCTAAGTGCTATACTTCGGCGAGTGACTGTCTTTGTAGTGACGAGCGAGTTTCCGCATGGTACTATTTGATGGACGCAGCGGTTCGACTTGGATTTCTTTCGTATTACGAACAGAGCGACTCGAGTGCTCTACAAGAGAATCCGGAGTCGCTGGTAGGTGCTCCCCTCCACGGTAATAATCAGATGTCACATGCATAGTAGGTAGATTAGCTGGTTAGCGTTGAGTGCTCAGGTCGAGAAATGCCAAGTCCATCGATGCTTCGTCAGCCTCGGAGATTGCGTAAGCTCGGCCACTAGGCCCGCCGCTTTCGCGGACCCAGACAATTTGGTTATCTAAAGAAGGACGAAGTGTACCAGCTACTTTGCCTTGGAGCACAACCGGCTGATGCATCGTTGCAATACGCTCGTCGAGATAACGCAGCTTACGGACGGTTTCGGCGAACTGTGACTCAATCTGTTGACTGCGCTTTGCTGTGCGGGAAATCTGCTGCTGCATCCAAACGATGCCAAAGCCGCTAGCGAAAGTGATCGCGATCGTCGCGATCACAAAAAAGAGAATATGGCCTCGGGCCTTTTGGGATATGTTAGTCATGGGGTAGTTCCAGTTAGTCGTTGGAAAGCTTACGAATGGCGCGCATACGGGCACTGCGGCTACGTGGGTTCATTTTAATTTCCTCTTCCGTCGGAAGGATTGGGCGAGTTGAAACCATTTTCGCTTGGACAGTGCGCTCCTCGATTGGCCGGTAGTCATTGGCGTGCTCAGGGCGACCTGCCATCTTACGACAGAAGCGCTTGACGATACGGTCTTCGAGCGAATGGAAGCTTATTGCAGCGAGCACACCACCCGGAGCAAGACGATCAAACGCTGCTGGCAGGCCACGCTCTATCGCGCTCAACTCATCGTTCATCTCAATGCGAATTCCTTGAAAAGTGCGTGTCGCAGGGTTCACTGCCTGACGGCCACGTGGAGTTGGACCAACCGCATCCGCGACCAAAGC
>DBBT01000093.1:7971-21266 GCA_002292345.1 Opitutia bacterium UBA977 | reverse complement strand
CTAATACCTGCTTGAGGATTCATGCGCATATCAACCGGCGCATCGAATCGAAACGAAAAGCCGCGTTCAGTTTGATCCAACTGAAAGGAAGACAGCCCGAAGTCAAAAAGGATACCGTCAAACCCTGTTTCATCTAAATCAGCGAGGTCACCGAAATTCATTGGATAGAACCGAAATCGCTCAGCAAATTCATCTGCCACTAACTTCGCACGCTCTTGCGCATCAGGATCGCGATCGATGGCGACAAGCGTCACAGCTTCGGCCGCATTCAGCAGCGCACGGGTGTGGCCGCCTCCACCAAATGTCCCATCTAGTAACTTCGCACCTGCACGCGGGGCCAACAGTTCCAACGTCTCATTAAATAAGACGGGGACGTGGCCACTAATCGCAGCTGGGATTAAAGCATCATCGACGGAAGAGCACATTTACACAATTTTGTAGTAAGGAGATTGTTGGTTGTTTTCGGTGCTGCGCACTTTCGCGGCGAAGCAAGGCACTACGAACTGTGTCAGCGGATTGAAATGGACTATGAGGTCGACTCGTAAACTGCCACTCCGTCCGACGTTCACTGCTCGGATGCCTGAAGTAACCGGAGCTTTTGAAATTCTGACGGGAGATTGTTTCGAATATATTACGCATAGTTTGTGATGTCTTTGATTACAGACCGAACCGCTGAAATACAGCCGCGCGAGTCGTTGGTTCGCTCGGCCCTTCGGCCACAGCTGCATCTCTAAATTCTTCGCTGTAAATATGAAAAGTAGACATGATCCCAACCAGAACGACGCCCTTCTTGATCTGAGCATGCTGCACTAACTTCTCGTTCAAATTAATCCGGCCCTGCTTATCGCAAGTAAATTGATGCGCCATCGACATCAACTCCACCACCATGCGGTTTCCTTCGAGGTCACTCGTCTTGATTTGCGAAATCGTCTCTTCCAATTGTGCAATCCGCTTGGGAGACAATACTCGCACATATGCCGAAGATCCCCCTTCAACACTCGGCAATGCTAAGAAATAATTTTCAGTATCCTCGCCCTTTGAGCGCCACGCAGAAGGCATCGTTAAACGACCTTTGTCGTCTAAAATATGGCGAAATTCGCCAATAAATCCTCCTGTAGTTAATAATCCCATATGCAGCTAAATGACCCCTTTTGCCCCATATCGCCCCACAGCAACCCACTCGTCAAGTGTTTTTTTACATTAATACTGTTGTAAACAAGTTGTGCATAAGCCACTTAAGCCACTCCAAACAAAGGATTTGAATAGCTTATTCACAGGAAATAAAATTCACTTGGACAAGATCAACTATCCAATTTCCCTCTGATCCGCGCAGCTCACACCAAACCACCGAGCATTCTCCATCCGCCGAAGTCATTAATCTGGCGAAATTTGTCAAAAAGTAGGGACCGCGCACTCACCGAGAATAACATTAATTACATCGCTCACGCATCGTTCAGCATGGCGAGGCTCAGGAAACGCCTGCTTTGCGCAAAATTCTTAGCAATGAACGCAGACTTACCCTCGTCCTCAGCTAAAGCGACTCAAACAGGCAGCACACCGCTAGGCCTTGGCTTCGGCGAACAGCTAGGCAAACACAATCGGCAGGCCTATAATTAAGAAACGCCACTGAGCGCGAGCATCTAAGCCGGCTGCACGATCATGCGCACCTGTCGCTCTACATCGAAAAACTCTTTGGCAAATTCCGCCATCGCTGTTGCATCAATGCCGTCGAGTTTTTCAGCGTGCTCGGCGTCGTCAGCCAGTGGTAATTCATAGGTCAGATTAATTGCGGCATGCATCGCTCGAGCTCCGATGGTCTGCCGCCCCATCGGCCGTGCCGCTTTCAGTCGTGTGCGACAACGCGCCAACTCCTCTTCAGTTACCTTGCCTGCCGCAACGCGTGCAATTTCGGCATCGATTTCGATTATTACCTCAGGTGCCTGACTGGGATGCGTGCCAGCATAAAATACAAACATGCTGCTGTGTAAGCCAACCACTCGGCTCGAACCGACATAGTATGCCATGCCCTTGTCTTCTCGCACCCGCTCGAACAACCGACTCGACATACCACTAAAGAGCTCGTTCAGCATTTCTCCCACAGCGTAGCGCTCGTCCTTGATACCAACATCAGGATACGCCTGCAACACGACTGCTTGCTCGCGATCCATCACCTCCACCACATTCACCGTTTCAGCAGGGCCGGGATAGTTCGGCGTTTGATCCACCTTGAAAGGCTTCGTAGTGATACCTGACTCCAGCAAGGGCTGAAGGCGTGCCTGTAAATTTGCCCGATCAAAATCGCCGCTCACAGCGAGCACCACATTCGACGCTGTCACTAGGCGCTCGAAATGAGCGACCACATCTAAACGTGACAACTGCTCTAAGTCGGCAATGCGGCCATCCGAGGCAATAGCGAACGGATGTACACCGAAAAAGCGCTCGCGCAATTTACGAAAGCCGTAATCAAGAATCTCGTCGTCTTCTTCTTTGAGATTGGCGATCTGCGCATCCAACTCGATACGGAACGTCGCCTCGTCGAAAGTCGGACAAGTTAAAGCATCACTGAGCAAATCAAGCGCCACGTCGACATCCGACGGCAACACCTCGATTGCTAAGCTCAGTGTATTATTTCCGCCCGTTGCCGAAAAACTGCCACCTATACTATCGATAAGTGTCGAGATTTCAGAGGCACTCCGATGCGCGGTATCTTTGGTCAACAACTCGGCCATCAGCTCGGTAACACCGCGCTGATCTGCTGGCTCATAAAACGGCCCCCCCAGCATCACACAGCGAATATGCACCTTTGGCAGACGCTTGTCTTCTTGTAACAGCAGCCGCACACCACTCTTAAATTCAACCAGTTCAAACGGATCCAGCGCCAAGACCTCAGCAATACTGTCCGACGGATTCCCTGCTGCATCTGGCTTTGGCCCAAGCGTCACTGCCGACATGCCCTCTTCGACCAGATACGTGCTCGCGACTGCTTGTACATCCTGAAGAGTCACCGCCTGCAAACGCTTCAAATAACGGCGGCCATAGTGAATATCACCAATTACCACTTCACCAGTACCCAAACGAGAGGCCTGTCCACTCATTGTTTTGCGACCATTAATCTCGCCGCTCAGTGCTTGACGGCGCGCCTTCTCTACCACCGCTTCGTCAAACCCGACCTCGCAGACCTCGCGAATCACTGCGTGAATCGCACTCTCAACCTCGCCCTGCTGTGTCGAATCACAAACATATGAAATCCAGAAAAGCCCGCGCCCACCAGGATTCCAATTACGACAATCAATATAATTCACGAGCTTCTGCTGATTACGCAGGCGCTCCCAGAGCAGCGAACTTTCGCCGCCACCCAGAGCATGTGCCAGCGCATCCAATCGCGCCGAATCAGGGTGACTCAAATGCGGCACCTTAAAACCGATGCCACCGCGAAAAACGTTGTAATCTCCGACGATATTCTCTCGGCGTTTTGCCAATTGAATTGGTTCTTCTTCGATTTGCACTGGTGCTAAACGACCACGCGCGGCTTGACCAAAAGTCGCTTCAACCTCACGTAAGCAATTCTCCGGCGGCACAGCCCCGACAATAGACACGACGATATTATTAGGCACATAGCGAGATTTGTAATACGCATAGAGCTCATCACGCGTGATCTGCTCATACAGTACACGATGCCCGATCACTGGCTCCCGATAGGGGTGGCATTTGAACGCAGTCCGAAACAGCGCCTGACTAAGTTGGCGATCAGGATCGTCCAAGCCCATATCGATCTCACGGAGAATCACATCACGCTCACGCTCGACTTCTTGCTCAGGTAAAGTTGAATGCAGCACGATATCCGAAAGCACATCGACTATCTGCGTAAATGCCTTAGACGGCGCATCGATATAATAGACTGTGCGATCAAAAGTCGTGTACGCATTGATGCTTCCGCCCATGGCGTGCACCTCACGACTGATGCTCTTGCCATCCCGACGCGCAGTGCCCTTGAACAGCAAATGCTCAAGATAGTGCGATAAACCAGAACCGATCAGCTCGTCCTCATGAATGCTGCCAGTCTTTACCCACACCTGCACCGATACGACTTCGCTGGAGAAGTCAGGGCGGTGGACGAGCGTTAGCCCATTATCCAAAACATGGCGCTCGACCGGCGCCCTGAAGAGGCGTTCAATGATATCATGGGTGGAGGCGGCAGAGAAATGATTGGGGCAAAAATCCATATATTCAGTGACAGTAATTCAGTTCGTATTACGATTTCGATACTAAGTTTTAAAGGAAACACTCTATTTAAGTGACGAGGGCAACCTCTAGTTAATGTTATAAATTTGTTTAACTCGTTGCTCTACGCACAAATACGTAGCTCAAGTATTGAAATTACAGTCGAATTCTCTCACTATTTAGCTGTCACAATTCACTCAAAGAATTTACCCCATTATACATGGACCCTCAGGATATAACTCCCCACCCACCCGCGCCAAAACGTGTACCCAAATACCAGCTAAGCTTAAAAGCCGCTATGGCCGTCGCGACCAAAGCTCCAGGCCATCAAGCCTTTAAGCCTTTGATGAATCCAATGGATGAGTTCGCATTGGCATCACCTGCCGGACAACAGGACATGGAAGCATATCTACTCGAGTTACAGGCCGACATCATCAATCGCGAAGAACTGCTCAACCAACGAGAAAAACAATTTAGTGCGCGCGAGCTCGAATTAAACGAACGAGAAGCCCTTCTTGAAGCGCGTAAAAAAATCATCGAATCCTCTCCCAACAGGCAGGATGATACCTCTAATTCCAGCGAATCGAAGTCCGCCCTCGATGCGCTCAAAAAAACATTGGATGCACAGGATGCTTCACTCAAAGAAGCTCGCAAAATGCTCCGTGAACGTGAGCTTTACGTCGAAGAATGCGAGAATACATTGGTGGAGAAATCCATGATTCTAACAGAACGCGAAGCACAGGTGGAACAGAGCGAAGAAGACTTTGCCGCTCAAAACAAAAGCATCAAATCCCCCTCGGCAACAACTGAGACCGACTCCTCGAAAGCGTCTTAACGCAAGCGGGGGGGCTTAATCGTGGGTTTGATCGAGGGTACATAAGGCGCATCAAAGGCCGTCTTAAAATCGTAACCGACATTAAAATCTTCTGGGCTGTCCTGATCGGTTTTTCCGAGCACCCGACAAGCGACGAGATTGAATACGATGTTACCAAAATCTCGGCAATTGGTAATCCCCCAAGATTCCAGTACGGAACGCGCCATCGGACCGTATTGCTCCATCGCATAGACCCGAATTCCCTCCAGCAATTGCTGGCCGCTTAGGTGATTGGATTGGTTCAGCTCGCCTTGCTTGGCCATTTTCTTCAAGCTAAAGTCCAGTGCTTGCCTCAAGAAGTAATACGCACCACGCGCGTAGCGTGAATCGTCCTTACGAATGGTATGGATGACTTCATTAAAATCTCGGTTCGGATCGTTCACTAAAATTAAATAGAAGTTGGAATTGAGCAGACGTCAACTATGTGCACTGGCAATCAATTGCCACTCCACGAGTCATTGAGCATCTAAACACGGCTGCGCCGAGGCCTTATTCGTCCTCAGAAAAAACAGGCGGCGCCTCAACCGAGTCATCAAAATCCTTCAGGCTAAAGTTAAAAACCGGCAGCAACAGTATCAGTCCGACGCAGGTAAATCCTAAAATCGCAAACCCCGTCACATCATGCACACTGCCAATATCACCAACCAAGGGTAACACCCAATGCTCATCGATCGCTTGAGAGCCAAAATTATAAGCCCACAAGGTTAGAAATAAGCTACGCATTAAATTGGTCAGAACCGCAAAACCCATCGCCGCGGCAACCAGCAGGACCTTCTTCCAAAAACGATCTAGGAAGACCGCAGCCAAAAACGAGCCGGCAAACAAACACGCCGTCAACGAACGAATACCCGAACACGCCTCTTCGACGCCGACTTGCCCCTCTGGTAGAAGCAACACATTGCCCTCTCGCTCAATCGCATAGCCTATAATATCGAAGATATTAAACACCACGATCGTCACCTTCGTCAGCAAAAACACACGAATCTCCGTCTCAACCACCGACACCATCGGCGCTGAAATCAGCCAGATCAGGGCAGGAAATAAAAATAATCCAGTCAACATCAAGCGACTTCTCAGTGGCAAAGACTGGCCATCAACACGCTCCTTTGTCATAATAAAGACCACACTGAGCAGTAAGCCACCGAAGCCAGCAGCAATCGCCAACGAAGCTGGATTTTGGGGGCCGGTAACAGAGCGCAGTAATGCACCGATCGCGAAAAGACTCAATCCGGCGAGAAACACTGCATACGCGATCCACTCAAATATCTTCGTCAGGCCTGTGGTGACTGGAGCAGCAGCTGGGGCAAGCACTTCCGGAGCCTCGCCACTCCGCAAATAACTGCGGATTACTGGCCAGCGGTCGTAAATAACGTAGATCGCAAAGAAGGGCACCAAATAGCCGAAACTGTAATCCTCACGCGCACCCCACCAGAAGAATTGATCCCATACCGTGTAGAGTGCAAAGCCAAGCAACATACCAATCGCAACGAGTTGATCTCGAGCTAACTTTTTAAAAATAAAAACTTGAGTTGAATCACTCATGATGGGCGCAAAAGAGATCGAAATAAAATAATGGTAATTTTGATTTTATGAAAGTCACTCCTTGCAAAAGCAACCCTCAAAAAGCTCACAGCGACCGCCAACACCCCCAAAAACTCACCTCAATAAATAATCGACGCATCGAGATAGCACCCTACTATTATGAATCATATATATGGTCGATACCGCTTCCAATAATCCTTCCCCGCAACATCCGCCATCTATGCCGGGCCTACATGCTTATTGGCGGATGCCCTACATTCTTGCACCGAAGAATCCCGATAATGGCGGTAACCCCTTCACCCAAATTCACCAAAGCGGTGAAGATCAGAAAGAATACATTCTGTTCCGTGGCCAGTGGAACTACATCGTAATGAATCGCTACCCATACAATGCAGGCCATCTGCTCGTACTGCCCTATCGAGAAGTTGGCGAACTCGAAGCGCTCAAGGCCGAGGAACGCCACGAACTTATGGATTTAATTGTAAAAGCTCAGCAGATCCTCGTGCGCGCCTTGCAGCCAAGTGGCTTCAATACTGGATTCAATTTTGGCAAAGCTGCCGGAGCGGGCATCCCCTGCCATTTACATTGCCACGTCGTGCCTCGCTGGGAAGGCGACACCAACTTCATGCCAGTGATCGGCAACACCCGAGTGCTGCCCGACTCGATGGATGCGATGTGGGAGCGGCTGCACGCCTACATCGATGACCCTAGCTGAGCAACTCGTTCAACCCAAGGTAGCACGCGTACTTATTGGACACCGACCACCTCATCATTACACCTAATTTCTCTGTGCCTACTGAAACCATACATTTCACCAGCTCACGACTGCTCAGTCAGCTATACGCGAATGACACGCGCAACCTGATCGAAGCCGAGCGCATGCTCGATGTCGTGCTCGCCAGCCGCGACGACTGGGTCAGTGTCGAAGGCTCTGTCGCAGGCATCGCGCAAGTCCAAGATCTCTTTCGCTTCTTGGATATTGCTCACCAGCAAGGCATCCGCATCCGCAATTCCGATTTCCACTACACGTTGCGCTGTATCGCCGAAGGTAAGTCTAACGAACTACGCGAGGTTTACAGTAACCCCTTGGTCATTAAGCTCAAACGTCTGAGTATCATCCCAAAAACACTCAATCAAAAGCGCTATTTACAGTGCATTGACCAGAATACAGTGACCTTCGGTATCGGCCCCGCTGGCACAGGCAAGACTTACCTCGCTATGGCGATGGCGCTAAAAGAACTCCTAGCGGGCAACGTCGAGCGAATCATCCTCACTCGGCCCGCTGTCGAAGCAGGCGAAGCGCTCGGTTTTCTGCCCGGCGAACTACAGGAAAAGATACTGCCCTACCTCACTCCGCTCTATGATGCGATGCATGACATGATGGGTAAAGAGCAGACTATGCAGATGGTCGAGCGCGGTATCATCGAAATAGCGCCACTCGCTTACATGCGCGGCCGCACCCTTGCCAATGCCTTCGTCGTGCTAGATGAGGCGCAAAACACCACTCATGAGCAAATGATGATGTTTCTTACCCGCCTAGGGGACGGTAGCCGCATGGTCATCACGGGCGACATCACTCAAATCGATTTACCGAAGGCCAAGCAATCTGGCCTAAAAGAAGCCGCACGGCTGCTCAAGAATATCGAAGGCCTACGACTCTTCTACTTTGACGGGCAAGATGTGGTACGACATCCTCTGGTCCAAAATATCATTAATGCCTACGCCCGTAGTGCAGAATGATTGCCGATTATCATCTACATCCCGCACCTAAATCAGCCTAACTCGAAGCCTCCAGTTAACCAACTGACTCCCTTAGAGAAAACAGCCCATGGCCGCATTCTTCAAAAAGAAATCCTCCCGCAAAGCGAAAGCCGCGCAACTCCCGCTTAAAAAAGAACACGCTGGACGTGGGGCTGAGCGAATCGGCGCCTCGCACTTCTTTGAAACCAGTCGCATCGTCGAGACAGGGCTATTTCTGCTGTTTACCGCACTTGTCGTCATCATTTGCTTTCTCGGTCAAAAGCCTCAAGGCCCACAGGTCATCCTCAATCAGCCAGCCTCATCACGTATCGTTGCCGAATTTGCCTTCGAGCAAAATAGCCAAGTGCTACTAGAAGAGCAGGTGCGAGCTCTGCGGGCACAAGTGCCTCCCGTGTTTCAACGCACCTTTCAACCCTACGAAGACTTCCGTGAGATCATTAGCGACCTCAATACCAGTATTGCCAAGACCTTGATTGATCACGAAGCCGAAGGTCAAGCGGCCGTCACCGCAGAACTGGAAGCCACCGCCAAACAACTGATTGAAGCAACTGGTTTAGAGATCGCCCCCGAAACAATCACGTCATTTACCGCTCAAACCAACCCGAAGGAACGCTCTGGTTTGACTAACGACGCACTCAACGTGCTCAAATCACTCTATGACGACGGCATCTACTCCAACCTTAAAGCAGGTGGTCATTCTCCACAAGTAACCGTCATTCAGTTGATCGATGAGGAAGGACGCTACAATCTACCTTCCTCGCGCTCGTATGATGATGCGCTCATCGCACTACGCGTTCGTCTCGATGCACTCTCGGGCAATCGAGCCAAGGCCCGCACACTGTTTGACATATTCAGAGCCGGACTACAGCCGAACTTACTGTACAGTGCAGCAGGTACAACGCGCGCAATTGAGCGCGCTATTAGCGACATCAATCCACCGACGATTCTCTTTAAAGAAGGCGACACTCTGATCGAGCCAGGCTCGATTATTACTGAAATTGATATCGAGTGCCTGCAAGCCTACCACGATGCCGAGCTTGCTCGCGGTGGAGACTCCCTCGTCTTTAATCCACTCTTCCTCGAACGCCTGACACTGACTCTCATCCTTCTCGTAGCTGTGATGATCTACGTGAAGCAAGGATTGCGGAATTTCCATAAGCGTAATCGCGCGATCGCGATTGCCGCGGTCAGCATCCTACTCAATCTCCTAATTATCCGCCTGATCATGGAAATTGGAGACATTGCCCTCCTCAACAATCGCCCTTCGTTGGGCATGCTCCCCTACGTTGCTCCTTATGCGCTGGCACCGATGATCGTCGCAGTGCTAGTCGGCACCGCCCCCGCAGTCATCTCCGCGTTAATCATAGCGGTGCTGTTCGGTATAATTCAGGATAATTCCGTCGAGTTCCTGCTGATCGCCTTTCTGTCTGGCGTCGTTGGCAGCTTCATCTCGGCGCACATCCGCAAGCGCTCGATGCTCGTCCGAGCTGGGCTCATGGCAGGTGTCACCGCGGCAATCTCTGGTGCGCTACTTGGCCTCATCGGCCATCTCTCCATTGGCCTTGTCGGTCAACAAGCCTTGATTGCGCTTGTCGTCGGGGCGCTTTCCGGCGTGCTCGCAGTCGGTCTGCTGCCCATATTTGAACAGATCTTCAAAATCACCACCGAGATTACACTACTCGAACTCACCGACTTCAATCACCCGCTTCTGCGCCGTATGCAGATGGAAGCGCCGGGCACTTATCACCACAGCTTGATGGTCGCCAACCTTTCAGAAAACGCGGCGTCAGTAATCGGCGCCAGCCCCCTCCTCTGCCGCGTCTGCTGCCTATTCCACGACATTGGTAAGCTGGTCAAACCTGAGTATTTTGCCGAGAATCAAAAAGGCGGCGTCAACCCACACGAAGAAAAAAATCCTTCGATGAGCGCGCTGGTGATTAAAGCTCATGTCAAGGAGGGCGTCGAGCTCGCGCGTAAACATAGCCTGCCACGCGTCATTATGGATGTAATTCGCCAACACCACGGCACAGGGCTGATCCAATACTTCTACCACCAAGCGCAACAGCAACAGAACAAGCACAGCAAGCCACCCTTTCCCAACAAACAAGCGAAGCCACAGGAGAACAAGAAAGTAGACGAAAGCACCTACCGCTACGATGGCCCACGTCCAGCCTTTAAAGAAAGTGCGATTATTTTCTTTGCCGATGGTGTCGAAGCAGCCAGCCGCAGCCTGAAAAAAGTCACTCAACCCGCGATCGAGGAACTCATCGATAGCATGTTCAAAAGCCGGATCGAAGACGGTCAACTCGACGAATGCCCACTGACCTTCAAGGAGCTACATGCGATCCGTAGCAGCTTTACCTATACATTGCTCAACACGCTACACTCCCGGGTGGAGTATCCCAAAGAGATCAACGAAAAAAATGTGAGCAAAAGCCAAAGCAATCAATCCCCTCAAGATAATGAGTCGACTCCACCTGGAAATAAACAACCAGTATAAACAACTCGCCGACCCCATCGAGGCGACCAAGCAACTATACCGCGCACTCGATGCAACGAATGCATTTCCAATTGCGCCGGGCGAGCTTTCCGTCGTGTTTGTCACCGATGCCACTATCGGTCGAATACACGACGACTTCATGGACGACCCCAGCGCCACCGACGTCATTACCTTTCCCGCCAACACTGAGATGGAATCGGCGGGCGAAATTATCGTCTCGGTCGATCACGCACTTAGTCGCGCCGAAGAGCTAGGCGAACCGTTTAGCCGCGAACTGAGCCTCTACCTCGTGCACGGCTGGCTTCATTTGGCTGGCTACGACGATCGCAACGAAACCGACCGAGCAGCGATGCGCAGCGCCGAGCAACAAGCACTTGAAATTTTAGATAAAACTTCCATCTGCGGTCACTTTCATATAAACATCTGTTAAGTATTAAATGGAGACTCAAACCCATCATTCAGTTTCAGACGAAACACTTCCCTCCCCATCCAACCAGGGCGAAGCTCCAAACTCATGGCGTAAGATCGTGGCGCAATACCAACAGCCTTGCCTAAAGAAAAGCGTCTGGCAAATTACCAATACCGTGATCCCCTACATCGGCCTCTGGGCTCTCATGTATTTCACGATAACAATCTCTTGGGCACTGACCATCGCGCTTGCAATTCTAGCTGGGCTATTTCTCGTTCGCGTTTTCATCATCTTTCACGACTGTGGCCACGGCTCCTACTTTCGCTCAAAGAAGGCCAATAATATTGTCGGCTTCATTTCAGGCCTGCTAACGCTGACGCCTTATCGCCATTGGCGCTGGCAACATGCCATCCATCATGGCACATCTGGAAATCTCGACCAACGTGGCATCGGCGACGTATGGACGATGACGGTCAACGAATATTTAGCAGCCCCTCGCTGGGAACGCTTTTGCTACCGACTCACGCGCAACCCTTTTGTGCTCTTTGGCATCATCCCACTCGGCCTATTCCTGTTTTATCAACGCGTCGCTTACACCAACGCCAGCAAGCTCGATAAGCGCTCTGTATGGGCAATGAATGCAACCATTCTCGTTTATGCGATCGCAATGAGTGCCATATTTGGTTTCTGGAATTATTTATTCATACAACTAACAGTCACAGCGGTCGCAGGCACGCTCGGTGTGTGGCTGTTTTATGTGCAGCATCAGTTCGAGGACACTTATTGGCGCAGCGGCGAAGAGTGGGACTACACACACTCAGCCATGCAAGGCAGCTCGTTCTACAAGCTACCTAAAATTCTCCAATGGTTCTCGGGTAACATCGGCTATCATCACATTCACCACCTTAGTTCTCGCATACCCAACTATTCCTTGGAGCAATGCCACAATGCAGAGCCGTTCTTCCAGCAAGTGCCAGAACTCACACTGCGCACCAGTTTGAAGTCACTCAAGCTGCGACTCTGGGATGAAGACAGTCAAAAGCTGGTCGGCTATAAGCACCTAAAAACGATGCCGTCGAATACAGCTGCCTGAGGTGACAAGCGCGATTATTTAGCCGTGAAAACCACACGGCATACATCAATTTACCGATCCACTAAGCTGCATCGGCAGAGCTAGCCGCTTCAGATTTTGTAGCCTTTGGCTTCGTTACTTTGCTTGCCTTGTGAAACTTAATCTTAGGCTTGCCACGACCTTCGACGACCGAGCGATTGATCACCACTTGATCGACATTTTCAGTCTGCGGTAAGTCATACATCACATCGAGCATGATACGCTCCATGATCGCGCGCAGTGCACGCGCACCAGTCTTTAGCTCAATCGCTTTATCAGCGATCGCGGCGACTGCATCGCGTGTAAAGTGGAGCTTCGCACCTTCCATTAAGAAGAGCTTACCGTATTGCTTGAGCAATGAATTTTTCGTATCCTGCAGGATGTGCTCCAAATCCGAACGGCTCAACTCATCGAGCACCGCTACCATCGGCAACCGTCCGATAAACTCAGGTATCATACCGAAGTGCACCAAGTCTTCCGGTTGTGTGTCGCGGAGTAACTCACTCAGCGGCACCTCATCCATACGGAGATTGTGCTGGGTATCGAAGCCCATCGCCTTAGAGCCGATACGCCCCTGGACGATCTTATCAAGCCCAACGAATGCACCACCGCAAATGAAGAGGATATTCGAAGTATCGAGCTGAATGTATTCTTGGTTCGGGTGTTTACGTCCTCCCTGTGGCGGCACATTACAAACCGTGCCTTCTAGAATCTTAAGCAGTGCTTGTTGCACCCCTTCACCAGAAACATCGCGTGTGATCGAAACATTGTCTGTCTTACGTCCGATCTTATCAATTTCGTCTACGTAGATGATGCCGCACTCGGCTTTTTTAACATCGTAATCCGCTGACTGTAATAGCCGCAGGACGATATTTTC
>DBBT01000093.1:0-7965 GCA_002292345.1 Opitutia bacterium UBA977 | reverse complement strand
AGCATCTTAGCTAACGTACGCGCAAGCAATGTTTTACCAGTGCCCGTCGGACCGAGCAGGAGAATATTGCTCTTCTCCACTTGCACGTCGGCAAACTTGCCATCGAGGTCCGAAAAATCTGTTGCGCTGTCGATACGATCCTCTGAGCGCAAGCGTTTGTAGTGATTATATACTGCCACCGCCAAAGCACGCTTCGCGTAGTCTTGGCTGATAATATGTTGATCCAACCCCGCCGTAATTTCGGCCGGCCTGAGCATATTGAAAAGACTTCTACTGACACCTTCAGCAACCTTCGCCTTACTCACTTCGCCCTCTTCCTGAGCCCCAGAAAGTTCCCGATCAATGATGGTCTTGCAAACAGACACACAAGAATCGCAGATGTGCACACCCGCTGGGCCTGCAATCATCTTGCGCACTTCATTTTGCGCTTTACCGCAAAACGAGCAAAAAGTCATCCGTGTGGATTTTGCCATACTAGTGTAAAAGTCTCTTTTCTAAATTATTATGCGCTAGGCTTACTCTCAATCACCTTATCAACGACCCCGTATTCCATCGCCTCCTTGGCCGTGAGATAGAAGTCGCGGTCTGAATCTGACGCGATCTCAGCAGCGGTCTTGTTGGTGTGATGGGCAAGCAATTCGTTCATCTGTGCGCGCCAGCGAAGGATTTCCTTGGCAGCGATCGAGATGTCGGATGTCTGACCTGTCGCACCCCCAGTCGGCTGATGCATCATCACACGGCTATTCGGCAAGGCGTAGCGCTTACCTTTAGTGCCAGCAGCGAGCAAGAGCGTCGCCATGCTAGCGGCCTGTCCCACGCAGTAAGTGACGATGTCACACTGCAGGAAATTCATCGTATCGTAAATCGCCATGCCATCGGTCACACTGCCACCGGGGCAATTAATATACAGGCTGATGTCCTTCTTCGGATCATCCATTTGTAGGAAGAGCATCTGCGCAACTACGGCGTTGGCGACAAAGTCATTGATCGGCGTGCCGATAAAAATGATACGATCGCGTAAAAGGCGGCTGTAAATATCCCAAGCGCGCTCGGTGCGCCCTTCGCGCTCATAGACTGTAGGTAATGGAACGTAACTCACGATAATTTATAATAATAGGATGATGGTGAAAAGATTCTGCGCAGACCATAGCGGATCTGCCACAGATTATCCAGCGCTTTTAACAAATAAGCTTAAGCTTCGGCAGTTGCCGCTGCAACTGTTTCCCGCTCAGCCTTGTCGAGGATCAGATCCATGGTCTTACCCAACAGGATTTCGCTGCGCATATTGTTGATGCGACTCTGATCCTTTTGGATTTCCTTCACGATCTTCTCCGGCTTTTCGCCAGACTGCTGTGCTTGCATCATAATCAGTCGGCTAAAGTCATCGTTCTCGGCCTGCACTTTTTCCTTTTCAGCAATCTTACTGAGGATCAAGCGAGATTTGAGGCGATCATGCGCGGCCTTACTCGCACCTTCGTGGAGCTGCTCCTTGTGTGCTTCGAAGTCTGCCTCGGAAGCGCCCTGCTGCATGTTGCGCTGCATAAAGTCACGCAGCACTGCTTCAGTTTCGCTTTCGATCCCGCTTTCAGGGATGGCGAACTCGACACTAGCTAGCAGCTGCTCGGTGATTTGCTGTCGCTCGGCATTCGAATTTTGCTCCTTCTTTTGGCCTTCGATGTTCTCGCTGATGCGCTCACGCAGCTCAGCTTCATCTTTAACCTGCATGCTTGCGAAGAATGCATCGTCCATTGCTGGCATCACCTTCTCGCGAACTTCTTCTGCTTTCAATGAGTAAACGGCTGTCTTACCTGCAAGCGCCTCGGGCTTAAAGTCTTCAGCAAATTCCATGGTGACTTCCTTCTCGTCGCCAGCCTGCATGCCGACCACACCGTCAACGATCGCTTGAACACCCGGGGTGCCTTCTGCGCCAGCTTCTTCCCATGTGACCTTCTGAGTACCATACATTGGAGTTTCAGGAACGAGATCCGCAACCAGTTCGTCACCGATCTTACCTTCGTAGGAGCAGCGCACATAGTCGCCCTTATCAGCGGCCTTCTCAGCTACGTTGAACTCGGCCCGTTGGCTGAGCAATTGCTCAAACATTTTCTCGACCTCTTCAGCACTGGCCTCAGTTGGCTCGTTAGTGACCTTCAGGCCTTCGTAAGCTGGCACCTCAAAAGCTTGCAGCACATCGACAGTGAAAGTGATGGTTGCGTCTGAACCAGCAGCGATCTCGCCTTTGTTCAGATCGACGACACCGAAGATTTCGAAGTCAGACTTCGCGACACCTTCTTGGTGCGCCTTAGAAACGACGCGCTGAGAGAGCTCTGACTTCAGCTCCTTGGCGTAGCGCATACGGATCATGTTCTCAGGCGCCTTACCGGGGCGGAAGCCCGGGATCTTCGCATCGCGCATGAATTCTTTAATCAAGCTCGCCTCGATGCTGGCGATTTCTGCGGCAGCGACACTCACGGTGATCGTCTTGCGTGTTTCGTTAATGTCTTGAACGTCGGTTTTAACTGTACTCATAAAAATAATTGATATCGCCTGAAATAGGCAGTTCTAGGAAAAAGCGCGCTATAAAAGTGCAAAGGAATTTTTCGGTCAATGCCTATGTTACTTTATACAGGCATATCTCGCTGCTCTGGCACTCTTTTAACCGTTTAGTTCCCGATGACGGTTCACACTGTACAAAACCTGCCGTGCTCGCGACCAGAAGAGCCTATTTAAACACGATCACATCTGGGCCAACCGAGCGAAATAGCTCTGCATACGGCTGCAGCGCTTCAATCGTCGCCGGAACCGCATCAATCTGTGTGCTCAATACCCCCACCACCGCAATCTGGTCTTTCCGGTTAAACATTCGTAGACGTAGTTCCAGCGCGTCAAGCATTGGCTTGAGTGCGGTCACATCCACACCATCGGCCAACTCGATCAATATCTGATCGGCCGCCATATAGGAGAATTCGCCGGTTGAGAGATGCTCGACCACTCGCACATATGGGTAACTCTCGTCAAAATTCAGGTGCCATACCTTAACTTGCGGCTCCGCCGCGCTCGGCAAAATGCCGAAATCTAAAATCTCACCTCTCTGAATCACTTCGGGCAGCCCCTCAGGCAGCTCCTCGGCGCCGGCTTTGACTGCCGCGGCATTATGCGTAACCCACGGATCGACACTCGCCTCTTCCTTGTGTGCCCGCCGATTCATAATCATCGCCACCAACAACGAGCCCAACACAAAGCCCATAATATACACAAAAATTCGATCCGTTTTACCCATAAGTATCCGCGCACCGTGCAACGAAAATACCGGCATGGCAAGTCTGCGCGTGAGCCCTTAACTTCAAGTTCACGTATTTCATTCTTCACTCCTCCCACAGCAGGCCACACACTACCGCGCAATGATTCATACAATTTCGCAAATACGCGTTCGCTACGCCGAAACCGACCGCATGGATGTGGTCTATCACAGCAACTATCTCGTCTGGTTCGAGACCGCCCGCATCTTGATGCTCGACGAGATCGGCATACCCTACCTCGAAATTGAGGCCAGCAATCTGCACCTGCCCGTGCTCACTGCCAGCGCCGCATACGAACGCCCCGCGCGCTTTGACGATCGGCTACAGATTCACCTGTTCATGCGCGAAAAACCACGTGCCCGCTTCCACTTCGACTACGAAGTGCGCCGCGGCGACACACTCCTCGCCACTGGCAAGACCAGCCACGGCTTTATGGATTCAAACGGCAAAGCCCTGCGCCCACCCGCGACTTTTCTAGCCAAAATCGACGCCGCTTGGAAACCCGAGAACACCATGCCCACAGAACTGTAAAAGAGCCTTTCGTTGTGTGATCAAACAATTAGCATTAAACGTCAACATAAGCTATTCTAAGATTAATCCCGATTCTATGGTATCATGATTATTCGCCACTTCCTACCACTCCTAGTATTAATAGTTTGCGCCAATCCCTCAAGCTACGCACAAAACGAAAAAGCGACCGAACGCCTGTGGGAAAACTTACCAGAGCAAGCGATACAAGCTCGGCAGCAATCCCAACGCCCGGATCAATTCAGAGCTTTACGGATCAACAGTGCAAAAATGCAGCGTACCTTGAAACGTATCCCTCACGAAAGGAACAAAACGATACACCAAGGCGAAATAATGGAATTCCCAATGCCTGATGGGCGACTGGAGCATTTCTCGATCCACGAGACACAAGTTATGGCACTTGGCCTCGCGGCAAAGTTCCCTGAAATAAAAACTTACGTGGGACGTGGCATAGAAGATCCGACCGCAACCTTACGCATGGATCGAACACCTCAAGGCTTTCATGCTCAGATTCTTTCTTCCCGCGGCGCCGTCTATATCGATCCCCTCACTCCAAGAGACACAGAGACAGTCATCAGTTACTACAAACGAGACTATCGTAAAAGCGCCGATGACTTTCATTGTTATGTCGATACAAGCGATGACTTTTTTGCAGCATCAAGATCATCTCAGACTGGGGCCCGATCAGGTAGCGAGCTTCGTACCTATAAATTGGCATGTGCGACAACTGGAGAATACACGCAGTATCACGGTGGCACAGTCCTCTTGGGACAAGCCGCTGTCGTCACCGCAATCAACCGTGTCACGGGCATCTACGAAGTAGAACTTTCAATACGCCTCGAACTCGTCGCCAACAACGATCAGTTGATCTACACGAATTCAGGCAGCGATCCCTACTCAAACAACAACCCATCCGCGCTACTAAGCCAAAATCAAACCAACATCGATACGGTAATCGGCAATTCAAACTACGACATCGGCCATGTATTCTCGACAGGTGGCGGAGGTTTGGCGGGCCTCGGAGTCGTTGGCATTAATAGCGTCAAAGCACAAGGTGAAACAGGACTAGCGAATCCGACTGGAGATGCATTTTATGTCGATTTCGTCGCCCACGAAATCGGGCACCAATTCGGCGGGAATCACACTTTCAACGGCGATAGTGGCAATTGTGCGGGGGGAAATCGCAATGGCTCCACTGCCTATGAGCCAGGCAGTGGCAGCACGATTCAGGCATATGCGGGGATTTGTGGAGATGACAACTTACAGTCAAACAGCGACCCGTATTTCCACTCAGTCAGTTTTGATGAAATGCTCAGCCACGTAGATGGCGTGATTCCTACTGTCGGAATACGCACGGCAACAGGTAACTCCGTCCCCAGCGCAACTGCGGGGAACGACTATACGATACCCGCGCAAACCCCTTTTGAGCTGACCGCCAGCGGCACAGACCCCGACGGTAATGGCTCGCTAACTTATAACTGGGAAGAGCGTGATATTGGGCCGCAACAGGACGTTAATGCGGGTGACAACGGCTCCAGCCCCCTATTCAGATCGTGGCCGGCAACGACAGCTTCATCACGAACATTCCCTCGCCTGACTAACCTCCTCAATAATACAACAGTCATTGGCGAGACCTTACCGACGACCACACGCACGATGAATTTCCGTGTCACGGTTCGTGATAACGAACTCGGCGGTGGCGGTGTTGATACCGACGATATGACTGTAAGCGTCGTTAATACAGGCGCCGCTTTTAGGGTCACCGCGCCCAACACGGCCGTAAACTGGTCTGCCCTCAGCAATCAAACAATCACCTGGGATGTGGCCGGAACCACCGCCAACGGAATCAACGCTACTAATGTTACCATTCTTCTTTCGACTGACGGCGGCTCCACCTACCCCACAACAATACTGGCAAGCACGCCGAACGACGGCTCTCAAGTCGTCAGCACTCCGAACATACAAACCAGCCAAGCCCGTATCCGCGTGCAGGGAGAAAACAACATCTTCTTCGACATCTCGAACAGCAATTTCACGATCAGCGAACCTCTACTTGGCTTCACACTCAGCTCAGCATCCAGCACCGAACTCATTTGCGCACCTAATGATGCAGTTTACTCCATAGACACACAATCAATCAGTGGATTCACAGATCCAGTTACGCTCTCTATCAGCGGCATCCCTGCCAATACCACAGCAACGTTCTCAACTAACCCAGTCACACCTGGCGCATCCTCAACCCTAACAATCTCAAACACCGGAGATGCCGCCGCAGGAAGCTATCTCTTACAAGTATCCGGCAGCAGCGGACTATTGAACGACTCCCTCCCACTCGCCTTAGAGCTATCAACCAGTTTACCCGGAAATGTTTCGCTCACTGCCCCCGCACAAGGCGCAGTGGGCGTGTCACTCGCACCGACATTCACATGGGTCGGCGCATCTCAAGCGACCTCCTACCGCCTCGAAATCGATAACGATCCGACGTTCTCCAGCCCCTCGCATTCTATTGAGACCAGCAATACCACAGCCACTCCAAGCACCGACCTAAACCTTGACACACCCTACTACTGGCGGGTCGTTGCAATCAATAACTGTGGTTCGACTATTTCAGATTACTTCTACTTCACCACAAACGCAGATCCGGGGACTCTCTGTAACTCCCCCGCCATAGCTATTCCTGATGACAACGCCAGTGGGATTTCTGATTCGATCATCACCGCGGCATCAGGCACACTCAACGACCTCGATGTCTCGGTTAATATCCCACACTCATGGATAGGCGATCTCACAGTTGAACTGAAGCACATTGATACTGGTACAAGCGTTATGCTAGTGGCCAAACCCGGTATCGTCGGAAGCGGAAACGGATCATCTGAGGATAACATTAATGTCGTGCTCGACGACGAAGCAGCATTAACCGTCGAAGACAGCGCACCCTATGTTCCCGGCAATTCATATTCTCCAAATGGTTCGTTAAGTGATTTCGACGGGGAGTCTCTAACTGGCACATGGACGCTTACCGTCAAAGACACCACTGGCGCAGACGTCGGCACTCTCCAAGATTGGTGCCTAATCCCGACAGTAGCGTTCAGCAGCACTGCATATCCCCTGCTAACGATCAGCGACTTAACTACTGCCGGAGATCAAGCCAATGCCGTGATACCAGTAACGCTAAATGCATCTTTTGGTTCGGCAGTGACCGTTGCCTACGTAGCAATCTCGGGCAGCGCAACCGTCGGCGACGACTTCATCGCTACTAGCGACACCCTGAGCATCAGCACCGGAGGCCTTGCCGACAATATCAGCATCCCACTCATCAGTAACACGGAATTCGAAAGCGACGAAACATTCTCACTCATACTGAGCGCCCCCATCAACGTCATTATTCCCGACAATCAAATCACGATCACACTCACCGATACCAGCACCCCGCTGGTCAATTGGCTGAATAATTTCGAACTCGATCTTTCCAATCTCAATGACGACGCCGACGCCGACGGATTAACGACCTTCCTTGAATATGGATTCAATCTAGATCCGACTAAAAATGCACTCACCTACTACGACCCCAGCGTAAGTGTCGGTGCAGGAGGACCAGTCGGCATTCCTAGAATCGAACTCGACGAGAGCGGCCTATCTCCTCGTTTACAAATCGTCTTCCCTAGGCGAAAAGTATCGTCTGGAAGCGGCCTAACTTACACCGGGAGCTTCAGCAGCGATCTTATTTCCTGGCTAGGGCAAACGCCCGACAGCGTTACATCCATTGATGCGACATGGGAAAAAGTAACGATTACCGATCCACTGACAACCGACACCGCACCCGACGGGAAACGCTTCGGAAAAGTCGATGTGACCCACGAATAAAAAGGCTCTCTACCGTAACACAGACATTGCTGCAATCGACTGATAAGCGGTCTTTTACGCGACGATTTCTTCGACTAAACCCCGTTCTCTTTAGCTATAACACGCCACCGAATATGACTCATTACTTTAAAACGATCATCCTGCTCTCGCTCGCTTGCCTCACCGCGGGTAGTACCTTTGGAGAGGACGAGGAGACCCCTTTGGCCAAAGAAATGTCGGCAATGAACGCGGCCTATCGCAGCCTATCAAAAGCATTTCGCAGTGGGCCCAACCC
>DBBT01000046.1 GCA_002292345.1 Opitutia bacterium UBA977 | reverse complement strand
GTGCGCCATTTTCTTTACGAAAGTGATCATCAAGCTGCTGACGGTAATTCGACACTATGCTGATGTCTTCAGCCACAATATCATAGATCTCCCAGCCCGTTTTCAACAAGCCAAAACGATATAACACATTGAAAGTCTTACCGCTGGGAAAACTAATAACGACTGGCACTTCTATACGTTTACTAGATAGCTCAATCACAGCTCCACAGTCCAAGATGGGCCGATCTTTGCCTGCCATGCCCTCCACAAAACTCTTAACAATTAACTGGTCAATGAGATTGCGGACCTGCATCTGCTCATCAGCGGTCAACAAACTCCAGTTACGCGCCATCGCGCGACGAATAAGGACCTCCAAGTCATACTTGCCCTCAAGGATTGCTCGAACCGCATCCTGCCGCTGTGCATTCGTGTAGTCTTTATAAGCATCCAGATACATAATATCCAAGGTCGCCTCCATAGTAGTTTGGAGCTTCGCTGACTCATCCGCCTGAGCTGGCAGTACAGCCAACATAGCCACACAAGCAATCTTACATAAAAAACTCACTCTGAAATACATACGTTATTCTTCTCCTCTGTCAATACCGCCGAGCGCAAATCGGCTAATCAGACTTTCGATATCCAACGCGGATTCCGTATCAACAACCATATCGCCTGGCTCCAGCGGTAAGCCCGATCCGCCCGGTGAAACACTCAAATAGCGGTCGCCGATCAGCCCCGCCGTCTTTACCGAGATGATCGTATCATCATCCAGCGTCAGATCATTCGGTAATTCCAGAGTCACAATAGAATAGAAATTATCATCCAATATGATTGATCGAACCGTGCCGACACGTACTCCAGCGATCTCCACACGACTCCCGGGATTCACACCGCTAGTATTGCGGAATCGCGCCTCTAATTCGTAGCTATCACTGCCGAAGAACCGTGCGCTCCCGACCTGAATGGCCAAATACAGAACAGCTCCAAAGCCAATGAGCACAAAGCACCCAACTAAAAATTCTATCTTACGATTATTCATATCTTACATTCTCCACTATTTTTTAGATTCCTTACTGCGCCCGAAGTTCGCCTTACTCAAAAAGCCTGAAAGAGCCGACTCTGTATCCGCATCCAACTCCGATGGCTTGCCAAAAAACTTAATAATTCCCTCGTCCAGCCACGCTACGCGGTCACTTATTTCAAAGACTTCCGGAATATCATGGCTGACCAGTAACGCGGTAAAACCAAATCGCTCGCGATAATCTGCAATCATTTCAAATACGCTAAACTTACGCTCGGGATCCAAGCCGGTCGTAGGCTCATCAAATAACACCACCTGAGGGTTCGTAATCAACGCACGCGCCAGAGCCACTCGCTTTTTCATCCCCCCAGACAGCTCGCCAGGATAGCGCTGTGCTGAATCCGACAGCTCCAAATGCGCCAACATCGCGGCGACACGCTCGAGAATTTCAGACTTGTTCAGGTTTGATGCCTCCAGCAATGGCAGCGCCACGTTCTCCGCCGCCGTCATCGAATCAAACAACGCGTTATTCTGAAACATATAGCTAAAAGTCACCGCATCGCTACCCTTCGATCCACGACGACTGTGCTCAATCGGTTGGCCATCCAACTCGATCTCGCCGTCATCGGGTGGCAGTAAATTCGCGATACATTTCAATAATACCGATTTGCCGATACCACTCTTACCAATAATCGTCGTCACCGAAGAACGCGCGACATCGAGGTTGACGCCATCCAGCACCTTGGCCTCGCCAAAATGCTTCTTCAGTCCACGGATTTTGAGGAAAGTGTCGTTCATTATAGAAGAAAGGAAGTGATTAAATAATCGGTCGCAAGCACCATGACGCTCGACCAAACGACCGCCCGTGTTGCTGATTCACTGACGCCGCGCACACCAGGAAATGACGCTTTGCGATGCGTATTAAAACCTCGATAGGTGCAAATTGCCATCGTCACTAAACCAAACACCACTGCCTTAATAAAACCACCGCGCACATCTGCCCAACTCACACTTTCAAATACACGATTCCAATAGACACCGCTATCCACATTTAATAACAGGCTACCGGTTACATAGCCGCCAAAGATGCCAATCAAATCAAATACCGCAGTCAGCATAGGGAAACAGAATAATGCCGCCAACAGCCGTGGACCGACCAAATACCCGCGAGGGTCGATGCTCATTGTCTGCAATGCATCGATTTGCTCATCATTACGCTGGATGCCGAGTTCAGAAGCCATCGCCGAACCCGCCTGTCCGACCACCATCAACGCCGTAAGCACCGGGCCCAGTTCACGAATCAACGACAGTGCCACCGCCGTGCCCAAAGCCGATTCGCCACCAAATTTCACCAAGGTGTAGTAGAGCTGTAGCCCCATCACCAATCCAGTAAACAATCCAACAATCGCGACGATCGGGAAACAACGCACCCCGATCTCATGCGTCGCTACGATTAATTTCGCCACACGATGTCGCTGTCCAAAAAAGCCGCGCATGGCGCCAGCTCCAAATAAACTAATTTCTCCAAGCTCGTGAACAACGGTCAACGCCGAGCGGCCAAATGTGCGTATCATCGGTAATTAAGGTAGGGGTAAGGGTGTAAATCGATCAATGTAACTTGTTTATGACATGCTTATCGCCGATCAGTGAAGCGGAAAATTACGATATTCCTGCGATCGATAAAAAAAGCGCCTTCCGAGGAAGGCGCTTTCGTCTATAAAATGAAGCCGAATTACTTCTTATCGAGCCAACGAGTGATCTTAAGAATCGTCCACTCCTCCTCGTTGCCGCCAATCTTAGTCGCCGCAGTCGCGCCTGGCTCTTTACCTAGCAATTGCTGAGCAAGTGGCGTCTTGTAAGAGAGGATATCGTTTTTAGGATCACTATCCCAAGCGCCAAGGATCGCATACTTATGTTTCTTGCCAGTGGAACCTTGCTTCAACTCAACGATGCTGCCGATACCGACATTCTCCGTAGTGGCTTCAGTAAAATCCGTGACACGAGCACGAGAGAGGTCGACTTCTAGCTCATTCTTACGAGAGAGGAGCATGTCCTGATCCTGACGAGCCATCTTGTATTCGGAATTCTCCTTCAAGTCACCATGCTCACGTGCAGTGACGATCGCTTGCTTATTTTCAGGAATCTTGGTTGCAATCAGATCTTCGTATTCAGCTTTTGATGTGTTGAAGCTCTCTTGCGAGACGATCAGTGCATTATCCTCGGAAGAATCGGCAGACTCACCTGCAAGCAAGCTCTGCACTGTTGGGAACTTCTTGATGAAACGAGCAAGCAATGACTTCTTGGTCAGTTCCTCAAATCCTTGATTGAGCAACAGTGTTTGCGCAAGATCGCTAGCCGTCTCAACATTTGCATCTGCAAGCAAATCAGGAATCAAATCAGTGTCATCACTGAGTAAATCACCCAACGGGATGCGACGTGTGCTTGCATTCTGCAGCGATTCGTAGTCGATCGCGTAGAACATAGCAGCCAGAAGACGTGGCGTGACTAACGGATGAATAATTGAATAGTACTTCTTTGAATTACGATTTTTAACAACCCACAATAGTAGTGGTCCTTTAATCGTTTGCTCGCTCAACCAACGGTCGAGGCAATAGCTAATGCGCTTCTCTTGCTCTTGCTCCATCAGAAAGTTGATACACTCACTGGTGAACTTACCGCTCGAGTTGCGCAGCAAATCTTCGACCATTTGCTGCCACTTATCAGGATAAGTACGGCGAATCAGATCGAGATAGCGCTTAAAATAAAGCGCTGGCAACTCAGCAGCCAGTTCAGAGTAATCACTCGTTGCATCTAAAATCGAGGCAGAAGACGGATCTAAGCCTTCAACATCCTCGTGAAGATCGCGTGCCAAATTGTTACGCACCCACACACCATGTAGACGGTTGGCTTGGCTTAGGCTCTTCGCATTCTTAATTGCGTCCGTCAGCTCCTCTAAAATCTTCGGCATTTCCTCGCGAACGACCGAAATATTTTCAGACAATGCATACAGCTTCTCACCGAGGAGAATCTTCTGCTTGGAATTTTTGGTGGCATGAAACTGCTCGAGGATCTCTTGCTCTGGCTTCACCGGTTCGTCACGGAAAATATAAGGATCGGACTTTTTGATCGGCACACCGATGCGAGGATCCTTGACCAATACTTTCTTAGTCGCAGTCCACCACTTCTTGTATTTGATCGGACCAATCACGCGTGACAACACACGCTCGATCTCTGCAGTGGTCATCGCTTGGCCGTCAGCGGCGGCAATGATTTCGCACATAAGGTCGCCTGGTTGCTTCTTGATCATTTCATTGATCACATCTGCCTCGATGCGAGAACGAACCAAGATATCGTTTGGCTTGAGCACGTCCAACTTGTCCACACAAAATGCGGGCGCCATGGCGTGGCCTTGCTTTCCTTCTTCAAAATCAATAATAATCTTCGCCTCGACGGCGTCATAATCAACAATTTTGCCGAAGCCCCAGCTGCGATGCAGGCAATAATTACCTGCAGCCATGGCTTCGAGTTTCGCGCGAGCAGAAACAAGTTTTGGATTTTTTTCAATGAGAGCGTCTATGGCCTCTTTGTTCATAATATATTGCGAATGCTGTTCTTTTGAGTCGTAAACGTTGAAATATGCACAGTTTATTTACCAATGAGAAGTATTAAGTTCAACTTATCTACAGCTAACACCAGCGCTTGGGACGCAGCCGTCGCACTCACCGAAGCCTACCTCACCGAAAACCTTAAGGCAAATCAACTCCTAGAGCGCTTACCGGAGGGGTTTTCAGGCGAACGCAGAGCGACCTGCCAGTCGCTATTTCTTGGCGCACTGCGGCATGGGCACCGAGTCCAGCATGCGCTTCAGCCGTTTATTCGACAAAAACCACGGGCACTGATTGAAGCAATTTTTCTCGTAGCTGGCTTCGAAATACTCTCTAGCCCAGTAGAAAAGCACCCTCAAATAGTGCACCATGCTGTCGAGCGTAGTAAAAGCCAAGCCGCACAATCCGAGTCTGGCCTACTCAATGCAGTCCTGCGCAAACTCCCCGAGGCACTCGATGCGACTCACCCGAGCAATCGACCCGACGCACATTTCAGCACCCCGAAATGGTTATTCAAACGCTGGAATAAAGCGTTTGGTCCACCCACAACCATTAAACTAATGGAATGGAATCAACGCATTCCAGCCACTTATCTCAAGCTCTACGACACGCCCAGTGAACTTCCAAAGGGGCTCGAACCCACACAATGGGATCAATTCTACAAGGTTTCAGCTGCTGCCTCGTGGAAAGAGGATGTGCATCCACTCCTCAATAAAGGGAAAGCATACGTTAAAGACCCATCGACTCGACTTGCACCTGGCCTGCTCGCCCCAAAAAAAGGCGAAGACGTGCTCGATCTCTGTGCGGCTCCAGGTGGCAAAGCTTACGACATCGCCCACCTTATGCAACTCGAAGGTCACATCGTTGCACTCGACCTACCCGGCAATCGCATTCAACGACTCAGCGAAAACCTCGAGCACCTAGCGACAGCTTCACTGCAGTGCACCATCCTCGAAGGCGACTTGCTCGAACTCGATGCTGCGGCCTTCGAAGAACAAGGCCTACCAGTGCAATATGACGCCGTTATGCTGGACGCCCCCTGCTCCAACACTGGTGTCATTCAGCGCCGAACCGACGTTAAATGGCGCCTGCGCGGCAAAGACGTCAGCAACTGCGTTTTCCTGCAAAAACAACTGCTCTCAGCCGCATCTCTGTGCGTCAAACCTGGCGGGCGGCTAGTCTACAGCACTTGCAGTATCGAGACAGACGAAAACCAAGAAGTCGTCGATGCCTTCCTAGGTTCCGCAGCAGGGGAACGATTCTCGCTTAAAGACAGCGCTATCAGTCTGCCGTGGGAAACCGGACACGATGGTGCCGGCGCATTCCTACTGATTGCTGAAGCGTAAATCGGCGTAGCAATTCAACACGCAGCACAGTTTCGCAGGGACGCCGACTTCAGACTCGGTTCGCTATTAACGGCGGTCGACTAACCGCAGTCGATCTGCCACTCTGACACAGAGACACAAAAATGGCGCGGGCAAAACCCACGCCATTGTTGAAAAGTATTCCCCACTAGCCGCGCGGCTACTTCTGCGAGTAGAAATCGTCGATCTTCTGCGACACGTCGCGATAGCTAATATCAGCTCCGTACAGTGCCTTGAATTCAACCATCGCTTTATCCATATCGCCTTGCTGTTCGTAACAAGAACCAAGTTCGTACAGCACGTCTTTCTTCTGCTCAGTGATACCCGAAATTTCGGATTTCGCTAAATTCAGTTGCTCAGCAGCAAGATCAGAGAAGCCCTTCACCTTATAAGCCTTACCGAGAAGAATTAATGCATCAATGCGCACCTTCGGGCTACGCTGAGCGAGTTGAAGCTCTTTAATCGCCTTATCCGTTTCGCCTTCAGCATGGTAGAGTTCTCCAAGTTCGTAGCGGTAGCTAAATTCATTCGGGTAGCGCTGAACAATATCTTCAGCCTGAGCGAGACGGAAGATACGTTCATCGTTGCGCAGTGCTTCAAGCGCAGCCTTAAGTTCTGCACTCTCTGGATTTGCTTCAAGCTCCTCCTCTTTCTCTGTAATTGCATGCGCCATTTTCTCACGCTTGAGGGTGCCTTCGAGGCGCTCCAGATTGACGTCCGCGCTACCAGCCTCGAGTTGGCGAGCCTTACCGATCCACTCCAACGCATCGTCAAACTCACCGAGCTTGCGGTAATTGCTAGAAATCTCACGATAGAAATTGATATTGCCTGGCTGCTCAGCAACCGAGGCCTTAGCATCTTCAATCAATGAACGCAGGCCATCATCGCCCGTCTTTGCCCGACCCGCTTGCTCCAACCGTTGCGCTTCTTCTTCGTCCTTAAGCTTATCACGGAAGCTCTCGTCGTCTTCCCACTTACCCTTATTAATTGATTGCTCGACCGAAGCCTTCTTAATCAACGACTGAATTTCATCGTCGGAGGGATGTTCGCGATACGCCGCGTCCCCGATGCGAATGGCTTCCTCACTTTTGCCGATATCAATATAGGCAGACATGAGCGCTTTAATATTTTCCGCATTGCCTGGCTCAATCTTGCGAATTTCTTCATAAGCGAAGGCCGCCGTCTCCAGCAATCCTAATGCTTCAGCAGCGGCACCGATCATGTTGTGCGCTGCGACATTCGAAGGATTTCCATTCAACATCTGCTCTGCTGAAACCAATGCCCCAGCGGGATCTTTTTTGACCTTCGCATCACTGCCCAACGAAAATGGGATATTACTCACTTTAGCGATAAACCCGCCCAGTCCTTTGGTTTTACCAGCAGAAACACGTTGTTGCGCTTGGCGAAGAACCTTACGGGCATCTAGGCATTCTGGGTGCCGCGCCACGATGTTTGTCATAATGTCCACAGCGTAAGAGGGATTTTTATCCACTGCCTTTCGGGCATTTTCAATCTGCTTCTGGATACGGGGATCGAGATCCTTTAGAGCTACTTCTTCCATAATATTAAATCTATATCGATGCGCGTTCAATCAGGGGCGATCAACGAGCAATCACATGCAAATCGCAACAAGCGGCTTTTTCCAAGCCTTTTAATCCATCAACCACACGCTTTTTATCCTTACCCTCTACCAATAAACGCAACTTTGGCTCGGTCCCTGAATAACGAATCAGCACACGACCCTCTTCACCAAAGTCCTTCTCAATTGCTACGACTGCAGCACTGAGCGCTTTCAACGAAGCCAATGGCTTCTTTTCTGCGACAACCAGATTCAAGGTCGCTTGCGGGAACAAACTTATTTCCTGGCGCAATTCAGACAACGGCTTCTTAGCCTTGCACATCAAATCGATCAACTTGACCGCAGCGACTAGGCCGTCTCCAGTGGTCGCGAATTCCGAAAAAATAATATGGCCAGACGATTCACCACCGACGTTCGAGCCCAGTTCACGCATCACCCGTGCGACATTACGATCACCGACATCAGTCCGCTCGACTCGTCCACCTTCGGCTCGAACCGCATGATCTAGCCCAAGATTGCTTTGAATCGTGGCGACTAAAGTGTCACTTTTAAGAGCTCCCGAGCGCAACGCATAGATCGCAAACAGACCGAGTAAAATATCACCATCCAGCACCGTCCCCGTCTCATCACAAACAACTAAGCGATCACCATCGCCATCGTGAGCAATCCCTAACTTCGCGCCGTGTTTGATTACCGCCGCAGCAAGCGCTTCGGGATACTCGCTGCCCACGCCTTGATTGATATTCTCACCATTTGGATGATCGCCAATCAGAATCAGTTCTGCCCCCCAACGTTTAAACGCCGCTGGAGTCGTTTCACTGGTCGCGCCATTGGCCAAGTCGAGCACGATTTTCCACCCCGACAAACAGTTCTGATCCATTAAAGAACGTACGTAGTTAATATAAAACGCAGCAGCATCCAAGGGGTACGATTTAGCCATCGGCAGATCAGTAGGTGGCGACGGCTCGGCATCGATCAATGCTTCGATCCGCGCCTCCTCGGCAGGATCAAATTTACAGCCACGACCGTCAAACAGCTTAATGCCATTGTCCGAAGCTGGGTTGTGCGAAGCCGTGACAGCGATCCCCAGATCTGCTTGCTGCTCCAGCAAAGACTGCGCAATCGATGGCGTCGGCACAATCCCGAGATCATGCACATAAACTCCATGCTGGTTGAGCCCCTGTATCAATGCATCTGCCAGCTCTGGCCCACTCAAGCGAGTATCCCGACCAATCACTGAATTCAAAGGCAACTCTGGTTTGAGCTGTTTTAAATAGCGCCCCATCGCGGAGCCCAAGCGAAACGCCAAGTCGGTATTAATCAACTCTCCGCCGACTGGACCACGAATCCCATCTGTGCCAAAATATTTACCCATAATAAATCTTAAAACTTAAGCTTTTTTATAAAAAGCACGCACGCGCTCCAGCCACTGCGCGGCAGCACCACTCAGCAATGTCTCACGCGCTTTCGCCACACCACTCTGCGCATCTGGAGCCGCACCCGCGATCCACAGCGCTACTCCGGCATTTAATAACACACTGTCCCGCAAGCCAACAGGCACCGCATTTACTGCGCCACTTAGTAGCGCATGCATCGTCGCTAAATTCGCCTCGACTCCGCCGCCCTTCAAATCAGAAAACTTACAAGTGTGCAGTCCGACATCCGTCGCATTGAGCGTTTTCGGAATCGATGCTAGGGCGCCGAAGCCCGCCACGGAATTGTCCCCTGCACAGCTCAACTCATCCAACCCACTGCCAGCTTCAGGCCGCCCATGCGCGACCATACCAGCCGATAAACCGAGCTCTCCCAGCGCATCCGCCAACGGTTGCACCCAAGCCTGCGAGAACACTCCTAGCAGTTGATACGCAGGCCGCCCAGGGTTAATCAAAGGGCCCAGCAAATTGAAAATTGTGCGCTGTCCCTCTTCGGCCAAGGCACGCCGTACCGGCATAATCTCTTTAAACGCGGGATGATAGGCTGGCGCAAAAAAGAAGCCAAAATTCAACGCATGCAACGACTCACGCAGCATCTCATGCGGCGCGTCCAGGCGAATGCCGAGCGCCTCCATCAAATCCGCACTGCCACAGTTCGACGTAATTGAGCGATTGCCGTGCTTAAAAACGGGTACGCCCGCCGCCGCCACGATAAACGAAACCGCTGTCGAAATATTAAACGTGCCGGAACCATCGCCACCCGTGCCACACACATCGATCGCATGACTGGCCCATTCATCCACGCCTGGATCCACCGCATGCTCACGAAAGGCATGTGCAAAAGCCGCGACCTCAGCAGCACTTTCGCCCTTGCGCGCCAAGGCAACTAAACAATCGTGTTTCGAGGTGGCGCATACGTCGGAGCGAATCAATAGCTCCGCAACCACAGTCGCCTGATCGGCATCAAGATCGGCACCGGTAAGTAGAATATCTGTAAGTGGTTCGAGTGCTAGCATTTAAACTGTAGAAGCAAAGGCTTCTTGATTAAATCTCAAGCAAAAACCCGAACTCACCGGAAATAGAAAATGCGCGAAGCCCGCTTTCCGCCTTCCATTCGACTCAAATCCGCATAGCTTGCCAACATGCAATTCACTGGCCCACTAATTTTAGCCATCGCTCTATTTGCCAGCTCGCTCGCACATGCTACTGAGCCGAGCATTGCCGCTACCCAGCAAGCACCCACAAGCTCTGAAGGCTTAAGCTATACCGATGCCGTCATCCTCGGACTAGTCGAAGGCCTGACCGAATACCTACCCGTCTCCTCCACCGGTCACCTCATTATTGCCAACGCACTGCTCGGCCTCGATGGCGACACACCGATGACCGACCAGAACGGCACGCCGATCCTAGTCGAAGACGACGCTGGCAAGCTACGCCCCTATACTATCGGCGATGCCGCGTATGCTTACGTGATCGTCATCCAGGCTGGTGCGATCGTCGCCGTGGTGCTGCTTTACTGGCGCACCATCCTAACCTTGATTCTCGGCTGCCTCGGCAAAGACCGCAACGGCCTCAAACTAGCGATCAACCTGATCGCCGCCTTCAT
>DBBT01000063.1:18742-44756 GCA_002292345.1 Opitutia bacterium UBA977 | reverse complement strand
GAGAAATGACATGAGAACAAGACCATTAACCATCTTGGCAGCACTTATCCTCGCAGGTCTCGCAAGCAGTTGCACAAAAGGCTGGCAGTTAGACTATGGGAAGCCTGCCGCTCAGTTTCATGCGCATCACGTTACGAGTAAAGGTAAGCCATTTATCGGGAAGATGATCACAGTTAAAGGGAAGGTGCTTCGCGTCCAAGATCGCGATGACGGTAACCATATTTACTTAGAGCACAACATTCACTGCGTCTTCCCAACTTGGCATTGGGGCGAAGATAATCTAAATCCGGGCGACGAAATATATGTAGAAGGATTTCTGGAGAAATGCACCGAAGGTGATGTTCAACTTAACCCAGCCATAAAAAGAGATTCTACCGCCTCATTCACGCCAACAGAATAAACGCCGAACAATTCAGTGGTGACAACGGCCAGGGCCGTGCTACACTTCTGACGGATCTTGAGAAATGAAATGGATACGAATAACTCTGTGTGGCGCTGTGATGCTGTTAGGGATGCTGATCTGGCTGCAAGCGCAGTTTGCTGGCGCCCACTCGAAGATAACACTTGAACGTCACACTGAAGTCGTCGACAAGATTGAAGCTCAACTGGCAGACGGAATTTCAGAGACGGACCGTATCCACCTGCAAGGTCCCAGCGACTTCGTCTCCGAGGTACTGGCAAGAACGAACGCCATTGCCTTGGCGGGTTGGGCTGTCAGCTTCCTTGGGCTGCTCCTGCTGATTGCCGAAGTCACACGAAAGAAGAAGGGATCCAAAACCTTGGAGTTTACGTCGCAATAACGCCGAAACTCAAGGTGGACGTTCGACGAAAGAAATGAAACATTACAAAACACTGACCACATCAGCTATTTATCGAGATGGCGGCTCGTTAGAAGCTCGATTCCAGTGTGCCGACAGGAGCTTTGAACGTTTTCCTGAATTATCAATTCAGCAGCTAAAAATCGCAAATTTCAGCGATTCTTTGCTTCGATCCAACGGCTCATAAACTCAGTGCTGCGATGGTGATGATGGCGAAGCATCCGGCCGGTGAAACATTGCTTTCGATCCTCGGTGAGCGACAAAATCGCGGCCTCAAACAATTGCGGCAGTCGTGGCAACCATTCTGCCGCGTCGAAACGTTCCTTCGCGATCTGTTGGCCTTGCGCCTGCACCTGCGACCATCGTGCCGCATCTGTATAAAGCGTAATCGCGGCGTCGGCAAACTGTTGCGGATCTGCTGAGATCGCGCAGCCCCAATCCATCGCCCCGGTCACGCCTTCCGCACCGATCGGCGTCGTGACCGAAGGCGTGCCAGTCTCAAAGCCATCAAACAACTTCCCCTTGAGCCCGGCACCGTAGCGGAGCGGCGCACAATTGACTCGATAGTTTGCCATCGTCGCGAGTGCCTCTTGGGCGCGGCCCTTAAACCAGAATCCCGCCTTCGGCGTATGTAGTTCGACTTGATACTTTTCACCATACGAGCCGTAGCAATGCAGCTCCGCCTCTGGCAATGCCTGGCGAATCAGCGGCCAAATAGCCTGCTTGCACCAGCGCGCGGCATCGACATTGGGGGCGTGCATGAAGCTGCCGATCATGATAAAATGTTGCCGCGTTTCGAAGCTAGGGAATTTCGATTCGGCTAAATTCAGCCCAAATGGCCAATACGCAATTTGCGCCTCTGGGATGTTAAACTGAGTGCGCAACACTTCCATCTCATGCTCCGAAATAATCAGCGTCAGATCTGTGCGATGAATCGCTGCAATCTCGCGCAGTGCGATGTCGTTATACAAATCTAGCTCACCGCCGTGTTTGAGCTGCGCTTGCCGCGCCTCGCGTAGACAGTGCAGGTCACTGGTATCCAGCACCCGTAATGCCTGAGGACAGGCTTTTTCGACCCGCCAGCCGAATTGTTCTTCGATCATGAAACGATCGAAGATGACGACATCTGGTGCGAGTTCCGCGAGCCAATTATCAAATGCGGAATCATTCGGCTGCACCGCGTGTGTTCCCACGCTCAGCGTCTCTAGATTAAGACTGTGCTCAGACGGACGTGCAGCCGAGGCAAAGCTGACTCGATAGCCGGCCGCCTGCAGCGAACGAATGATATCTACAGTCCGTCGCCCCGCAGCAGTCGAGCTGGGCTCAGGCCAAACCTTACCAATTATGAGGCAATGCACCGCGCGTGGCACTTAATTAATGATTCCACCACTACTGAGGAAAATCCCTTTCAAATTCATCTCCAACTGGCGCGGGTTCGGTGAATTATCGATCGCATCGGCTTTCGAGATTAATCCCCCCTTCACGAGGCGGAACAGATCCTGATTAAAAGTCTTCGAGCCATTGTCCTCCGAAGCTTCAATGACAGCTTCGAGTTTTTCGAATTTTCCGTCCTGAATCGTCTTACGTCCAAGCGCGTCCAGCACGAAGACCTCTGACACCGGAATACGGCCTCCACCCTCCATCGCCGTCAGCAACTTCTGTGTAATGGTTGCACGAAGCGCACCAGCGAGTTGACGCTGCAAGGATTGCTTACGCTCTTCTGGGAAGAACTCAAAGAGGCGCTGCACTGCCTGTTGTGCATTTGAGGCGTGTAATGTGCCAAACACTAGGTGCCCAGTTTCTGAGGCTTGCAGCGCGGTTTCGAACGTATCGCGATCACGCATCTCGCCAACTAGAATAACATCCGGATCCTGACGTAGCACCGAGCGCATGCCTTGAGCAAAGCTGGGGCAATCGATGCCAATCTCACGCTGATTGATAATCGATTTCACATCTGCATAAGTATACTCGATCGGGTCCTCCAAGGTTACAATATGTCGATCATAGCTATGGTTGATGTGATTAACCATAGCAGCCAAAGTAGAACTTTTACCGGAACCAGTGGCACCACAAAGGAGCACAATCCCGTTTTTCTCGGTGCATAATTTCGCGAGAGTCTCGCCATCAATGTTCAACTCTGAGAACGTGGGTGGGTGATCGCTAACATGGCGCATCACAATACTTGGCAAGCCTCGCTGTAAGAAACCGTTCACCCGGAAACGACCCACACCTGGGGCATTATACGAATAGTCCACCTGCCGATTTTTTACCCAGATATCGTGAAATTCGGCGGGCACGGACTGATCAATAAACTCTCTCACCTCATCTGGCGCGATCGGGTCCATCTCGACTGATTCCAAGCGCCCGCTTAGCCGAAGAAATGCTGGTTTGTTGGATTTAATGTGTACATCGCTAGCCCCATTTTCGACAGCGAGGGAGAGAAGGCCGTGAATTGTTTCAAGAACTGACATAATGAACTATTGTTAGTTTGAGAGGAATACGAAATTTTCTATTGAATAAGCGGCATGATATCGACGTGCTAAGGCAATACTACGGTCATTTGACTTAAGCCAATCCTTTTCAAACAGAACATGAACACAAATCAATTTTCAGGCGTTTTCACAGCCTTAGCCACACCGATGCGTGAGGGTGCCGTCTCCTTTGAAGATCTCGATGCGCTCGTCGCGCATCAGCTTGATGGCAATATTGACGGACTCGTCTCGGTCGGCACCACTGGCGAATCCCCCACACTGACCCACAAGGAGCATATCGAGGTAGTGCGTGCCACAGTAGCAGCCGCAGGCGGCAAAGTGCCAGTGATCGCTGGGACTGGCTCGAACTCGACAGACGAAGCAATCGACTTGACCCGCCAAGCCGAAGCAGTCGGTGCGGACGGCTTTCTGATCGTTGCCCCTTACTACAACAAGCCCAGCCAGGAGGGCCTATTCCAGCATTTCAGCAAGATTGCCGAGTCAACCAAGAAGCCTATCGTGCTTTACTCAATCCCTTCACGCTGCGGGATTGAAATTTCAGTCGACGTTACCGCACGCCTTTACGAGGCCTATCCACACGTCTGCTGCATGAAGGCCGCCGAAGGCTCGTGCGAGAAGGTCGTCGATTACGTCCGTGCGCTCGGCCCGGACTACGCAGTGATGAGTGGTGACGACGGTTTAATCCTACCCTTCATGTCCGCTGGCGCAACTGGTGTGATTAGCGTGGCGTCAAACCTAGTGGTTTCTCCCCTTGTGCAGATGGTACAGGCTGCGAAAAATAACGACTACGCAACCGCTCGAGAGACTTACTTGAAGTATTATCCTTTCTTTAAGGCCATCTTCCTCGAGCCAAACCCAGCCCCAATCAAGTATGCACTCAAGCAAGCTGGCATCATTCAATCCGATGAAGTGCGCCTGCCTCTGAGCGGCCTAACCGATAGCACGCGCCAAGTGCTCGATTCGTTGTTTGCAGACCTCTCGCTCGTCTAATCATTTAAGAAATACCCACTTGCTATGCTTCTCAAAATTTTACTCAACGGCTCACGCGGACGCATGGGCCTCGCCATTTCTGAAATTGCCGAAGCGCACAACGCGGTGATCGCCTCCGCTTGTGACGCAGGTGACGATGCCAGCGCAAACGTCGCCAACTGCGATGCGATCATCGACTTCAGCTTTCATGAAATTACTCTTAGCATTGCCGAACTGGCGGTCGCCAACAACATTCCGCTCGTGATTGGCACCACTGGCCACACCGCCGAAGAGAAAGCAGCCATTCTCAACGCAGTGGCAGGCAAAATTCCAGTGGTCTGGGCAGGTAACTATTCTGTAGGCGTCAACACGCTCAACTATTTAACCCGCAAGGCCGCCAGTATCCTTGGCGATCAATACGAGCCTGAAGTGCTCGAAATGCACCACCATCATAAAAAAGATGCGCCCAGCGGTACAGCGGAGCGGCTAATCGAAATCCTCAAGGATTCCTATGCGCTCAACGACGAACAGGTCGTGCATGGCCGTGAAGGCCTTGTAGGCGCACGCCCACACAAAGAGATAGGCGTACACGCCATCCGCGGTGGCGACATCGTCGGCGAGCACACCGTCTATTTCTGCGGCGCAGGTGAGCGTATCGAGCTCACGCACCGTGCGACGGATCGCAAAATCTTCGCCCAAGGATCAGTGCGCGCTGCACACTGGGCAATCGGTAAAGCCCCTGGCGTCTATACCATGGAAGACGTCCTTGGCCTAGTCGATTAACCTGAACTCACACCTACTTTGATCGCCCGCATAAAAGGTACTGTCCTCGAAACCACTCCCCTCCTCGTCGTCATCGAAGCCGGCGGCGTTGGCTACGATGTTCAAATACCGATTACCACGGCGGAGAAGGTGCCTGGGGTCGGCAAAGAGTGCAGCCTCTTCATCCATTCGGTCTATCGCGAAGATAGCGCCTCGCTGTATGGCTTTGCTACGCGCGAAGATCGCGACTTCTTTCGCCTGCTAGTCGAGAAAGTTTCTGGCATCGGCCCCAAGATCGGTATCGCCATTCTCAGCCGCATGTCGGTCGAACTGCTACGCGGAGCGATTGCCAGTGCCGACATCGCCCTACTTTCAAAATGCCCTGGGATTGGCAAAAAGACAGCCGAACGGCTAGTCATTGAGCTCAAAGACAAAGTCAGCCTCAGCACGGCAGTCACTGCTACTGATTCAACTGGTGCGGCTACAAGCGCAAGCTCTGGCGCCTATCAAGATGCAGTCAGCAGTCTTATTATTTTAGGCTACAAGCCCGCCGATGCCGATAAATTTGTGCGCAAGGCCTCCAGCCAACTGCCGACGAATGCGAGTGTCGAAGCGCTCGTCAAACAAGCACTGTCATAGACGACACTCCCGCGAATGACTAGAAGCTAGCCAAAGAGCTTTGAAACCCAGCAGGCAATCGCTGTTGTGGCTGCCGTTCTCGAGTGGATGACGGCAATGGCTCAAATAACCGCTGCTCTGGTATCGCCGAGTAAGTCTGATACAGATTGATGCGATCAATCTCACGTTGCCGGCGTGTTTCACTTTGGAGTAGCGCTTCGACGTCGACACTACTGAGCTGCCGCTCTAAGGGTGCAAGTTCAGGGGTGAGTCCCATTAAACGCAACTGCGAGGCGAGACTCCCACGGCGCAATCCAACTGTGCCTTGAGTTGCGGCAAAGCGGTTCATATCAGACTGCAGCATCTCGGTCAGCTCTTCTGCCGAGGCCACACTCGATGATTCTCGAATCGTAGGTCTCAGTAAAACGAAGGTCGCACTCACACAGGCAGCGATGCCAAAGCCAATAAGCCACGCAGTTAAACGACTGACTTGAGAAGTTTTCTTCGCCGCCAAAGCACGAAATTCAGCCACTTCCAAAGCTTCCGGAGCCACGGCGAGACGCATCGCTTGATGCAACCGATAACGCGACTCAAACTCAGCTTTTCGAGTAGGACAAACAGCGATCTCTTCGCGCAGCAATTCGATCTCGACCGAGGAGATCTCTCGGTCGAAATACAAATTTACCAGTTCTGTAAATTTTGATTCCTTCATGAAAAATCGCTGCCCATCAAATCACGCAAGCTCTCCCGAGCCCGTGCAATACGACTTTTTACCGTGCCGACACTAATTTCAAGCGTCTGCGCAATCTCCGCGTAGGTTAAATTCTGCACATTGCGTAAAGTCAGCACTTCGCGATGCTTCTCACCGAGGCCAGACATACAATCAGACACGCGCTGCACAAATTCTTGCGTGACTGCAGCCTCTGAAGGCGTCTCACCCTCGCTAGGCATTACACTTTCCAGTGTAAGATCGCCATTTGCACTGAGCGGTTGATCCAGCGAGACGGAGTAGTCCCGCTTGCGACGGAACCAATACCAGTAGCGATTGTGGGCTAAATTCGTGGCAATTTGATAGAGCCAAGTCGAAAAAGAGGCATCACCGCGAAACTTGTCTAATCCGCGGTGTGCACGAATAAACGCATCTTGAGTAACTTCTTCAGCATCTTGCTGATTTTTCAATAAATGGTGTACACGTGCAAAAATACGATCCCAATAGCGCGCGACCATATCGTCATACGCAGCAAGATCGCCATTTTTAATTCGCTCGATCAAAAGATCGTCTTGGCATGCGGCTTCGCTTTTTACTCTCATAGTTGGGTTCATGTAAGATAGATCGTTAAGAGCTTAGATTTGTTCCCATTAATTTCGTTCAATTTAAAAAAAATTCCTATACTTGACAAGCAGCCGTCAAATCAGTTCGATCCTGCGATTTTAAAGTGGATCGTTAGCTCAATCGGTAGAGCAGTTGACTTTTAATCAATTGGTTCCGAGTTCAAGTCTCGGACGGTCTACCACTTTTATAAAAGCCTGTGAATATCGGTTATTTGCAGGCTTTTTTGTGTTCTAAGCCAACGGGACAACTCACGATCTGAGACTAATTTTTTTGGGACGGATGAACCTATAGTAGCAACAGCACAGACAGCGATTGCTCGACCCCCGCCCCGTGTGCCTGCTGCTGCTGTGTCCTTGGTGTGATAATGCTGTGTCTGGTCCGCATTGCTGTGTATTTGGACGTTCTTCGATTAAAAAGTAGTCAACTTCTAGTCAACAGCCATCCAGCGTCCCCTCACATTGGCATGACAGCCAACGACTTAAGTCGTTGACCATCAACCAAATACCCGAGGCCGGACTCGAACCGGCACGCCATTACTGGCAAGGGATTTTAAGTCCCCAGTGTCTACCATTCCACCACCCGGGCACAGGTTGTGTCGTTGGACAAGCGCAGAAAAAAACAAGCCGTCTAAGCCATGGCAAGACTCTATACAATCGAATCGTTTAAAACACATCGATTCCACGCATGATTACAGACAGAATTGAGTTATTAGCTCCATCAACATCTTAACAGACGCCAGTCTTCTCAACTAAATCGATAGATCGTAAATAGCATATCCCGCAAATAGATTTGGCAGGCATTTGCATTCACCACTCCAATTCCCTCCGAGATACACGCGGTTCTCGATGTTGATTGCTCGTGCGGCGCAGAAAGCATCAAACTCACTCACTGAAAATGGGTTTGAGCGCAGAGTCTCATACCACTGCCGCGGATACACCTCATTGACGGTGCGCTGCCCTTTCAGTAAAAAGTTAAACCGATTCAGCCAGAACCCGTGATTCACAAAGCCAACCGTCACTCGTTTACCGACGCGCAAGCCTTCGGCCAGGATGGCATCTGGGTCGTCCAACAGCTCAACTGATCGACTAAAAATCACGCGATCAAACGCGTTGTCACCAAAAGTCGCCAAGAGTGCCTGAACATCACCATGATAAGCTGGCACGCCACGCTTCACACAGCTTAGGATGCCTTCAAAGCTAATATCTACACCGACGCCGTAGACTGACTTTTTCTGCTTTAAATACTCCAATAAAACACCACGACCACAGCCGAGATCTAACACACGATCCCCCTCATCCACCCAGCGGGCGATGATTTGAAAATCAACTTGTCGTCTCTTTTTATTGTGAGTCATACCTTCAATTACCGATCAAGAAAGGTGCGGATCAAATCGTACAGTTCGGGGGAACGCACAAGGAACGAATCGTGGCCAAAGTCCATCGACAGCTCTGCATACGTCGCATCCTTACCTAGACGTAGCAGCGCTTCCGCAACTTCACGATTTCCTTGCGGCGGATAGAGCCAATCAGATGTAAACCCAACCACCAGCCCAGGCGCTGTGACAGTCGAAAGCGTCTCATCCAAGGAAACTGGTCCATGTAAATCGAAGCGATCGAGAGCCTTAGTCAAATACAGATAGGTATTGGCATCAAAGCGGCCAACAAAGCTCTGACCTTGATAGCGTAAGTAGCTCTCCACCTCAAATTCGACGTCAAAATGCTCCTTTCCCGCATCCTCAGTGGGCCGCTTGCGGCCAAACTTTGCTTCCATCCCAGCATCAGAAAGATAAGTAATGTGCGCCATCATCCGAGCCACCGCTAGGCCATGCCCTGGCGGTTGGTCTGGATCGTAATTACCATTGTCCCAAATCGGGTCACGCATGATAGCCTGACGACCGGTATCATTAAAGGCGATGGCCTGCGCGTTGTGGCGCGCGCAACAAGCCATGGCGATATAGCGCCCCACCCGCTGCGGGAAATCAATAGCCCATTGCAGTGTTTGCATCCCGCCCATACTACCACCAACGACCGCATGTAAGCGATCCACACCCAAAGAATCGAGTAACAGAGCCTGCGCTTTGACCATATCATGCACGGTCAACTTTGGAAAATCTAATCGATAGCGCTCGCCAGTTTCTGGGTTGATTGAATATGGACCAGACGAGCCAGAACAGCCACCCAGTGAATTCGAACAAATAACAAAATAGCGTGACGTATCAATCGGCTTGCCCGGACCAACGGCGAAATTCCACCAGCCCGACTTGCGCTCATCAATACTGCGCACACCAGCACAATGATGATTTCCACTGAGCGCATGGCAGATGAGAATCGCATTATCCTTAGCCGCATTGAGATGCCCATAAGTCTCATAACGTAAAGTCAGTCCAGGGATAATTCCCCCCGACTCGAAGTGAAACGGCTCCTGAGAAACGAAATCTTGATACTCGACAATGCCAACGTCTCCCTCTTCGGGGCAAACATGCGGCGCTGTTTCGGAATCATTCATAGCTCAATAGTCAAAGTGGATGCTCCAATTAGAGCCAGTGTAAATGTAGCTCCTGATATGCAAGTGACACTCAGAGAAACTAAAATCCTTTAATTTTGAAGAGTCCAGTCACACTGGCGTTATCATGGATACGCTTAATGCCTTCACCCAGCAAGGCCGCAACACTGAGGACTGTAATAGGCACACCATCACGCTGCTCAACAGGAGTCGTATCCGTCGTAATCAACCGATCTAATAGACCATTGGCAATACGCTTATAGCCCATATCATTGAGCACACCGTGACTGACCGCAGCCATCACGCTTTTCGCACCATTCTTTTTGAGCAACTCGGCAGCTGCACACAAAGTGCCCGCAGTCTCAGTCATATCATCGATCAGAAGAATGTCGCGCCCGTTCACATCTCCCACCAGTGAAACTGCTTCCACCGTCTCGGCAGAAGTACGACGTTTCGCGATGAAGCCAAGGGGTACATTGAGCATCCCTGCATAAGCAGATGCCATCTTCATACCACCCACATCAGGTGAAAAAAGCGTTAAATTACTGGTATCGATATCCTTCAGATACTCGAACAGTACCGGCGATGCGTAAAGATGATCAACGGGGATATCGAAGAAACCCTGAATCTGCTGAGCATGAAGATCGACTGTCAAGACGCGGGTCGCACCCGCGGAGACCAATAAATTGGCCACCAGCTTCGAGGTAATCGGTACACGCGGCTGATCCTTACGATCCTGACGAGCATACCCATAAAAAGGAATTACCGCGGTGATGCTGTTGGCCGAAGCTCGACGAGCCGCATCAATCATGATGAAGAGCTCCATAAGGTGCTGATTGGCCGGATTACAAGTGGACTGAATAATGAAAATATCCGCCCCACGAATGTTTTCATTAATACGAACGAAGCTCTCCCCGTCAGGGAAACTCATTACCGTGGCATCGCCGAGAGGCACATCCAAGTAATCGCAAATATCTTTTGCTAGTTTCGGGTTGGAATTCCCGCAGAAGATTTTCAATGAGTTTTCTTTCATATTAATTATTCACTTGTGCCACGTTCAGACAGAGACTCGACACTTTTTTCTAATTTATCGAATCTTTTGAAGAGATCAGGGAGACGGCGCTGTAAAACGGCAACCCGATTATAGAGCATAATCGGTTCAGCAGTGGGTCCACGCACTTTCTCTTTGGGTTCAAGCGAGCGCGACACGCTGGTGCCACCCGCAACTACTGCACCGGAGCCAACCGACAAATGCCCAGCAATTCCAGTCTGCCCAGCGAGTAAGACGCCATCTCCCAATACCGTACTACCAGCGATGCCGCTCTGAGCAATCACTATACAGTGCTTACCGATTCGCACATTGTGCGCGATTTGCACCTGATTATCGAGCTTTGTGCCAGTGCCAATGATCGTGGACCCAAAACGAGCCCGATCAATCGCGGTATTCGCACCAACATCGACATCCGCTTCCGTCACGACATTTCCAATCTGGGGAATACGCTGATGCGCGCCGTCAATAAATTCGTAGCCATAGCCATCGGAACCAATGACACAGCCGGATTGGAGCCGATTACGCTCCCCTATGACACAGTAATCGCCGATGACCACCTGTGAGAACAGATGCGACTCATCCCCCACTTTGGCATATTTACCGACACAGACATGCGCTTCGAGCACTGCAGCACCAACAACCGCACCTTTGCCGATTACGCAAAACGGACCAATAGATGCGGAAGGCGAGACAATGGCATCGCCATCGATGAAAGCAGTCGGATGCACGCCGGGCGCAGGCAGCGGCTGTAAGCTTTTTTCCATATCGCGGCACAACAGCGCGAGCGCATACGATGGATTATCCAGCTTGATGTGTAGCTGCCCCGACTTCGGTTTTTCCGTATAATCACGGGGCAATAGCAGTACTGACGCAGCCGAGGAAGCGACTGCATCGCGATACTTGGAGTTACCCAAAAAGGACAAGTCGCCTGCTATCGCTTCAGCGAGTGAGGCGATTCCAGCAATTTCACCTTGATATTCACCAGAAAATTCCACGTCGTCACCGACGATTTCCAAGATACGTTGAGTGGTGTATGCAAATGACATATTAAAGAGAAAACAAAAAACCCCGTCCTTAGCGAGAACAGGGTTTTTGAAAATTGAAATTTTTTACGAACTTATTCGCTAGCATTCAATACTGCGATAACCGCGTCGGAGATCTCAAGATCTTCCGAAGCAAATACCACTGTATTGATCGGCACAACTAAGTCGATGCCCTTGTCCATAGCCACCTGTTTCACTGCTTCCACTGCCTTCTGCTGCAATGGAGCAAGCTCTTCTTGTTGCCCTTGCTGGGCGAGTTGCTGTGCCTGCTGGCGGAACTGCTGAAACTCACCTTGAGCAGCTTGAAGTTGAGCCTGCAGACCTACGATTTCCGCTTGTGCTTCTGCCTTTGCTTCGTCGCCAAGTGCAGGGTTCTTTACCTTTGCTTCAGCCTCACGACCTTTTGTCGCGATCGATTCGATGTTAGCCTGCATTTTCTTCATCTCCTCCTCAACTGGAGCAACAGAGCCTTTAACCTTCTCGACCGCTACCTGAAAAGCAGTGTAATCATTCAAGATACGCTGCACGTTGACCGTACCGACGACTGGAGTCTTCTGAGCGAAAAGGCCGACTGCACAGAAAGCAGACGCAAGAAATAGAGTAGTTATTTTTTTCATAGATAATCAGTTTGTGGGTTTTTATGAGATAATGCAAGCAACACTAGAAGCGTGTGCCAAAAGAAAAGTTAAACTGTGCGCCGTTGTCTTCTGCGTCATCAGGAACTGTGAGTGGAAAACCTAGATCGAGCTTCAAAGGAGAACCCATCAGGATGATACGTGCACCGACACCCCAATTAGAAGCATAATTTGAAGGGCTAAAATCATAATCGGATTCGTTAACAAAGCCCCAATCATAGAAAGCAACTAGCCCTAAAGGTTCCGCTAGCCGGAAACCATATTCAAAAGAAAGCATACCATAGGAGTTTCCGCCTGCGGCTTCGTCTTCATCATCTAAATCACGAGGGCCTACATCACGGTACTCGAAACCACGCAAACTATCAGGGCCACCTAGATAAAAACGGTCATAGAACGGCACATCATCGCTATCCCCATAAGGCGAAACGGACCCTATACGGCCAATAATAGAGAGCGTCTGGTCGTATTTATCAAAGGTTGGGATGAATTGTGCCGTGCGCGCTTCTAGCATGAGATAATTCACATCACCACCTATCCCAGCCAGCTCAGAGGAGAGCGTGGTGCGATTACCACTACGCGTGAACATCAGTGAATTTCGAGTGTCACGAAGCAGCGATAAGCCGACCTTCGAGACGATGTCTGTCTCATCATCGGCAGCCTGATAGACATCAGCGATACCGTCGCCTGGTCGCGAGCCATCTGGATTATCGTTACCCAAATCAGGCCCAAAATCTACATCGAAAATTTCAACCATTTCAAAGCGATAAGACAGACGTGCTTCGACTAACTCGAAGAGACGACGCCGCAGGTAGAGTTCAAAGCCGGTGCGCAACTCATTATAGTCGCTACTATTATAATCGGACTCTGTGCGGAACAGCTCGACTCCAAAGGCCAAACGCTGCTCGAACAACCAAGGCTCCTCGAAAGCAATCAAGATCTCATTACTCGTGCTGCCCAAGGACGCTCGAAAACGGAATTTCTGACCATCTCCACGGAATCCAGAGCGATAGTTGAACAAGTCAAAATTTCCCTGCGTCAGCTCGAAATAAACCACCGCGCTCTCAACGGAACCAAAGCCGGCACCGAAAGTGAAGTTACCCGTACGACCTTCGCTGACTGTGACACTCAGATCACGACGCCCAGGGACATTCGTCGCCTCGGGGTTCATGCGCACATCACCAAAGTAGCGCGTATTGCGCAAACGGTTCTCACTGGTTTTCATACGCTTCAAGTCAAAGACATCGCCTGGGCGTAAGGCCAACTCGCGAATGATAACACGGGTCTTGGTGATTGTGTTACCCTCCACTTTAATCGATTCGACATAGAACTTTTCGCTCTCGCGCACACGAAAGACCACGTCAATCGCACGCGTATCCATGTTCGGCACCCGCTCGGCACGCACGCCTGCATCTAAATAACCTCTTGATGTGTAATACTCACGAACAGCCGACGCCGCTGCATCAACTTTTTCAGGAGAAAACGGATCGTTGGACACAGTCTTGACCGCTCCAAGCAACTCACCGGTGGTAAAAATCGTGGCATTGTCGATCGATAGTTCTCCGACAGTGTATAACTCTCCTTCTGTTACAGGAATGGTGATATAGAGCTGCTGATCGGTCTTAAAGTCGAGCACGACATCGTCCGCATCAATAACAACATCCAAATATCCCTGATTGCGGTAATAGGAGCGCAATAGCTCTAAGTCTTCCTTAAACTTAACCTCATCAAACCGGCCAGATCCAGTCAGCCACGATAGCCAATCGGTCTGCTGCGTCTCAAGCACTTTGGCCAATTTCTTATCCTCGACCACGGAGTTCCCCTCGAACTGAATACCTTTGATTTTAACATTCGTGCCTTCATCGATATCAAACAGCACAACCGCATAGCCAGTATCTTCATCGCGTTGAATACGATAATCCACCGTCACATCAGGATAGCCCTTTTTCACATAGTAGGCCTCAATCTTGTCAGCTGCTTCGCTGACTTGATATTCATCCAACGGCACCCCGGCCTCTAGTTCTCCCTTCGAGGACAAGCGACCTCCTTTATATTTCTGATTCCCGGAATAAGTAATTCGCTCGATCGTATACTTAGGGATCACCTCGAAGATTACATTCACAGAACCATCATCCGAATTCTCAACTTTCACTTCGACGAACTCAAAATGGCCTGTTCCGTACAGCGTGCGAATCGATTGATCAACCAACGCAGTGTTATAATTCATGCCTGTGCGCAGCTGCACATTGCTGAAAACGAACTCTTCACTTACAGACTTAAAGCCATCGAACTCAACTCGCACTTCATTTACCTTCGGATACTCTTGGGCAGACAAAGCTGTAAAACTAAAAAAGGCGGTGAAGTAAATAACAGCACAAAAAAAGGTCTTAATAAATAGCATTTGTAGGTATCTAAAAATATGATTGAAGAACTAGCGATGAAAATTTTCGTAGCGAGTGTAGCGACGAACGAATGTTAAATCAATTTCTCCTATCGGACCATTACGTTGCTTCGCAATGACTAATTTAATGTGTTCCTCAGCAGAGGGCAAGCCGCCATCCTGCACACCCTCGTCATCGTCATCTCGCCTCTTCGGTCGATTCAATAGCAAGACCACGTCGGCATCCTGCTCGATCGATCCAGATTCACGCAGGTCAGAGATGCGTGGATCACGGTTTTCCTTCTCAGATTCACGGTTCAGCTGACTGAGTACCACAACTGGAATACCCAACTCTTTCGCCATCCCCTTCATGCCACGAGAAATGTCCGCGATCTGTTGTTCACGCGGCATGCGCGGATCGGAACCTCGAATTAACTGTAAGTAGTCGACGACGACTAAGCCTAGAGGGCTCTTCGTGTGGAGCCGGCGCGCTTTCGCACGGATATCTAAAATAGTTGAGCTAGCATTATCATCGATCCACAATGGTGAGCTCTTCAGTTCTTTCGCCGTGGTAACTATGTCCTCCATGTCTCCCTTTGAGGCGACACGATCGCGAATACGCTTCATATCGACGCGTGAGCGACAGCAAATCAACCGCATCGCCAAATCTTCAGAGGTCATCTCCAGGCTAAAGACCAGTACCCCTGAGGGCTTACGACCTTCCGCGGGCAACATTGCGTTCTCAGCGAAATTCATCGCCAAAGAGGTCTTACCCACCGAAGGGCGAGCCGCCAACACAATCATTTGCCCAGGGTGGAAACCATACGTCATACCATCCAAGTCGCGAAAGCCAGATAGCACCCCGCTAATATCAGCCTTACCGCTCAATAGCCCTTGAATATTAGAAACTGCTCCATCTACTGCCTCACGAATCGGCGTCGCACCTTCTGTAACGCGACCACTACTGATATCGAAAATGTCCTGCTCGATCTTTTCGATGAAGGTCGACATGTCTTCCTGCTGCTCATAACAAGCCTCAATCGTCTCGCGAGAGGTGCGGATCAAGCGACGCAACAGATACTTCTCGTGAACAATTCGTGTAAAGAAGCGTGCGTGGGCTGGGGTTTCGATTCGATTTTGAATCGCATAAATCGCGGCAATACCGCCGACCTCTTCTTCCATGCCGTTCTTACGAAGATAATCCAAGAGAAGAATCTCATCAATCGGGTCACCTGTCTCATACAAAGAAAGAAGCGCTCGAAAGAGCTCTTGGTGAGAGGTCTTAAAAAAATAGTCCGGTGTCAGCTTCGCTTCAATACACTCGGTCAAAATTTCGCGCCCGCCGTCAATCAAGCAGGCAGCCAGCAGGCCTTCTTCGGCCTCAACATTATGCGGTTGCACGCGTATCTCATTCCGCGCGTCATCCGGCTTACGAGTATCACCAAACTTACGGCCGCTTTGGTTGCCGCTGCGAGGAGAATTCTTTTGTTCAGGCGGCATGGGACGAACTAGTGGCTAATCAACCGCACCGAATGGCTTAATCTTCGTTTTCGTCAGAAGCTTCTTCAGCAGTCGCTTCTTCGATTGGATTTTCAGAAACCACTTCAAATTTCAGTTCAACTTCAACACCAGTATGTAGCTTGATGCCAGCAGTGTGTGAGCCGAGAGCCTTGATTGGCTGACCTAAGCCGAGTTGCTTCTTCACTAGCTCGATGCCTTCCTCTTTAAGGCGCTCGATCAAATCATTAGCTGTCACCGCGCCGAACATCTTGCCGCCTTCGCCAGTCTTCACTGCGATTGCAATGCTGGTCTGCTCGATTTGTTCGCCAAGGGTGCGTGCTGATTCGAACTCTTTCTGCTCACGTGTTTCGCGCGCTTTGAGCAGTGACTCGACGTGCTTCTTATTCGCCTGAGTGATAGGCAAAGCTTGCTTGCGCGGAAGCAGGAAATTGCGCGCGTAACCTGCACGCACTGTTACTGTGTCACCCTCGGCGCCGAGGCCTTTGATGGGTTGGAGGAGGAGAACTTCAGAGTTAGCCATGATACGTATAATTTAAACTGTAATGTAAAGAGAGGAGAAAGGATATTTAAAACGGCACGTCCTCATCAAGCGTGTCGTTGTCATTAGAGAAATTTGCTGCTGGAGTTGCTGGAGCGGATGCTGCTGAAGCCGAACGCGCCGGAGGCGAGCTCTTTTCGTAGCCACCACCAGAAGAGCCATCGTCATTATCATCGCGACTGCCGAGAAACTGAAAGTTTTCGAGTACGACGCTCAACTTACTGCGCTTTTGGCCATCAGATTCCCACTGATCGAGCTTCAAACGACCTTCGACCATAATCGGGCGGCCCTTACGCATATATTTGTTAATTACCTCGGCTTGCTTACCAAATGCATCGATATCGACGAAAGTAGTCTCTTCACGCCGCTCACCGTCTTTGGTAGAGTAAACACGCGAAGTCGCCAAACCTAGTTTACAGATCGAATTGCCATTGGCCGTCACGCGCAACTCGGGGTCGCGGGTCAGATTTCCCATTAGGATGACTTTATTAAATGAGGCCATGGCGTTTCAGTTGCAAGGTGAGAAGAAGCGACGGAGTGATCAGACTAAACCGACTGCACGAAGATCCGATTGACACGTTTGTCGAGACGAAGCTTCTCTTGGAGTTGTGCAGGCACAGTGCCTGGGCCATCGAAATAGACTTCGAGGCTGTGGCCTTGAGTGAAGCGACGATCAGCAGCACGCGCGAATTCGCGCATCCCGAGATCTTCACTGTCAGTGACCGTTCCACCGAGTGAAACGAGAATTTCAGTCAAATCAGCCAAAAGCTTAGCGGAATCGTCTTCTGATTCGCGCAGGTCTAGGATGAAAGTAGTTTTGTAGTTGTTTGTAGTCGTTGCGCTCATGCTATGGTGCCGTGCGTTGGTTAATGAAGTTCATGGCGTACTCAGGCTCCTTGTCAATAATGAGCTGAAAATGCTCAAGATAAGTCGGGGTCTGATCCACCAAAAGTTTTTGTTCGTCCTTTGTTAGTTTACTCAAGACGTAATCTGCTAGGTCCATTTCTTTGTGTGGTTTCGCACCAATTCCGATGCGATAGCGAAGAAAGCCTGGCCCAATCTGCGCGAGCAAATCGGTAATCCCATTGTGACCACCTGCGCTACCACCCAAACTGAGCTTAGGCCTGCCGAGTTCGAGGGTGATGTCGTCATAAACGGCGACCAGCGATGAGGTTGGGAGCTTCCGATAACGTAGAATCGCACCTAGTGACCGTCCGCTGGCATTCATGAAGCATTGAGGCTTCACCAGTAAGAGCTTACGCTCTTGGTAGGACACAGTCGCGATTTCCGCTTCGAAACGGGCTTCCGTCTTCCACTCGGCATGCAGCTTCGCCGCTAGTTTCTCAACCAGAGCAAAACCGACATTATGCCGAGTGTTGCGGTATTTAGAGCCCGGATTTCCGAGGCCGGCAATGACCGCTATGGACATTTTAGAAAGAACGAAGAGAGAATCGAAAAAGTTTCTCTCGAAAAAGATTATTCGGCGGCATCGCCTTCAGCAGCGACGTCGTCCTTGACCTTGGAAGCAGGCACTTCGTCAGCAGCCACTTCAACAGTCTCTTCATCAGTCTCTTCAATGACTTCTTCAACAGCAACTGTTGGAGGCTGGCAAGAGACGATCACTTGGATCGGCGTACCGAGGTATTCAACACCATCGTGCACAGGAAGGTCGCTGATGTGAATTGCCGCGCCAACGATGAGATCCTTCACGTCGACTTCAATATGGTCAGGAAGCTTAGATGGACGGCAGCGAATTTCGACTTCGTGCGTTTTGTGATCAATCATACCACCCTCTTTCACGCCAAGCGCATCTGCTTCGCCGATGAGGTGAACCGGCACGTGAGCCACAAAACTCTCACCTCGAGCCACTTCAAGAAAGTCGATGTGATTAATACAATTCTTCACCGCATTACGCTGGATCTCTTGAATGCTGGTCAGAGCAGTCTCGCCCTTATCATCAACCAACTCGATCAGAACAGCGCCGCCGCCGATCGAGCGTTTAAGATCACGAAACTCCACTGCAGATAGCGAAATTGAGCGTGAGTTGCCTTTACTGTATACGCAGGCAGGAATATGACCTTTAGCACGGAGGCGGCGTGCGACGCCACGACCCGTTTTTTCACGGTTGATAATGTTGAGTTTGAACTGTTTCATTGTCTGTAAAATGAGATGAAATGCGCCCCCAGCATGGAGGCTTTTAATATTAGAAAAGCCGCGCACAATAAAATAGGAGTTCGGAAAAGCAACCTAAAGTTTCGGCATTTTTTGAACAGCTAAAAATATCCCCAGTTCGTTACAGCCAGGGGCACAAGAAACTACTCGCAAAAAAGCCAAAATCGGCATTTTTACAATTTTAAACTACGCATGTCACAAGATCCGACACCTCCATTGACTAACGAACGTCGCGAAGCGCTGCGCTCAATTCCATTCGCTCAGGCCCCCTCGCCTAGCTATATTGTCCACTTGGACCAGCTTGAAGCAAACTGTCAGCTGCTACAGTCTGTAGCTAAGCGTTCCGGAGCCAAGGTTCTACTCGCACTCAAAGGCTTCGCGTGCCACAGCACCTTCCCAGTCATCAATCGCTACCTCAGCGGCACGACATCCAGCGGCCTCCATGAGGCACTACTTGCCCACGAGCTATTCGGCAAAGAAGTGCACGTCTATTCCACTGGCTACAAGGATGCAGAATTGCAACAACTCAGTCGATTTGCACACAGCCTCGTATTCAACTCTGCCCAACAACTCGCCAGAGGCATTGCTCAACTCCCCAAAGAAAACCGCCCAGAACTAGGCCTGCGTATCAACCCCGAATATTCCGCAGTCGAGACGGAGCTCTACGACCCCTGCTCGGCAGCATCCCGACTCGGCACCACACGCACCGCACTCGATCGCGCGCTCTCAAAACTCGCCGACAACCCACTCAAACACATCGACGGGCTACACTTCCACGCACTCTGTGAGCAAGACGCCGATGCGCTCGAACATACTGCCAACGCATTTGAAGCAAAATTCGGGGACCTCATCCCTGGACTCAAATGGCTCAATTTCGGCGGTGGTCACCATATAACTCGGCCCGGTTATGACATCGATCGCCTGTGCCGCACAGTTCAACACTTCCGTGAGCGCTACGACGTGGACGTCTACCTAGAACCAGGCGAAGCTGTGGCGCTCCACACCGGCGTGCTCGTCACCACCGTACTTGACCTCATTGAAGCTGGCGACCAGCAGATCGCTATCCTCGATACCTCGGCCACTTGCCACATGCCGGACGTGCTGGAAATGCCCTACCGCCCTAATATACTCGATGCCGACCAAGCGGGCATCCAGTCACACACATACCGCCTCGGCGGCATGTCCTGCTTGGCGGGCGACGTGATCGGCGACTACTCCTTTTCCGAACCGCTACAAATTGGCCAGCGCATCATTTTCCTCGACATGTCCCACTACACCATGGTTAAGAATTCGACCTTTAACGGCGTGCCCTTACCCGCTATCTGCTTATACAGCGAATCATCTGGCCTCCAAACCGTGCGCAGGTTCGGCTATGAAGATTACCGCAACCGTCTCTCATAATAAAGTACAGAGATCAGTCTTGAATAACATTCACTAGATCCTACCCTTTATCTCCAAGTAAATGAAAGCCCTCACTTCATCTGCCATTTTAGGCGGCATTGTGCTACTGTTTTTGGCAATCGCCTCAACTATCTTGATTTTCAATCTACGCTCTCAGCAGGTCGAATCGGCTCAATCGACCACCGAGACTGCTCCATGAAACTAGAAAAACACCCCTTTATTCAAAGTATCTCGGAGCAACGGCGCGATGCCATTCTCGGCGAAATTGAGCTCCTGAAACTGCAGCCAGGCGACACCATCTTCCTAGAAGGTAGCCAAGCCGATGCGCTGTATGTCATCCTAGAAGGCCTCGTTACGTTCACCAAAGTGAGGCCTGACGGCCTGAATCAACCGGTGAGCGCATCCGGCGAAGGCAGCTTCTTTGGGGAAGTCGGCCTATTTACCAGTGAGCACCGCGCACTTAATGCCAGCGCTGAGTCCGAGTGCGTCGTTGGTCGCATTCCAGAAAGCACCGTCAACAAGATCATCGAGGATGCCGCACCGCAGAAAAAAATCCTCGATAGCGTAATTAAGCACCTCAAAAGTACCACCTCCCGCTACATGGAGGAGGTGACACGCAAAGAGAAGCTCTCACTGGTCGGTACTATGATTTCGTCAATCCTGCACGATTTCAAAAACCCCTTTTCCATTATCAGCCTCGGCTCACACATCGTCCAACAGCGCCACGGCAAAAACGATCCCGCGACAGCAAAAATTTGTACTAATATTGAAGCACAAGTCCGCCGCATGTTGGACATGGCCAATGACCTCGCAGCTTTTGCCCGAGGCGATAGTGAAATCGAAATCGCACATGTTTCGATGGAAAAGCTATTTGAGCATTTCCGCGAACTGAATGCACCGTTCTTTCAAGATGAAAGTGTCACCATTGAGACCAACCCCAACAACGTCTCTCTATCAGGTGACGCCAGTAAACTAATACGCGTGTTACAAAATCTCGTCGGCAATGCGATCGATGCGATTCACCAAACCGAAAAGCCAGGAACCATCGTCATCACTGCAATCGACAAGGGAGATACCATCTACCTCTCGATTTCAGACAACGGTCCAGGCATCCCCAACGAAATTCAAAGTCGCTTCTTTGAACCCTTCGTCACCTTCGATAAGAGCGACGGCACCGGCCTAGGCACCGCAATCGTTCGCTCCATTGTAGACGCTCACCACGGTAATATTATATTCGCAACAAGTGCCTCAGGCACGACCCTGACCATCCAACTCCCCAAAAAACAAAAGGGTGGCTAAGCTCAGTCGGGCACTTCGACATGCTCGCCACATAGATCTCGCTATAGTTTGGCTTCGAGTCACCGCCGTAATCGAGAGACGAATCTGCCTGAGCGTGCCCTGTTTAAGATGCTCGAACCAGCAGAGGCCGACACAGGCTGCATCAGAGTTGTGCATGATTAGCTGTTAATACCCAGCTTCTCGAGAATGCGGTCAAGGTCTTCGTTGCCAAAATATTCGATCGTCAACTTACCTTTTTTCGCCCCGTGCTTGAGCATACAACGGGTATTAAAGTGCTCGCCGATACGTTTCTCTAAGTCACGAATGACGGTCGCCTCGGCCTCAGCCGATTTGACCTTCGCTTTTTTAGAACTACCAGTGCTCTCCTTTAAACGACGCACTTGCTGCTCTGCCTCGCGAACGCTCATACCTGTTTCAATAATTCGCCGCGCGAGTAACTTACGGTGCTCCTCATTTTGTAAACCCAGTAGCACTTTGGCATGCCCAGTCGAAATAAGACGACGACTCAAAAAGCCCTGAATCTCGTTGCCCAGCGAAAGCAAACGTAGCGCATTGGCAATCGACGCACGCCCTTTGCCGACACGCTCGGCCACCGCTTCTTGGGTCAAATCGAAATCACGCACAAGACTCGCATAGCCCAAGGCCTCATCAATCGGATTGAGGTTTTCGCGTTGTAAATTCTCAATCAATGCCAGAGTCGCCGATGACGCATCACTGGCTTCAATCACGCGCGCAGGCACAGTTTTTTTCTTTAAATACTCAAACGCGCGCAAACGCCGCTCGCCAGCAATCAGCTCAAACCGTTTACCCTGCATGCGTACCACGATCGGCTGGAGCAGACCTTCGGATTGAATACTCTTGGCGAGCTCTTCAACATGCTTCGGGTCAATCTCGCGGCGGGGCTGGTAAGGATTAGCCACTAAATTTTTAATCTGGATCTCGCGATATCCGAGCGAGTCCACCGCAGCTGTTGCTGCCACTAAAGGTGTCGCCCGCTTGCCAGTAGCTTTGCTGACTGATGCAGCGACTTTTTTTGGTGCCGCCTGCTTTGCACTGGTACCCGTGGTGCCTGAAATAAGGCCGCCGAGGCCGCGGCCGAGTCTGCTTTTAGAACTTGCCATAATTATTGATCGATGGGGATAAAAATCGTTTCGCCAACACGTAAATCCTTTGCTGGATTCACAATTTTGTTGGCATTCTGGATATGCTTCACAGTCGAGCCATGCTGACGAGCGATCGCGCTAAGCGTATCGCCGCTGCGCACAACGTAAGGCTTTCCTGTTTGTGGATAGTCTTCTGAAAAATGAACTGGTGCTGCGACCTTGGGCGTACTGTGTACCGCTTTTGCCACTGAATTGATCGCTGATTGAGTCTCTTTACCCAGTGCATTGATCTGGCGAGATACTTCGTTGATAATCTGTTTCTTCTGCAACTCATCGGCTTGGCGATATTCTCGGCGGAGCGATTCAATCGCGACTGAAAGGTTGGAAATCTGCGACTGCGTATTCCGATTCGAAGCAGCCGCTGTTACTTGCGACCGGAGTTTGGCGTTCTCTCGGCGCATATCTTCCATTTCAAGGCGGAGTGATTTAAGCTGCTGCGCGAGTAGATTCACATCCTGACTCAAGTTGGCAACAGAGACGCGCAAGTTATCAGACTGCGCGGATAAGGGTGCATTAACTAGAAGGGCTCCTAAAAGAATCGCGAGAGCCGCGCGGAATTGCTTGATCATAAGTTATTTGAAGATTCCAGCACACGGGGAAAAGTCAAAGCCAGAAAATAATGAGATAGAGAAAATCGTGGTGCTTGCTCTTAGCGGCGGAGCATCTATATCAATTTAACTATGGCCACCACTAGCAGCTACTGGGTGCACGACCTCAGCCCCTTCCTAATACGTTTCCCCGAAAATCAACTCGGGCTCGATGGCATCCGCTATTACGGGCTCGCTTACCTACTGGGCTTTCTAGCCGCGTGGGGGCTGCTGCGCGCGTATGACGCCCGCGGCAAGTTCACCATTAATGCAGACGCCCGAGCCACATTAATGACCGCAGTGATTCTCGGCGTGATCGTCGGCGGTCGCCTTGGCTACATGCTATTGTACGATTTGGAAGCATTTTTGCAGAATCCATTGTTAGTACTAAAGGTAAATCAAGGCGGCATGGCCAGCCACGGCGGCTTTGTCGGCGTACTGCTTGCATTAGCTTGGTTCGCGAGAAAATATGACTATAGCTTTTTCAAGCTCGGTGATGTCGTCGTCACCCTTGCACCGCTAGGCCTATGCTTCGGCCGAATTGCCAACTTTATTAATGGCGAACTTTGGGGGCGCGTGACTGAGATGCGCTGGGCAGTGGTCTTTCCCGACAGTCCCATGGTTTATAACGCAGCGCTGCAAATTTTCGCCTCGGAACCGCGGCACCCATCGCAGCTCTATGCCGCAGTTCTGGAGGGTGCTTTACTTTTCGCCTATGCGCAATGGCGCTTCTGGCGCACCAGCACACCTGCTGGGCAACTCGGCGGCGAATTCCTGATCGGCTACGGCATCGTCCGCATCTTCGGCGAACTCTTCCGCGAGCCGGACGCTGCACTAATTATGGGGCTCAGCCGCGGGCAATTCTACTCGATCTTCATGATTATTGCCGGCGCAGTCATCATTCACGTCGCGCGGCGCAAGCAATCGACCGGCAACGCCTAACGAAAGCAGAGCACCGGCACGTGGCAGCGCCGCAATAATTCGGTGGTGGTGCTACCAATTAGCAATTTTCGAATACGACTGTGCCCATAAGCACCTGCCACCAATAGATCGATTTTGGCGCTCTGCACATAGTCCGCAATCGCCGTCTCCGCCTCACCGCTCAGCACTTGGCAGGCGGGATAGAGCCCAGACGCATTCATCATTCGTTCTGCTTCAGCGAGTTGCGCGGCGGCTTGATCTTCTTGATGGCTTTCGGCGACGGACACTACGTGTAGATCAAAGGCGCGAAACAACTCGGAATGCACCATAAATTCAAGTGCCCGCTGGCAACTGACTCCCCCATCGCAAGCAATTGCGACATGATAAATTGGCCTAAACTCTCGCGAAGTTACCACGCATGGTTTAGTCGAAGCACGCACGACACGCTCTAACATCGAGCCTAGATGCTCGGTCGCAAAATTGGCATTCTCCCCTCGCTTACCAAGCAGAATCATGTCAGCACGCTCGGCATAGTCCTCAATCGCATCGACCAGCATTCCCGTCTCATGATGAAACGTGGTGTAATCCAACACCCCCTCAGTCTCAAAAATCGCCATGGCGGACTCCTCAACAAACTTCGCCTTCCGCACTTCAACCTCTTGAAGTTGGGCGATCATTCCCTCGTATGGTTGAATCCCTAGGCTGCCACTGAGATCGGCGACGACAGGAATCTCAAACTGCCGCAGATCCGTCACATACAGCACTTCAACTTTTGCTCCCAGTTGCTTGGCAAACCATGCGGCATACCGACAACACTCTTGAGAATAATTTGAGCCATCCGTGCAAATAAGTAAATTTTTCATTATCAATTGGGCTTGAGGTTAACACGAGGACGTTCGCATTTCTTAATTAAAATTATGCAAACAAATGCTATAAATAGCAATACAAAAGCCGCGATTCTGACGAATCGCGGCTTAGTAATAGCAATGTAATTGATAACTATAAACTAGCCTTTCAGCACAAAGTCATCTGGCACCACGACATTCTTACAAACGATCAGCACGCCATCTCGAATCGCGAGATCGACACCCTCGCCAAAGTGGTCAGGCAAACCAGTAGGATCCAGTACCACATTGCGACCGATACGAACATTCTTATCCAAGATCGCATGCTTCACCACGCTACCAGGACCAACACCAATTGCTGGACGGCCCACGGCAACATTCTCACTCAGCTCCTCAACCGTCTCATAAGAATCCGCCCCCAGCATCACAACATCCTTCAAATTCGCGCCGCTATGCACCACCGAGCGCACACCCAATGAACAGCGGTCCAAGCAGCCATTTGTCACGATACAGCCATCCGACACCACCGATCGATTGACCTTACAGGAATTTAGCTTCGAGGCGGGCAAGAGACGAGCACGTGTGTAAATTTTCGCTTCTTCATCAAAGAAATTAAACGGAGGAACTTCGTCGGTAAGACTCAAGTTGGCGTCAAAAAATGCCTTCACAGTCCCGATATCTTCCCAGTACTCATCAAAGACATAACTGCACATCTTCTCCTTACCAAGTAGCCCAGGGATAATTTCCTTACCAAAGTCTGTCGTATCAGTCGCCAGCGCTGCGATCAATGTCTTCGCGTTGAACACGTAAATACCCATTGATGCGAGACAGTAGTCTTTTGTGCCCGGATCATGCATTTTATTACGCACACTTTCACCCACGGCAAGGCCTTGAATCACCTCTGGATCAGTTGGCTTTTCAACAAACTCAGTGATTTCAAGATTATCATCGATGCGCATTAAGCCCA
>DBBT01000063.1:0-18675 GCA_002292345.1 Opitutia bacterium UBA977 | reverse complement strand
GCTAGATCCATGCGGTACAACTGATCACCCGAAAGAATTACATACAGATCGTCTTCCCCCGTTCCGCCGAAGTGGTTCATGTTCTGGCGCACTGCATCTGCGGTGCCTTGATACCAACCGTCACTCGAATCAGTTTGCTCCGCGGATAAAATATCTACACATCCACCACCAAAGGAATCGAATTTATACGACTCTTGAATGTGGCGATGCAGCGACGCGGTATTAAACTGCGTCAAAACATATATCTGATTCATCCCCGCATTGAGGCAATTACTAATAGGAATATCCACCAGTCGATATTTACCTGCAAGCGGCACCGCAGGCTTGCAACGCTCTTTAGTTAAAGGACTTAGGCGCGAGCCGCGACCGCCTCCCATGATAATGCAGATAATCTTACGCTTCTTCATATATATTATTTGGGGTGGACTGAGATAATCAATTGTCTTGATTATTAGCGTGTCTAGACGCTGAATTGAAGCCTTATGTGTGGAATTGTTGGATATATCGGCCGCGATCGAGCGGGAAGTGTTATGCTAGATGGACTGAAGCGCCTAGAATACAGGGGCTACGACTCTTCTGGCGTCGCTATCTGGTCAGTTGACGGCATCAAACAGACTAAGCGCACAGGTCGGGTCGTCGAACTAGAAACCGCATTGGGTGATGATCTGGGCGGCACCCTCGGCATCAGTCACACTCGTTGGGCCACGCACGGCGACGTCACCGAAGCCAATGCGCACCCACATAGCAGTAGTGATGGCAAGATTGCGCTGGTGCATAACGGCGTGATCGAAAATTACGTCGGGATGAAGAAATTCCTGACCGAACAAGGCTATAGCTTTCAGTCTCAGACCGACTCCGAGGCGCTCTGCAACTTGATCGCTTATCACTATGCTAAAGAGCCCGAAGTCGCCGGAAAAAACCGCTTCCTCGAATCAGTTCGAAAGAGTCTCAGTCACGTCGAAGGGACCTACGGCATTGCAGTCATCTGCACAGACTTCCCCGGCGAGCTAATCGGCGCGCGTAAGGGTTCGCCGCTGATCCTCGGCCTAGGCAAAGGTGAAAACCTGCTCGCTAGCGATGTCAACGCGATCACTCACTGCACCCAAAACGTCGTTTATCTGAACGACAATGAAGTCGTGCATCTCTGCGACGACGATTTCTCGATCACCACCGTCAGCAGTAAATCGGTCGAAGCTGTGATCCACCAGGTCGATTGGGACACCTCCGAGGCCGAACTCGGCGACTACGACCATTTTATGCAGAAGGAAATCTTCGAGCAGTCGACCTCGCTAGAGAACGGCATGCGTGGACGTTTCTCTGATGACGGCAGCACCGCCGTATTTGGTGGCTTGAACCTGAATCCGCAGGAACTGCGCCAAATCGACCGCATTCTTTTCCTCGCCTGTGGCACGGCATGGCACTCTTGTCTTGTCGCCGAATACCTAATCGAACGCTATGCTCGCATCCCGGTCGAAGTCGAATACGCCTCCGAGTTTCGCTACCGCAACGCGCCGTTGGATAAAAACACCCTCGTCATCGCCATCAGCCAGTCTGGCGAAACGATCGATACACTCGGCGCACTCCGCGAAGCCAGACGTAAAGGCTACCGCACCCTGGCGATCAACAACAGCGTCGGCTCCACCATTGCTCGCGAGAGCGACGGCGGCATCTATCAACATGCGGGTCCAGAGATCGGCGTTGCATCGACCAAAGCATTCACTTCGCAGATCATGATTTGCGCAATGCTCGCACTCTACCTTGGTCGCCTCCGTGATCTCAGCTATGGCGACGGTGTCGAAATCGTTAAAGCTCTCAAGCAAGTGCCTGCCCAAGTAGAAGAAATCCTTAAGCAGAATGACAAGATCGCGGCCATCGCCAAAAAATACGCGAAGTATGAAGACTGCCTCTTTCTCGGCCGACAGCTCATGTTCCCGATCGCACTGGAAGGAGCACTAAAGCTCAAAGAGATTTCCTACATTCACGCCGAAGGTTACCCAGCGGCGGAGATGAAGCACGGTCCTATCGCACTCATCTGCGAAGAGTGCCCCAGCGTATTCCTTACCACCAGCGGTGAAATCTTTAGTAAGAGCCTAGCCAACTTACAGGAAGTCAAAGCCCGCAAAGGCAAGGTCATCTGCATCGCGACCGAAGGTTGCGAAATCCCCGAAGGTGCGGTCAACGAGATTGTTAGAGTTCCCGAATGCCATGAAATCGTAACGCCAATCCTGATGAGTATCCCGGTCCAACTGCTCAGTTACCACGTTGCACTCGAACGCGGCTGCGATGTCGACAAGCCGCGCAACTTAGCGAAATCCGTCACTGTGGAGTAAGTCAGCAACGACGAATCACTCCAGCCGCTTCCAAACGAAGCGCCAAGGCATCGCCGCCCACTCCACTCCAGCATAATCGACTCCAACACGAGAGGTCGCAACAATTTCGGCGGGGCTGACTTCGCCGTCGACATTCTCTAGCCACAGTCCGCCGACGCGTGTCAGCAGTTGATCGTTAAACGAACTGTTAATCTGGAAGTGCTTGGTTAAACGCCCTGGTCCTTCGACGCCCTCGACAGCTCGAATTAGCACTGCCGCGGGATAGCCCTTCTCGCGGGTGGTGATATTGAGTAACCAATGCACGCCATAACAGAGGTAGATATAGGCCCGTCCAGGTGGACCGAACATCACCACATTGCGCGTCGTCGCGCCGTTGCTGGCATGTGAGGCACGATCCTCAAAACCATCGTAGGCCTCCGTCTCACAAATCCGCGCTCGAATAATTTTACCCGAATCCAGCCGGCGGCACAGTTGCTTACCCAGTAAGTCGCGAGCGACATCGATTGTCGGTCGATCAAAGAAAGCCTTGTTGAGAACGCGCGCCATTAGAAATCACGCATCTTTGTGTCGATCACCAGTGTGACCGGACCATCGTTATGCGCCTCGACCTGCATATTCTCGCCAAAGCAACCGGTCGGCACTTCTTTTCCCAATGTAGTCGAGAGCTCGCGCACAAATTGTTCATACAATAGCACCGCCTGGTCGGGCAAAGCAGCACGATTGAAGGACGGGCGATTGCCTTTGTTTAAACGACCAAAGAGTGTGAACTGACTAATCACCAGCGCCTCACCACCCCCGTCGATTAGAGAGCGATTCATCCGGCCCGTTTCGTCTTCAAAAATGCGTAGCTTTGCAATGCGGCCGACCAGCCATTCGACATCCTCAGCGCCATCCGTATCGCCCACTCCGAGAAAGATTAAGACCCCCGCATTGATTGCCCCCATCGTCGCATCTTTGACCACAACTGATGCTCGGGAGACGCGTTGAATCACTGCTCGCATGGGATAACAATGCGCTCCACCTAGCGTGCTGCCTGATCCACCACGCTCAGGATATATGCCGCCGCCGTTTCGGTGCGCAGCACATTGGCTCCCAAGCGCACCGCCTTAAAGCCCGATTCACGTAGTTGAGCATACTCCGCCACCGAGAAATCCCCCGCTGGGCCGACGGCGACGACCACTTCGTCTAACGAGCCAGCCGCATTCAAAGTTTCGAGCAACGGACGGCTGCCCTCCTCCAGACTTGCCACGATGCGTAGCGCACCTTCAGCGATTGGAGTCGCTTGCAGCCAATCTCCTAAACCACACGGCTCCGACAGCTCGGGCACATAGCTCAAGCCACACTGCTTGCAGGCCTCAATTATCGAGACCTGCCACTTGTCTATCTTCGGCTGGCCGTGCTCCCCTTGATCGGTAAATACAGGTTGAATCACAGAAGCCCCAATTTCCGTCGCCATTCGCAGAATCAGGTCCATCGCTTTGCCCTTAGGAACCGATTGCAGAAGAGTCACGCGCGGCCGCGGTACAGGCATGGTCTCGACAGACTCCACCGCCACACGGACTGCCTTACCATTTGCCACCTCGATCGTCCCTAGGTAGCGGGTGCCCTTACCGTCGAGCACCTCAATCGTCGCGCCCAACTTGGCACGAAACACTCGCACAAGGTGATGACTTTCCCGCGCATCCAGAATCAGGAATCCTTCCCCCACTGTCGCCCCCGTAAATAAAAATGATCGATAACGTGCCATACCCACAACTTGGCGACTTCCACCGCGCCAGACAAGCCCCCCCTCAAATAATCTCTGCAACTCACAAAACGCTTCAATCGACCACTCCCTACTAGCTCCGCGTGGTACCCTACATAATATTAGCCATTCCGACAGAACCTCAGCACCACGACAGGCCTGTTCTCCAATTGAAAAGCGGCTGCAACCAATGAAATCGCGACAACCATTCGCATTCATTTAAGCGAACAGCCGGCAACCTAGGATTAGTAAATCTGATACAAGTTCCTATTTAGAATTATTCCAATTAGGCTTGCATTCCTTCAATTTTCGACTTTATTGCTACTCAGTCTCATTATTAATGCGATTAAAACTATCCAAGAATAAAAAAACGACTCTCAACCACCGATCCGACCACACATGCAACTATCACCACAATATAAAGAGCTTCTCGACGATGCTCTGGAGCGCAGCGGACAGCGCTCCACCAAGCAGCGCGAGCACATCTTTGCCCTACTGCTGGAAAAACGCGACCACCCAACCGCGGACGAAATCTATGCCCGCGCCCGTGAAGGCATGCCCTCGATCTCATTGGCCACGGTTTATAACTGCCTCGAGACACTGACCGACACCAGCCTCATTCGCCAAGTCAACTTCGAGCGCGAACCAACCCGCTACTGCCCCAACCTCACGCAGCACGCCCACTTTTATTGCCGAGAAAGCGGTGAGATTGTCGATATTGAACTATCCGACAAATTGATCTCCGAACTAATGGCCACTCTACCGGAAGGCTTTTCAGCGCAGCATATCGACATCGCCTACGACGGTAAATGCGGCGAGTGCCACGACTAACTTTCAACTAATTTATAATTAAAATACAATGAACACGCTCGAAATCAAAAATCTCAGTGTCTCAATCGATGGCCAAGCCATCCTTAAAGACTTCAATCTCACTGTTCCTAAGGGTGAAGTGCACGCACTGATGGGCCCAAATGGCACCGGTAAGAGCACGCTCGCCAAGGTCATGGCTGGCCACGAAGACTATACCGTTGAAAGCGGCGAGATCCTACTCGACGGCGTTAACATCCTCGGTGCTGCACCTGACGAAATCGCCAAGGCTGGCCTGTTCCTTGCATTTCAATACCCTCTCGAAATCCCTGGTGTTTCGATCGCTAATTTCATCCGCGCCGCTCGCCAAGCACGCCTCCCCGAAGGCGAAGACATCAATGCAGTCGACTACTACAAAGAGCTCTACGCCAAGATGGATGCCCTCAAAATGGATCGTAAGTTCACTGCACGTTCCCTCAACGAAGGCTTTTCTGGTGGCGAGAAAAAGCGCTGCGAGATCCTGCAAATGTCGATGCTCGATCCAAAGTATTGTGTAATGGATGAGACCGACTCTGGGCTAGACATTGACGCACTCCGCATCGTTTCCGAAGGAGTGAACATGATGCGCGCTGAAGACCGTGCCTTCCTCATCATCACACACTACCAACGCCTGCTCGACTATATCGTGCCGGACGTTGTGCACGTCATGTTCGACGGACGTATCGTTCACAGTGGCGACGCCGAACTCGCCAAAGAGCTCGAATCCAAAGGCTACGACTGGGTCAAACAAGCATTCGTTACCGCAACTGCGTAAGCGCGAGCTCTTCGCCAATACCAATTAGCTATTAACCATTACTTTATATGTCTGAAACAGATACAGAAATTCAAGACGAAGCCATCAACGTCGATACCGAGAAAGGAAACTTTAAGTATCCTGAAAACTACGAATTCGATGCTGGCGTGGGCCTCACCGAGGACACGGTCAAATACATCTCCAACGTCAAAGACGAAGATCAGTGGATCCTCGACTTCCGCCTCAAGGCACTCGAGATCTTCCAGAAGAAGCCGATGCCGACCAAGTGGGCTGATAAGGACCTCGAAAATATCCACTTCGACGAGATTCGCTACTACCTTTCCAAAGGCCAAGTGCCCGCGCGCACATGGGACGAAGTGCCCGACGACGTAAAGGAAACTTTTGAACGCCTCGGCATCCCAGAGCAGGAGCGAAAGTTCCTCGCCGGAGTGGAAGCACAGTTCGACTCTGAAGCCTCGTACTCTCGCATGAAGGAGGACCTTGAAAAAGAAGGTGTCATCTTTGTGGGTTCCACCGAAGGCCTGATGAAGTATCCGGAAATCTTCAAACCCTACTTCGGCAAAGTCATCCCGACTTCGGACAATAAATTCTCCGCGCTCAACAGTGCGACCTTCTCTGGCGGCAGCTTCATCTACGTGCCCAAGGGCGTGAAGCTCAAACAACCACTACAAGCCTACTTTCGTATCAACGCGGAAAACTTCGGCCAGTTTGAGCGTACGCTCATCATCGCCGACGAAGGAGCCGAGATCACTTATATGGAGGGCTGTACCGCGCCTAAATTCGAAACCGCTACATTACATAGCGCCGTGGTCGAGCTCGTTGCTCTCAAAGGTGCCAAAATTCAGTACATTACGGTCCAGAACTGGTCGTCTAATGTCTTCAATCTGGTCACCAAGCGCGGCATGGCTGACGAAGGTGCCGAAGTGAAATGGATCGACTGCAACATCGGCTCACGCCTCACCATGAAGTATCCTGGCGTGGTCCTTAAGGGCAAGGGCGCCCGAGGCGAAGTCCTCTCCATCGCACTTGCCAACGATGGTCAGCACCAAGACACCGGCGCAAAAATGATGCACCTCGCTGACAATACCACTAGTAACATCATCTCCAAGTCGATCTCGATCGGCAAAGGACGTTCCACTTATCGCGGTCAAGTGCACATGCCAAAGCACCTCAAGAATTGTAAGAACAATACCGAGTGTGACGCATTACTGATCAACACCAACAGCCGTACCGATACCTATCCTGCGATCACCACACGTGGTGAAAACAATACTGTGCAGCACGAAGCCAGCGTCTCAAAAGTAAGCGCTGAGCAAATCTTCTACATGATGCAACGCGGCCTCAACGAAGGCGAAGCTATGAGCCTCGCGGTGAACGGTTTCGTCAACGAATTGATGAAAGCCTTCCCCATGGAATACTCCGTCGAGCTCAAGCGCCTCATCGACATGGAAATGGAAGGCAGCGTCGGGTAACCCCGTGGCCTCGATCGTAAGGTCAGGGATTTACGGACATCGAACGTTCAACTTTGAATACAAAAATGACTACAGTTTTGGAACAAGCAACAAATACCACCAACCAACCTGCATGGCTCAGTGCCCGCCGCGACGGCGGCAAAGCTCAATTTGAGATGCTGCCCGCGCCCACCGCACGCGATGAGCGATGGCGATTTGCTTCAGTCGGCAAGCTCAGCATCGACGGCTTTGCCCCTGCAGCAAATCCCACAGCAGACACCCTTACCGGGCTTGTCGAGCGCTCAAACCTGGTAAGCGACCGCGCTGGTCAACTCGTATTCGCCGACGATATGCAAGCGCAGTTCGAAGGTATCAGCGAGCAACTCGCCGCACAGGGGGTCATCTACTTGCCCGTGCTTGACGCCATTGCACAGCACCCCGAGTTGATGGAGAAATACTTTCTTCAAGAATCTACAGAGTTGGGTTCAGAAAAATACTTCGGCCTACACGCAGAGCTTGTCAAAGCAGGCTCTATCCTCTTCGTCCCTAAGGGCGTCGAAATTGAAAAGCCGTTCGTCAATTACTACTGGACTAGCGGCGAGAAGGCGGCCGTTTTCCCACATACATTAATTATTGCAGAGGCTAATTCGAATGCCTCGGTGGTCGATATTTTCTTCTCCGAAACTGCAACGAACCAAGCCCTGAACGTCTCGGTGTCGAACATCCATGCAGCCAACGGCGCCAAGGTTTTCCGCAAGGTCGTGCAAGACTGGAATGAAAAAACCGTCTCCTTCCAACTCGACACCACGATTGCCGAGCGCGACACATTGGTGAAGAACGTCGCCGTCAACATCGGTGCTGAACGTGCACGTTTTGAAAATCAAACACGTATCGAAGGTCCTGGCGCAGACGTGAAGATGTATTCCCTCACCGTCGCCGAAGAGACGCAGGAGTTCGACCAACGTACTTTCCAGACGCACAACGCCGGCAATGCTGTATCCGACTTGCTGTATAAGAATGCATTGCTCGACAACGCACGCACGATCTTTTCCGGCTTGATCAAAGTCGCCGAAGGCGCGCAACAGACCGATGCCTATCAAACCAACCGTAACTTGCTCCTCGACCCAACCGCCGAGGCCAATGCGCTCCCAGGCCTAGAAATCCTAGCAAACGATGTGAAGTGCTCACACGGTGCCACAACAGGTAATGTCGATTCCGAAGAGCTATTCTACATGATGCAGCGTGGCATTGCCAAGCGCGACGCGATGAAGCTCATGGTATTCGGCTTTTTCGAGGAAGTGATCGAGAAAGTCGATAGCGACGAACTCGCCGATAACCTGCGCGAACTCATCCGCAACAAGTTCGAATCGAAAATTCATTAAAAAGTCCTGATCTTAATCTTATTCCTACTCTTAATCCTCGCTCGTAGCAGAATGAATTAAGATTAAGAATGGAGCACTTTCACTCTCACCATCACTCATTCCATGCCAGACGATCAAGTAACACTCACTCGCGAAGTTGAAGTCACGCTCATCCCGCAAGGCACACCAATGACCTTGCCCGAAGGCGAGACTGTCACCGTCACGCACCGCCTCGGCGGCAATTTCACCGTCATGACGCATAACGGAATGTTCCGCATCAGCGGTGCCAACGCCGATGCCATCGGCGAAAAAGTTTCCTCAGCAACCCAAGTAGCCGAATCTGAAGGTGCCAATGATCCCGTCAGCAACGACGATCTCTGGGAAGCCCTAAAGACTGTATTCGATCCCGAAATTCCGGTCAATATCGTCGACCTGGGATTAGTTTACTCCTTGGAGTGCAGTCCACGCGAAGCCGGCGGACATAAGGTAGCCATGCAAATGACGCTGACCGCACCTGGTTGCGGCATGGGGCCTGTGATCGCTGAAGATGCGCAGATGCGCTTGCAAACAGTTCCAGGAGTCGCCGAAGCCGAAGTCGACATCGTCTGGGATCCACCTTGGAACCAAGACATGATCACCGAGGAAGGCAAAATGGTACTCGGGTTAATCTAACTTTTCGAAAAGACACTCTCTTCACCTTACGGGTCGCGCAAGCGACCCGTTTTTGTGTCTCTAGAGAATACACTTCTGGCATGAAACCTCAATTAAAGTGGCTTCAATAAAAGAACTTCCCTAGCGCCGAGGCCGATGACTCGGCCAACACTACATTCGGACGGAGAGTGAAAGATAAATAATTGTCTAATGAAACTCTAATAAATTAATTTAAAATTGACAAATATTGACGTTGTTTAACATTGTTATTTCCAATCTATATATTTGTTACTATGAGAATCAATAAAACCCTTTTATGTGCCAAAATACTAATCACATTAGCCAACCTTACATTCGCTCAAACAGTAATTCTTAATTTTAATAGTGCGCAAATTCCTACATCTGGCGGAAACTTATTTTTGCTGGGATCAGGGACAGGTTCAACAAATGCATTTTTAAGTGATCGTTTCGAAAACTACAACAGCACTCAATTTGAAATACAGAGCATACCAACATTCGGAACGCTAACTGTCACGGCTGCAACAAGCGGTACTGGATTTTTAAATGTCACCACGACTGGTTTAGGTGAAGGCGGTAGTGGCATTAACAACAGCAATGAGTTCATTTCATTTACTTTCAGTGAGGACATCGAAATCACATTCTTAGATTTCAATGCAATCACTGGGACGGAAAGCGTCGAGTTGTTGATCGAGGCTAACAGTCTCGGCACTTTTCTAAATGATACAGTCGTCGAAAATATAGCAGACTTCACGGCTCCAAGTAATATAACTGCAAGTATATCTTTAGCCCAAGGTGAAGCGTTTATCATGAAACATGTGTCTGGGGCGTATGATCTTGAAAGAATCGGCTTCACCGTCGTACCCGAACCCAGTACATACGCACTACTCTTTGGTTGCTGCGCACTTGCCCTTGCGATGATTCGCCGCCGCTAGAGTAAGCGCTCGCACGTCACTGACAAAAAGAGCCTTTTCGATTTCGTCTCAATCAGTTCCAGCGTTATTATAGCAGCGTATGAATGTTCACTACCACCATGCCTGCATTTTGCGCGGCTTGAATACCTAGTGCGGTATCTTCAAAGGCATGACAGCGCTGCGGATCGATGCCGATTAACTGAGCCGCACGCAAGTAGGCATCGGGCGCTGGCTTTGAATTACTCACACACTCCGAACCGACCACCGCGCCGAACCATTCACGGATCCCCAGCGACTTGAGTATCCGCTCCGCCACCCATTTGGGGCTGCCGGTAGCAATCGCCATCGGCAGATGCTCGAAATGAGCCTCGGCAATTGCCTGCACCGGGATCACTGGTTGCACCGCGCCCAACAGCTCCATGAACAACGTTTCTTTCACCTCTGCGATCGAGATTACATCAACGACCTTGCCCTGCTCTTTAGCGAGCAGCTCAATAATCTCTGAGGCAGGCACACCGCCGAGCGCGTAGAAACGCTCCTCAGATAGCACTAATCCATGTTCCGCCATCGACTGAGACCATGCGGCAAAATGCGTCGGCATGGTGTCAGCCAAAGTACCGTCTAGATCGAAAATCAAACCGTCATACTCGTGGTGCAGGTTCTTCATCGCCCCTAATAGGAAGGGTAATTCAAGCATAGCAAGCGAAACCACTAAGCCTGTGAGCATGAAGGCTCGCCACTCTCAGAATTTTCGCTTTCAATTCACTGACAGGTCTATTTTCAATATGTTACGCTCTCTACGAAATGCATTCATCACAGGCATCGTCGTCATTCTGCCACTCGGCGTGACGATAATTGCCATCCGCTTCCTGCTCGATAAAATCGGCACACCCGCCAGTAAATACTTCTTTTGGTTTCTCGATCCCGAGCTCAAATCGATGCCTATTGTGCAGGTCGGCCTTGAGTTCATTTCCGTGCTGGTCGTGCTGTTGCTCATTACTTTACTCGGCTACGGTTCGCGCATCTTTATCGGCCGCATCCTTCTCAATAGCATGGAACTTCTGCTGGATCGATTGCCCTTCATCAGCACGGTCTATCGCTCCGTCAAACAAATCGTCCAAACCTTCAGCCAACAAAAGAAGGCTGTCTTTCAAGAAGTCGTCCTCATCGAATATCCGCGCAAACGTTGCTACGTGCTCGGTTTCCTCACCAGCACCGCAAAAGGCGAGACGCAAGACGTCACCGGCGAACATATCGTCAACGTTTTCGTGCCCACCACGCCCAATCCTACCAGTGGTTTCTTGCTGATGCTACCCGAAGAAGACATCACACGCTTGGACATGGAAATCACCGATGGCATGAAGCTCATCATCTCCGGCGGTGCAGTAGTGCCGAACAGCGCGAGCGGCGAAGCCGTACTCATTAACAATCCGGCAGAAGCCAGCGCCACCGCATGAGCGCACCGGCCGTGACCGAACGCGCACTGGTGCTGCGCATCGCTGCCAGTGGCGAGTCCTTTCATAAAATCGACATTCTCACCGCTGAAAGCGGCACCTTTCTTTGCCTGAAGCGACTCTCGAAGAACCGCGCGCAGAGTACCGATCCGGATCTATTCGATACCGCCGACATACAACTGGACACCTCAAAGCAAGGCACGGCTCGTTTTGTTAAAGACTACCAACTCGTGCACCGCCATAGCGCTATCGGCCAATCATATCGCAAACTTCAACACGCCTCGGATTTCTGTGCGCTCATTGCTCAAAATGGCCCGTATATGGGCGATTCCGCAGCGCTCTACCATATTACCGAACGTACCCTAGACGCCTTCGCCGAGCGTGCACTTCCAGCTATTGTTTTTCTAAAAGCGATCTACATCTTACTTAAAGACGAAGGCTATCCGGTGCGCGAAGCGTGGTGGCCTCAACTTCCAGCTACTTTACGCGAGCCGGCCAAGCAATTGATTTACCCACCCACGCCCGACACAGCCGCCGCCGAACAACTGGAAGCGTGTGCACAGATCAGCCGTAACCTCTGCCACTGGCTCCGTCGCGAAACTGACTTAATGTTGCCAAGCAGTTTACAGTAGAAGCGTGCTTCCAGCCGCTTTCCTCATCCACTGTGCAAGCGGCAGGATGCCGCTTCTATTTTTTAGCCTACTGATCACCCGCATTGTAGCTTGCGATCCATGCAGCGCTCCACTCCGCATAATCATCTGCCTCAATGTGAGCACGAGCCTGCGCCATCAGATCCAAGAAAAAATGCGTGTTGTGAATCGACAACAAAGTGTGTGCCAGTAGCTCCTTTGCCATCACCAGATGGCGCAAGTATGAACGGCTAAAGTTCTTACAGGTGTAATTATCCGCTTCCATAATTGGCTTCGGATCGTGCTTAAACTTCTCATTCTTGAGGTTCAGCACACCGTCTGGGGTAAACACAGAGGCATGACGCGCGAGCCGTGTCGGCATCACACAGTCGAACATATCCATGCCCAGACCGACCATCTTCAATAACTGCGGAGGCGTGCCCACACCCATTACATAGCGCGGCTTTTCCTTCGGCATCACCGGAGCAGTCGCCGCCACTTGACGAATCATCTCTTCTTCTGGCTCACCGACACTGACTCCACCAATCGCATAACCAGGAAAATTCATCTTTGCCAATTCACGACCACAGTGCTGGCGCAAGTCATCATAAATAGAGCCCTGAATAATCCCGAACACATGGTGCCCAGATTCCAAAAAGCCATCGTTTGTCGCATGGTCTAAAAACTCACCCGCCCAGCGAATCGTGCGAGCGACAGCCGCTTCGCACTCCTCCCGCTCGCATGGATACGGCGGGCACTCGTCGAGCACCATCGCGATATCCGTATCCAGATCCTTCTGAATTTCGAAGCAATTCTTCGGTCCGAGAAACAACTTACGCCCATCGAGGTGCGAACGAAACTCGATGCCCTCTTCGGTGATCTTGCGAAGTTTGGAGAGACTGAATACTTGGAAGCCACCGCTATCAGTTAAAATCGGGCCCTTCCAGTTCATAAATTTATGCAGCCCACCCATTTCTTTTACCAGATCAGAGCCAGGACGTATATTTAAGTGATAAGTATTGCCCAAAATAATCTGTGATCCGACCTCTTCAATCTGGGCTGGCGTCATCCCTTTCACAGTCGCCTGAGTGCCAACCGGCATGAAAATCGGAGTCTGAATATCCCCATGACGGGTTTTAAGGACACCACGACGGGCCGATCCGGATTCTTTTAGCAATGTGAACATAGGGAGGAACTAAAAACATCGCAGGATGGACGTCCAACATCGAATTGTTGATTTTTTAAAGATCGTACAACTCCAGACGAGAGGTATGCGAAGTTCGAAGTTGAATGTTCAAGGTTCGCCGTTCTTAGTCATCTCTCTTAATGAGTCTCGACATTCCAAGTATCCAACAAATTGACGGCAGCGGCCTGCGCTTTGCTATCATTGCCTCGCGCTATAATGAAGCGTTGGTCGACTCACTCGTTCAGCATGCCAGTGCCACAATTACCGCTGCAGGTGCAGAGGCCCCTCTGATCGAGCGTGTCCCTGGAGCCGCCGAGCTTCCCTACGCAGCTTCAGCCGTAGCCAACCACTCTCAATTCGACGCCATCATCGTGATCGGTGTCGTCATCGCTGGTGACACCAATCACCACGAGATCATCGGTGACAGTACTGCCACTGCCTTACTCAACGTCAGTATTGCTCAAAAAGTACCTGTCATTAACGGCATTCTAGTCGTCAAAGATCGCGCACAAGCAGAGGCTCGCGCCGGAGAAACCATCAATCGTGGTAAAGAATTTGCCCAAGCAGCCCTCGAAATGGCTCAATTTACACAAAAATGGAAGACAACCAACCAGTAACCCGCCGCTCACAACGCCGTGAAAACCGCATGTGCACCGTGCAGTTCCTCTACCAATGGGAGTCGAACAAGCCGAAAGTCCTTGCGGACGACGTCTGCCAGTTCTTCGAAAATCAGGAAGAAGATCGCGCCTATTACGCTTTTGCCGAAGAGCTCGCGCTCGGAACCATTGAAAATGTCGAAGTTATCGATGGCCACATCAACGAACACGCCAATAACTGGACATTTGATCGAATCGCCAAGGTCGATCTCGCCATCCTGCGCCTCGCCATTTACGAATTGCTCTATCGCACCGACATCCCCCCGATCGTCAGCATCAATGAAGCGATCGATCTCAGTAAGGTCTTTTCAAATCCGGACTCCAAACGCTTCATCAACGGGATCTTGGATAAAATGAAAGACAAAATCACACGACCACTGCGTAAAGCAGCGGACTAAGGAATCGACCGATGCGTAGTCTCTTTAAAAAATTCAAAGAGGGGCTCAAGCGCCAGACCCCTACTTTCCACAAGGCTTTTGATGACGTCTTCTCCGGCGCCAAGCTAGATCCAGACGCGCTCGATCAACTCGAAGAAGCCCTCTACACCGCGGATTTCGGCGTCGAAACTGTAGAGGAAATCATCGACGAGATCCAAGCCGCATACAAAGCCGACAAGGAAATCCGTGGCGAAGACGCGGCCAAGATCGGCGCCACCGTACTCACTCGAGTACTCGAAGGCTCCGAAGGCACTGTCAACGTCGGCCAGCACAAGCCCGAAGTCATTTGCCTCATCGGCGTCAACGGCTCTGGGAAGACGACCACTACCGCCAAGCTCGGGCACTTGTACCAAAATGAAGGCTACAGCTTGCTAATTGGCGCGTGCGACACTTTCCGTGCCGCAGCCAACGAACAGATCAAACACTGGGCCGATCAGCTGAAGGTCGACATCGTCGCCAGCCATCACGGCGCCGACTCTGCCGCCGTCGCCTTTGATGCGTATGAAGCCGCCAAAAGCCGAGGCCGCGACATCGTGATTCTCGACACCGCAGGTCGCTTGCATACCAAGAGCAACCTAATGAAGGAGCTCGAAAAATTAAAACGCGTCATCCAGAAACAAGACCCCGCAGCGCCACACCACAGTTGGTTGGTCGTCGACGGTAGTCTTGGCTCCAACTCGATTGAGCAAGCACGCGTCTTTAACGAAACCTTCCCTCTCACAGGGCTGATCGTCACTAAGCTCGACGGTAGCAGCCGCGGTGGAGCACTCGTCGGCATCTACCGTGAATTGAAGCTGCCAATTTACTTCGTCGGCCTCGGCGAACAACCCGACGACCTACAGCCCTTCTCGGCGAAAAACTACGCCAACGCCATTTTCGGAATTACTGATGATGCGTAGGGGCTTTGCTTGCAAAGACCGCACCTAATATTTTAGCATTTAGCCCTTCTTGAGATCCAGCAAGCTCGAACCCACCACCACGACTAACATGAGCACCATCGCAACACTCACCGTCGAACTCACCGAACGCGCTTATCCAATTCATTTCAGCGACAGTCTGAATGCATTGAAAAACGACGTCGCGGCCCTTCGCGCGGCTGGTCGTAGCGTCCGAGTGCTGAGCGATGCAAAGGTACTTGCCGCTCAATCTCACGTCCTCGAACAGGCGGGTTTCGAAAATGCCGAAATACTCAGCCTACCGTCTGGTGAAACGACTAAGTCAGTCGAATTTTTCAGCCAAGCCCTCAGCTTCCTCGCGGGGCAAGCCGCCAACCGCGACTGCGCCTTATTCGCATTCGGCGGCGGTGTGATCGGCGACCTTTCTGGCTACGTGGCAGCCAGCTACCTGCGTGGCATCGATTTTTACCAAATCCCTACCACCCTGCTCTCGATGGTCGATAGCTCAGTCGGCGGCAAGACCGGGATCAACCTCCCAGAAGGTAAAAACCTTGTTGGCGCATTTTGGCAGCCCAAAGCCGTGTATATCGAAACCCGCCTGTTGGAAACCTTACCGTCCCGCGAATTCACAGCAGGAATGGCAGAGGTCATCAAGTACGGCATGCTCTACGACTCCAATTTCTTCAAGGAGTTGGAGCAAGTCAACACACTCAGCGCTAGCTCTCCTGAACTCGCTGCCATCGTTCGTCGTTGCTGCGCAATCAAAGCAGAGATCGTCGCCGACGATGAAAAAGAGACCGCTGCGTCCGGTGGTCGTGCGCTACTTAATCTTGGGCACACCTTTGCTCACGCAATCGAGAATGTGGCTGGCTATGGTCATTATTTACACGGTGAAGCGGTCGGCATCGGCCTCAACCTCGCCACCCATCTTTCAGCCGAAATCGGCCAAATTGATGCCAGCGATATCGCTCGTGCGAAGACACTGATCGAGCGCTACGGCCTCCCGACTGCGCTCAAGTCACCACTGCCGATCTCCGACCTAATGGCCGCAATGCAGCGCGACAAAAAGAACCGTGGCGGAAAGCTGCGCCTTGTCAGCATGCAAGCTCTCGGACAAGCCGTGACCACCGACGGAGTCGATGGCGCACTGATTGAAGCACTTTGGAAAACAATCGGCGCGGAATAATCCGATGCAGCCCGAAATCAAGCGAAGCAAAGAAACGGACGAGTTCGAAACCTCCGAGCTCTGCTCGATTTTGGAAGTGTCTAACGATCCCGATGATCCAGCTGTTTCGATCGCCCGTGCACGCGTCAAGCCAGGCGTCATCACCGAATGGCACAAACTCAAAGCGACTGCTGAGCGCTATCTGATCATTTCCGGCCGAGGCCGCGTGGAAGTCGGCACGCTGGAAGCAACTGATGTCAGCGAAGGTGATGTCATCCGCATCCCTGCTGATACACGCCAACGCATCACCAACACTGGCGACACAGATTTGATCTTCTACGCGATCTGCACGCCACGCTTCAAAGCAGCGCACTACCAGGCACTTAAACTGTAGCAACAAACCCGGGCGAGGTCTGCGTATCTACAGGATCAGCGCTATCGGCGTATCCGCAGTAAGCGACCAATCCCAAAACCAGCTACAGCTGAAATCGCGATAATCAAAAACAGAGGCAACTGAATGTGCACCGCGATAAAGCTCAGCGTCACTTCCTTGCTGTTTTGGAAGATCAGCACAATTAACAGGGTCAATAAGACCGATCCGATAATGATGCGGGTGTTCTGCTTATTCAGTTTCATTCCTGGATTTTAAGCACGATAAAGTGATTCATTTCGTTATGCCAAATATACAAACGATTGATGCCTACTTGAAGTTGTGCCTCAAAAGCCTCGGGCGTTGTCACTGCTGCGCCATTCACTTCAAGAATTACCATTCCACGAGCCATTAAATCCGCATGCGGAGATTCTGCGAGAACATCGCTAATCAGCACACCATCGACTTCATCCGGGATGCCGAGGCTTTTACGTATGCGCTTATCAATCGCCTCTAACAGAACGCCATCGAGAATACCCTGCTCCACTTCAGCGCTCGCCACTGAGCCACTCAATCTCCCGAGTACCACCGACAACAACAGCGTCTCATTTTGACGAATCAGCGCGACCTCTACTTTGCGCCCTGGACGCATCTGCGAAACGACCAGTCGGAGCTGGGGTGCCGATTCAATCTCTACATCATCGACTTTCAAAATAATGTCGCCGTGCCGAATCCCACCCTTCTCTGCCGGCGAACCTGCTTGCACTTGATTGACCAACGCACCACGCGTGGATGGCAAATCAAAGGCGTCTGCCAAGTCTGGGGTCAAATTCACGGGAATCAATCCGAGCAAGCCTCGTGGCACTTCGCCCGACTCGATTAGGTTCGTCACCACATTCAGCACCATGTTGGTCGGAATCGCGAAGCCGATGCCGATACTCCCCCCCGAACCAGAGACGATTGCAGTATTAATCCCAACCAACCGGCCAGCAGCATCGATCAATGCTCCGCCAGAATTCCCCAAATTCACTGATGCATCGGTCTGAATGAAATTCTCATATGCACCAGGTCCGAGAATACCAGACGAATCACGACCTAGCGCAGAGATGATTCCGCGCGTAGCGGTTAGGCCGACGTCCAAAGGATTACCAATCGCAAATACAATATCGCCGACACGCAACTTGGCGCTGTCTGCTATCGTCACAATCGGCAGCGCCTCCTCTGGCTCGATTTTCAAAATTGCTACATCAGTCTTCTCATCGGATCCGATAAGAGTCGCTACATACTCGATACCATTACTTAGACGCACGCGAATCTCATCTGCGGCTTTGCCATGGTGTACTTGCACCACATGATGATTTGTTACGATGTAGCCATCCTCTGAAATAATCACTCCGGAGCCCACCCCGACTCGCTCGAGACGCTCTGTTTGATCGGGCTCGGTGCCTGGCAGTGGACGTCCCCACTGGCGAAATAAATCCTGAATGCCCTGCGGCGCACGCTGGTAATACGACGACTGAATAATTTGCGATGAATACACCGCTACAACGGATGGTGTCGCTTTTTCCAGCACATCGGCATACGATACGACTGGCACTTCCCCGATCGCTGTGACCAAACGCGTATCTTCGATAACTCGAAGCTCCGGATTTTTTTCTGCCGCAAGGAGCGACGAGATAATGATACCGCTAAAGAAGATAAAGAAGGTAAGTCTCATATTAAGTATTAGGTTTCGTCATTTCGACAGAAGTCAATCTACTCGGTTCCGCAAGAGCAACACTTTGAAAAAAAA
>DBBT01000076.1:7974-9094 GCA_002292345.1 Opitutia bacterium UBA977 | reverse complement strand
AGATAATGGGATCAAGATTGGAGGTCAATGCTCCGTCATTGCCGCACGTAGATTCCATCGATCTCAATTTTTATGCAGTATTTTCCAGTTCGGCGGCAACGACGGAGCGTTGACCTCCCTGAAAAGCCGAAGCAAGCTTCGGGGGATCAAACCCATCGCAAATGAATAATTTCTCCACCAGTATCTTGGCGATCGTTGGCCTCATCGCCAGCGCCGCTTCGGTGCAGGCGTCCGCCGGTAGGGCCCCTGCTAACAGTTCGAATGGACCAGACCGACCGAACGTCGTCCTTTTCTTAATCGATGATTTGGGCTGGGCCGATCTGGGGCTGACGGGCAGCACCTTTTATGAAACCCCGAATGTGGATGCGCTGGCTGCCGAGGGCGTGTTTTTTAGTAACGCCTATGCCGCTAATCCTGTTTGCTCGCCGACGCGGGCCAGTATCTTGACGGGTAAATATCCGAGCCGAATCAGACTGACGAACCACAGCGGCTATGGCGGTGCTCATGGGCCTGGCCATCAACTCAAGCCACCTCAGGTAGTTGGCAATATGCCGCCCGAAGATGTGACTTTGGCGGAGGCCTTGCAAGCCGCGGGCTATGCCACTGCGCACGTCGGTAAATGGCACTTGCAGGCGCATCATGGAAAAGGGCGGACGCACTTTCCGGAGGCCAACGGCTTCGATGTCAATGTAGCCGGAGGAAAAAAGGGCCAGCCCGCTGCCTACTATTTCCCTTATACGCATGAGAAATATCCGCAAAATAACATAACAGATCTGGACGACGGCACAGAGGGCGACTATCTGACCGATGCGTTGACTGATAAGGCGATCGGTTTTATTGAGGCACAAGCCGATAGCGATCAGCCGTTCTTTTTGAATATGTGGTATTACACGGTGCACACACCGATCCAGCCACGCACTGACAAGCTGGATAAATACCGTAAAAAGGCAGCAGCGATGGGCTTGAATGCCACCATGCGCGAGGCCTTGCCAGAGCATCAGAGCTTTTCCCATGCGCATCAAGATAATGCTGCCTACGCTTGTATGGTCGAGAGTATGGACGAAAATGTTGGCCGGATTATCGATTCCCTAAAACGACTGGAAATTGAAGATGATACCAT
>DBBT01000076.1:4596-7935 GCA_002292345.1 Opitutia bacterium UBA977 | reverse complement strand
CCGCTGCGTGCGGGCAAGGCGTGGATATATGAAGGCGGCATTCGCGTGCCGCTGATCGTTAAATTACCGGGCAAGGTCAAAGCCGGACTGACACTTGAAGAGCCAGTGATCACCACCGACTTGTACCCGACGATCCTTGAGCTGGCTCGCTTACCGCTACAACCGCAGCAGCATGTGGACGGCGTCAGCCTCCAACCGCTGCTCAGCGGTCAACAAGACACGCTCGAACGCGAGGCGATCTATTTTCATTACCCTCACTACCACCACATCAACACTATGGGGCCTGCCGGTGCGGTGCGTGCTGGTGACTACAAGCTTGTCGAAGTTTTTGAGACCGGAAAGGTCGAGTTATATAATCTGCGCGATGATCTTGGCGAGACCAACGACCTCGCCGCTTCCATGCCGGAACTGGCTGCTAAATTGACAAAGATGCTGCACGTCTGGCGTGACCATTCCGGCGCGGTGATGACAACTGAGAATCCGGATTACAAAGCCGAGAATGATTGGCGCAGTAACCGCTAGAATGGCACCTTGGTAGCTAGAGGTCTTTAGGTTGAGCTCAGTCGAGCAGCACTAGATGGTCGCGGTGGACGATCGCGCTGGAGTGGTGGTCAGCGGCATCGCTCTGGTTGGCATCTCCACGGTGCTCTAAAATACTGGATAAATCAGTATAATTGATCGCAGCGAGACCGTGGGCGATGGCGCTGCCATCTGCGGTGCAAATTTTCACTACATCGCCTTCTTCGAAGTCACCTTCACAGTTAACAATACCCGCGGAAAGTAGGCTCTTGCCAGATTGCTGTATCGCGCTGGCGGCGCCAGCATCGACTGTGAGGGTGCCGTGTGTATGATCTTGTATCGCGATCCAGCGTTTGTACGATTTGATTGGTTCTGCGCTCGGCGCAAAGTAGGTGCCGACGCTTTCGCCCGCGAGGAGCTTATTAAATAGTTCGGCATCTTGGCCGCTGCCGATGGTCACGCCGCAACCTGCGCGGTGGGCGATTTTAGTGGCGGATAATTTGCTGATCATGCCGCCGACCGAAGTGACTTGCTTGGTACCTTGTGCCATGGCCTCGATCGCGGGAGTTATCTTTTCGACATAGGGGACGACTTCGCCAGTGCCTTGTATGTCGATGAGGCCTGGAATATTGGAAAGGATGAAGAGTTGGTCTGCGTTGCTGACGCTAGCGACGAGGGCAGATAGCGTATCGTTATCGCCAAATTTTATTTCGGAGGCACTGACGGTGTCGTTCTCGTTAACGATCGGCACCGTGCCGTTGCTAAGCAGTCGTTCGATGGTATTAAAGACTGCATTGTGGCGGTGCTTGGCGCGCAGGTCTTCGCGGGTAAGAAGTATCTGCGCAACGGTCAGCCCATGTGGATCAAATCCTTTTTGCCAAGTGTTTATCAGAATCGTTTGCCCAACTGCGGCGCAAGCCTGTAGCATGGCGAGCTCTTTCGGACGTTGCTCCAATGCTAACTTACCCATACCAAGGCCGACTGCACCAGAACTGACTAGTATGACATCGATTCCGCGGTCGCGCAGCGCTTTAACCTGATAGCAAAGCGCTTCAATGCGCGCTGTATCCAAATCGCCGATACCAGATGTTAAGACACCGGTGCCGAGTTTAATGACGACGCGTTTGGCCTGTTGAAGTGGAAGCACGTTTAAATTAGACCTTCTTTAGGTCTGCTTCCTTGGCCGTTAACTGCTGGTTGATTTCAGAGATAAAATCGTCGTGTTCTTTTTGTACCTCTTTTTCGTAGCGCTTAAAATCGTCTTCGGAAAGACCATCGCTTTTCGCAGTCTTAAAAAGATCGAGTGCTTCGCGCCGAGCTTGACGTACTCGTACGCGGCCATCTTCTGCCATATTGCTAGCAGTTTTCGCTAGTTCTTGGCGTCGCTCGCCGGTCAGTTCCGGTACGGGCACGCGAAGGATGCCGCCATCGACCATCGGGTTGAGGCCGAGGTTTGCTTCTTGTATACCTTTTTCGACATCACGGATAATGCTCTTATCCCAAGGCTGAACCATGATGGTCTTGGCGTCGGGAGTGGTGACTGCCGCGACCTCTTTCAATGTGACGGTGCTGCCGTAGGCAGTAACGCGAACTGAATCGAGCATTGTTGGGGATGCTTTGCCAGTGTGCAGACTGCTAAATTGGTTGAGTGTATGATCAACTGCTTTTTTAAGGTCGGCAGCGAGCATTTTGAGGATGTCATTTGGTTCCATAATTGTAGCGGTGTTGAATTATTTGAAAGTGTAGGTGTTAATTAACAAGTGTGCCGATGTCTTCGCCCATCACTGCGCGGAGGATGGCGCCAGGCTCACGCATACTGAAGACGAGAATTGGCATTTTGTTTTCCATGCACAGCGAGAAGGCAGTGGAATCCATTACGCTTAAGCGATCGCGCAGTGCGTCGATGTATTCAAGGTGGTCGTATTTGACGGCGTCATCGTGCTTGTGTGGGTCTTTGTTGTAAATGCCATCAACCTTAGTGGCCTTCATGAGCATGTCGGCTCCTATTTCGCTGGCGCGTAGCGCCGCGCAGGTGTCGGTTGAGAAGTAGGGGTTGCCAGTGCCGCCAGCAAAGATCACCACGCGGCCTCGTTCTAGGTGGCGCGTGGCGCGGCGCAGAATGAAAGGCTCGGCGAGCTTATCCATCGGGATGGCGCTTTGTAGACGCACGGTGACGTCGAGCTTTTCGAGGCAGTCCATAAAGGCGAGGCCGTTGATGACAGTCGACAGCATGCCCATATAGTCACCAGTCGTGCGATCGACTCCGCGCATCTCTGCGCCACTGAGGCCGCGGAAAATGTTACCGCCACCAATTACTAGGCCAACTTCGACACCGATATCGGCGACTTTTTTGACTTCCTGGCAGATGTTCTTGAGGATTTTAGCGTCGATGGGATCACCATCTTCGGTGTTGCGCAGCACTTCGCCGCTCAACTTTAATATAATACGACGATATTTCGGCTTTAGGCTAGTTTTGTCTACTTCATCCATTAAAAGGGTTTTAAACGTTGTTTTTAGCAAGACGTCAACTCATCGATTTGAGAATCGACACTAGAATAACCGTAAAAATCACTGCTCTAATTCAGGACTTGCGATTGATTTTAAAAACTATGAAATTCTTTAAGTGAGTGCTTGACGAGTGGGGGATCATTTCTACTCTTCGCCAACTTTAAAGGCCTATGGTGTAATGGTAACACTACTGTTTTTGGTGCAGTCATTCGGGGTTCAAATCCCTGTGGGCCTACCAGTTTTAAAAATCCCTGTTGATCTGTTCAGCAGGGATTTTTTATGCGCCCATTCCAAGGCGTGCATTGATCCAGT
>DBBT01000076.1:0-4480 GCA_002292345.1 Opitutia bacterium UBA977 | reverse complement strand
AGGATGACGATGGCTAGACCAGATTGCCCTAGTTGGGCGCGTATCCATTGTTGCCGAGGGCGAATCAAGTGCTCGACGGCACGCAGAAATTTAGTCGCAGCGCGGCTCATCTTTTTGGCTAGTGAGGGTTTGATACGAATGCGCTGTAGGCGAGCAGGCAGCCACACGGTTTGGCGGCCCATGAGCATTTGAAGCGCGATTAGTGCGATGACGATGCCAAACGGCGTGCTGTAGCCAGGCGCGGGCACCGGCAAGGCGCTGGGGAGTGACAGCAGCACCAGAAGGAGGCCGAAGCCTTTTTCGCCGACAGCATTGGTGAGATCGCCGATCGATGGGCCGTTTTGATCTACACTGTCGAGGGCGTTTTCGAGTGTCTCGGCCAGGGATCTGTGCGTGGGCGTCGCGTGGTCAGTTTGTATGTTGCGCTTCATGGATTCTGGACAAAAGCTATCAATCAGTATCCGTTAAAGGTCAAAACAATCTGCTGAAAGTATGAAAGATGTGGCGAAACAAAAGAGACTGAGACGCTGCGCTTTATATGGCGGTGCGTTTGATCCAGTGCATCGTGCCCACCTGCAAGTGGCGCGTTACGCGTTGGAGCAAGCGCAGCTAGACCGAGTCGTGTTTATTCCTGCAGCGCAGTCACCGTTAAAGGCCCACGCGCCGCTCACGGATGCTGCAGTGCGCTTACAGATGCTCTCTCTTGCACTGCAGGGCGAGGCGCGCTTCGAGTTGGACGAGTCTGAAATAGAGCGTGGTGGGTTGAGCTATACGATTGATACGGTACGACATTTTTCAGCAGAGCATCCCGATACCGAGCTATATTGGATTATTGGTGCCGATCAGTTTGAACAATTGGATCGCTGGCATCGAATTGAGGAATTGATCGAGCGGGTGATTTTTTTAGTGTTTGCTAGGCCAGGATCACATCTGGAGGCCTCCGCTTTGATCCCCAAATTACGCTATCAAGTGATCGATGCACCGCTAATGACGGATAGTTCAAGTGTGATTCGGCAGTACTGTCGGGAGGGGCGGTCGCTAGAAGGTTTGGTGCCAGTGGCAGTTCAGGCTTTCATTTCGGAACAGGAGCTTTATACGAACTTGCAGTAAAAAACTCTATGGCCACTTCAAAACAGAATCAAACAAACTCGACGCTCGACGAAATTCGCTGCGCGGTATCCGCAATCGAAGATAAAAAAGGCGAGGCAATTCGCGTGCTCGATGTGCGGGAGACTTCCTCTATCACCGATTATATGATCCTGGCGACAGGTACTTCAAATCCCCATGTGAAAGCGATTAAGGCGGAATTGGATAAGGCGCTAAGTGAGGCTGAGATAAAGCTCCTTGGACAAGATCGTGAAGTCGGAAGCGGCTGGATTGTAGTGGATGCCTTTGATTTTATGGTCCACCTACAAACCGAGGAAATACGTGATTTGTATCGGTTGGATTATCTGTGGCGGGATTCCGCTGAGGTCGAGTTGTAACTGACTGGAAAAGGCCTTCTGGGACGGCATATTTTCATTGCTTGAAGGAAGATGCGGTACTATCAGTTGCTTCCTTTAATGGTGATGTGCTATTGTGTGTCTCTGTAATTAATTATGCCCGCGGATAAACAAACTGATCAACCTACTGAATCTGAGTCTCACCATATTTTAGTTGGCGTTGCTACTGGTTTGTTTTTACTTGCAGCGCTGAGTCTGGTTTTATCGCAAATCGGGGTCGAACCGATTGAAACAGTGATTCTTGCTTCGTTGGGTGCTTTAACAATGGGGTTCTTTGTATATCGTGAACGATTTTTGGCTTACGAATTGGCGCTCGCTGAGCGAAAGCATTTGCTGCTGCTTGACCTGAATGCTGCTCGCACAAATGAATTATACGCGAATTCAGCCGCTTGTTTGATAACTTTTGACCCTGGTAGTCTAATAATTGACCGTGTCAGTTCTGGTTTTTTCGACCTGATGAGCATTTCGGCGAATAGAAATTTAGCAGGTGCCAGCTTAGAGGAAGTGTTGGGAGTTGATTCAGTGCATTTGTCGAATATCGTGTATCAAATAAAAACTGGTACTGCTGGTGTCCGAGAAGAGCTCGTCTGTCAGCAGGCTGATGGTAAGCCAGTGCAATTGCTGATTAGTTGGCACTATATCCCTCAGCATCATTTGGTCGAAGCTATTTTTTCTCGTTTGCCTCAAAAGACCTTGGGCGAACATGAGCGCCTGATCGAAGATTTAGAGCGTTTCAAGAAAGGAATCGTGCGTCGCGAAGACCGGGTATTGGAATTGAAGGCGCAGGTAAATGAAATACTGCAGCAGGCCGGGCAGCCTGCTCGTTATCAAGTGGATTCGAACACGGATGTGTCGCGATTGGTTAAGCAAAAATTCATAACCAAGGAGGCGGTGAAGCATGAATAATCGTTCTAGTTCGATTGCGAAGTCGTTTATTTTGTATGCCGGACTGCCGATGGTCTTGGTGTTATGCCTGCTGATTGGTCTGCTTGTTTCGAATAAATTCTCTGACTTCCAACAAGGTAAAGCCGAACTCGAGGCTCAATTAAATGGATTGGTTTTGGAAATGAGTGAATTCCCTGGCGATCGTATTAATGAGATTGAAGCGATTCGGGGTGAGCATTTACGTAATTTGAATCAGGATTTTCTGTTAGAAGTGACATTTGCTCTAGCTATTTTGATGATTGGCATAGCTATCCCAGTGATTGCTTCTAAGTACATTGCATCGATGGTCGAGCAGAACCTAAACTTGCTGGGCGACCGATTTTCCAGCGGTGGTAGCCAGGGATCATCATTGTTGCCTCAGATGTTTAATTTTGCGGAATTTAAGGGAGTTGCCGACAAGATGCGGGATGCTTTGTATGAACGAGCTGAAGAGGAGCAGCGTTGGAAAAATGCCGAGAAAGAGTTGGTTGGTATGAACAATGATTTGCTAAATAATGCTCAGGAACTAAGTCAGGGAGGGAAGGTCGCTTTCAGTATGATGGAAGACGCGGAAATGGCGAAGCGCGAGCTCGAGGAGGTCAACCAGCGTCTAAGTCATGTGATTGAGGAAGCGCGGGCTTCCGCACAAGAGGCTGATATTGCCAATAGTGCGAAGAGTGAATTCTTGGCGACGATCAGTCATGAAATCCGCACTCCATTGAATGGTGTGATCGGGTTTATTGATATGCTTGCAGAGACCAAGCTCGATGAAGAGCAATTGGATTATGTCGATACAGCTCGTTCCAGTAGCAATACTTTGATGGCGTTGATTAGTGATGTGCTGGACTTCTCTAAGATCGAATCGGGACTTATAAACTTGGAAGTACGCACGTTCAATTTGGTCACGATGCTACGTGAGGTGGTTAGTTTGTTTTTTAATGATGCGACGCAAAAGGGAATCGTGATTGATATTGAAATCGGTCAGGAGGTCTCACGCAGTATTGCCGGGGATGAGACACGAATCAGGCAGATATTGACGAATCTGTTGGGAAATGCGGTTAAATTTACTTCCCAAGGAGAGATTCGAATCATCGTGATCTGTGACTCAGTCCCTGATGCGAGTGGTAAGTATTCGATTGAATTTGAGATACGTGATACTGGTATCGGTATCGACTCTCAGCAGTTGCGGAAGCTATTTCGTCCATTCTCTCAGGGCGATTCATCGACGACTCGGAAATACGGCGGAACCGGGTTAGGATTAGTCATCTGCAAGCGTTTAGCAGAGGCGATGAGGGGCAAAGTTTGGGCGACGAGTCGAGTCGGTAAAGGTTCTAGTTTCTTTGCGAGGATTCCAGTGGAGGTCGTTGAGCAAGGCGAAAATCTGATGCCGGGGAGCATGCCTTTAAAACAGCCACGAGTGACTGATCCTCAGTCTCAGGCCACGAGTCGGCAGAAGTTAGGTGATGAGATCCCGCTTAAAATTGCGATTGCAGAAGATAATTTGGCAAACCAGCGATTGTTGGTCATGATGTTACGTAGTTTGGGTTGGCAAGCAGAGTGCCATGAAAACGGTGCTGAGCTCATCGAGTATTTAAAGGATAATGACTGCGACCTGATCTTTATGGATCTACAAATGCCGGAGATGGGTGGAATGGAGGCGACTGCTCTGATTCGTGAAGGAGCTGCAGGGGATGCGGTGAAGGACGTTAAGATTGTTGCGCTAACGGCAAATGCGTTGTCGAGCGATGAGGCGAGTTGCCTAAAGGGTGGAATGGATGCTTACCTCAGCAAGCCGCTAAAGATCGCTTTGCTTAAGCAGAGAATTTTAGACCTGTTTTCGCCTAGCGAAGTCAGTGCTATGCAAGATTGAGCGCCTCGACGAGTTGATTGAATTCACATGCCAGCGGCGCTTGCAGTTGCAGACGAGTACCGCTATGCGGTAAATTGAATTCCAGTTTAGTCGCTCGGAGTAGTAGCCGTTGCACGCCGAAATGTTGCCGTAAAAAGCGATTTTGGGCGCTGTCGCCGTGGCAAGTGTCGCCGAGGATCGGATG
>DBBT01000006.1 GCA_002292345.1 Opitutia bacterium UBA977 | reverse complement strand
ACCAGTCGAAGATCAAAAAATCATCAGCATCAAAACTGCTGAATAAACAGGCACAGATTCTTGCCCTGCATGGGTTTACCGGATGTGGCGAGGACTTTGCGGAGTTCTCGCCACTTTGCGGTGCGGCCAACACATGGACCTGCCCGAACCTCCCTGGCCATGGCCCAGAGCCTTCGCTTGATTGCAGCCCCAAGGCTACGGTTGATCTGGTGCAGACACATGCGGCTGCGCTGCAGGCGAAGGGATCAAACGACGTAGCAGCGACACTCCTGTCGCTTGACCTAAAAAGCGACAAGAGTGTCGCTTCTACAACGCCCAAGATATTGCTCGGCTATTCGATGGGAGCACGTGCTGCACTCCTTCATGCTATCTCCAATCCCAAGCACTGGGATGCCTTAATTCTAATCAGCCCGAACCCTGGCATCGAATCAGCAACCGAACGCAGCGCCCGTGCCGCCAGCGATGCTGTTTTAGCCGAACGAATCATACGCGTAGGCGTGCCCGCTTTCCTTGATTTTTGGCAACAAAGCCCGATCATTGGCAGCCAGCAAAACATACGCGCAGATTGGCGAGCGGCCATGCAGCAACATCGACTGCTACATACCGCCGCAGGGCTCGCGGCAAGCGTCGAGCAATTTGGTCAAGCAGCCTGCCTCGACCTCTGGCCGCAGCTCAGTGAACTGCAGTGGCCGATCCTAATAATCAGCGGCGAGCACGACGTAAAGTACTGTACGATCGCCAAGCGTATGCAGCGTGCACTGCCACAGGCGCAGTGGATCAAAATACCAGATGCTGGCCACATGCCACACTTAGAAGCGCCCGAAGCTACGGCCGCCGCGATCCGCCGCTTCCTCGATCAGCTCTAGACGCTGCTACTCGATATTTGGCAAGTTCGGATCTTTCTCGATACGTTCTGGGAATTGTTGAATCGACCGACTTAACGATTGCACCACACGCGCCTCCGAATGCTGAATCGCATCAAAAATATTGGGTAGTTCTGCACGCCAGAAAATTTCGTTGGTGGTCGAATCATAGATCTCCACAGTGAGCGAGACACGAACCGCAGTTGACGCACTGCCATAGTTACGCCGATGCATCGTCGAAGTGGCACCATCGACAGAGTCAAACAGGCCAGCGTAAGTACTGATCTGCTTATGCCACTTTGCGACGACATAGAAATCACCATTCGATTCAACCGACTCAAAACCTCGTGCACGCAGTTCTTGTGTCAGCACCTGCTCGGACAATGTGTTAAGCTCTGCCTCGTCAAAAACTCTATAGGTCATGCCCGACACGTCAGTCCGATCGTAATTAAACGTATCGAGTGGCGAAAAATAAATCGATCGCACAAAGTCCCCTGAAGTACGCGTCGGCTTCAACGCAGCGCACCCAGTCATGAATACGGCAGATAACAACACGATATTAAGCAGTGGATAGAACGATTTCATAAGGACAATGTTAGTCGGGAATTGGTAACTCGGAGACCTTTGGTGTGTGATCAGGGAAATTCTGAATTGCCAGTCGCAATGTCTGCGAAACGCGTGCATCAGACCACTGTAAGGCATTAAAAATGTAAGGCAATTCAGCGCGCCAGAACAAGGATTTATTGGCCGCATCATAAAGCTCCACGATTAGAGAAAAACGCACCGCTTCGGCTGCACTCAGGTTAATTTCCTTACGCCACTTCGATACAATATAAAAATCGGCCTCCTGCCCTGCCGAAGCATAGCCACGCTGACTAAGTTCCTCGGTTAGCACATTCTCCGACAATTTCTTTATGACCATTGCTTGGGTGCTTCTTAGACCAACCGTACCGGAAACCATCGTATGCTCATACCTAAAACTATCTAATGAAGACATGTCAGTTGGTTTAACAAAACCACCAATAAGAGTGGTCGATTCAAAAGATGCGCAGCCTGAGAGCAAAGCGACAAAGAAGAATGTAACCACACAGGGTCTAAAATAAAATCTCACAGGCGTATTAAACCTGATTCGCTGCAAAATTCAAACCTTGTCCTACATTCAGCAATATAATCATATGCTTACATGCGTTTGACCCAACAAGAACGATATAGCTTATCGGTGGTATCACTAATTCTAGTGCTAGCCTTGATCGGCTACATCATCTTTTAACTTAGCAGCGTGCCAGTATGCTTTTATTTGAGTAGAGACAGCGTAGCACCCTCTCAGCGTGCAGCGCCGCTGTACTCGCGGGCCCTGTTCAAGCTGGGAGGCGACTCCAGACACGCATGGGTGAGCACCGAAATGAATTCACCACGCAGCCGTACTCGGTTCTAATTCTAGGTTGACAAGGTAGCAGCCCTCCTTCTTTTCTGACGTCCTTCCTTAGGGGTGACCTAGTCTGGGTCTGAGATGTTTCCTTGCAACTGCACAGAAATGATCCCTTCGAACCTGATCCGGTTGACACCGGCGTAGGAAAAGGAAGGGAGCGTACTTTATTGCACGATCCCACTTTTCGCCGCCAGAGGCCGGATCTCAAACAAACACTGATTGAGATCCAAATGAAATACATACCAACAATACTTGCATTCGCTGCCAGCTCGGCTGGCTTACATGCGCAATCCGCCACGGAGGCTCCTGCAAACAGCCAGCCAGAAGCCAACCAACTGCCGACCACCATCGTCACTGGTAGCCTGTGGGAATCCGAACTCGAACGCACCACCGCCAGTGTGACGGTGATCGATCAAGCCCGCCTCGAGACGAATGGCACCCAGCACTTTGAGGACATCGTGAATGCGATCCCGAATCTCACATGGACCGGCGGCAGTTCTCGCCCACGCTACATTCAAATCCGCGGCATTGGCGAAAACTCCCAATTCGAAGGCGAAACACCCGACTCTGCGGTGCGCTTTTTAATCGATGACCTCGATCTCACGGGCTTGGGCACGGTCGGCAATCTATTCGACGTGCAACAAGTCGAAGTGCTTCGCGGCCCACAAGCGGGCGCGTTCGGTGCCAATGCCGCGGGCGGCGTGATTCGCATCGTCACCAATGAGCCGACGCCATACTGGACTGGCCAAGTCGAAGGCACTGTCGGTGAAGATAGTCTCGTCGCAGGCGGACTCGCCGTCGGTGGACCCATTATCGAGAGTGATCCCGAAAAACTAACCTTCCGACTGGCGCTCCATCAGCTCAACCAAGATGGCTTTCGCGACAACCAGTTCCTCGGTAAGGACGATACCAATGGGCGCGACGAGCTCACCACCCGACTAAAGCTGCGCTGGTTGGCCAATGACGACTGGCAATGGGATGGCACCCTCCTCTATGCTGACGCCGACAACGGCTACGACGAATTCTCTCTAGACAACACCGAATTCGACACATTCTCCGATCAGCCCGGTCGCGATGAACAGAAAACAGTTGCTGGAAGCATTCGCGGCATATGGACCGGACTCGACAATGTCGATTTCACTACAATTACAAGCTACACAGATACTGATTCACTTTATAGTTACGACTCAGACTGGGGTGCCGGATTTGGCGCACCCATACCAGCAGATAGCGGCTACTCTGGCATGCTCTCCCTTGACCGTGAGCGTGATGTTTTTTCAGAAGAGCTTCGTTTCGACTCCAAAGATAAGTCAGATGCCTTAGGCTTCATCGACCGCTGGACTGTTGGCCTCTACTACCATCAAGTTGAGGAGGACAGCCATATCCTCTATGAGGATTTCGATTTCGCTGACAATGCCGAGGTCACATCCGACTATGACTCGAGAACCTATGCAATTTATGGACAATTCGCACACGATTTTTCCGAGCGCACACGCTTCATTGTCGGGCTGCGCTATGAACGCCATGAAGTTGATTTCAAGTCACTCACACTCGACAACTCTGACCTGGACTTTAACACAATACCAGACCTTCTAGATTCCGGAAATGATGGAATCGAAGACAATTTATGGGGCGGTAAAATAACCCTCGAACATGACTTAACAGATGAGCAAATGCTCTTCGCCAGTGTCACACGTGGGTATAAAGCAGGCGGAGCCAATACTGGCGCCTTCCGTGCCGTGGACGACCCCTCCACCTATGACAGCGAAACCTTATGGAACTACGAAATCGGTCTTAACAGCCAGTGGTTCGAAGGCAAAGTCGAAACTAAGCTGACACTTTTCTATCTGGACCGCAGCGATGCTCAACTTCGCGACTCCGACGGTGCCGGTGGCTTTTTCCGCTACTTCACGGATAATCAAGGTAATGCAGATCACTATGGCCTAGAAGCAGAAGCATACTGGTATGTTAGTAACAATATCACCGTGAGTGGCGGGTTGGGTCTACTTGAATCAAAATCAGACTATACCGACCGCGAACTCTCGAATACGCCCAGCTTCACCTTCAATGCCCGCATCGACTACGAGATTGGAAACGGTTTTTTCGCCAATCTAGAAGCTGTCGGTAGCGGCGAATACTACGAATCGAATAGCCACCGGGAAAAGCGCAATGCATTCGCCGTTTTCAATGGTGCGATCGGCTATCGCCATGAAG
>DBBT01000039.1:6678-10383 GCA_002292345.1 Opitutia bacterium UBA977 | reverse complement strand
CTGAAGGCCGATGCGTTGAAGAGGTCGAAATTGCCCTCCTGTTTGACGCTGCCCGATCTAAAGTAGCCGAACAGATCGGACTGATAGGCGGCTGATTCAGTCAAAGTGGTGGTGATGGTGGCTACTGTGTCGCTTGTATCTAGATTGATTAACTGCGCCACGGCTTCGAATTGGCCTGGAGTCGCTAATTTAGTGAGACTGAGTACGATGCGCAGCGTGTCGGTGAGATCACTGTCGTTTAAACGATCGTCGCCAACCGCAGCGTAGCTCACGCCGCCCAAGGCTTCAGCATAGCCACCGCCCGATACAAAGAATTGATACATCCCAGCAGCTGAATTTGAGCCTGAGGCATTTCTTTTGATGCCGGCAAAGATTGCATGCGTATTGGAGGTCGATGCGGTGGAGAAACCGACTGAGCCCATAAAGGTCTCAACGCTTGGGATACCTTCAGGTAAACCTTCGAATGTGAAGTCTAGGCTGACTGAGTAAGTCGCTCCGGCGGTCAACGCCGAACCTGCGCCGATTTTGTAATAGGCACTCGCTCCGGTCGCGTTGGGCGCGCGCCGCAGAGTGCCGAAGTCTGGGTTTCCTCCTGCTGGGAAATAAAATCCTCCAGCAAACGGAACCTCATTGAAATGGGCGGCGCTTGTTTGTTTGGATTGGTCAAGTGCGCTCGCAAAGTAGCCTTCGGAGCGCTCGAAATCAGTGCTAAATGTAGTCGCAGCATCGCTGACTGTGATCGCAGTTAGCAGGGCGGCAAATGCTAGAGAGTAAGGATATAATTTCATATGGTTCTGAGGGTGAGTTGTTATAGGTAGTATTGTGGGTGCTTTGCTAAGTGCGGCATGCGCGGTTTAATTGTCTGCGTTGGCGCGAATGGTTAGTTTGGCGTGTGATAAGATGGTGGAGTAATTTTTTAGGGATAGGGTGATTTCATTTATATCCTGCAACTGATTGACCGGAATAGTCACATCGACGTATTCGAAGAAATTTTTAATCGATTGGTGGGCATCCAGGTCGACTGTGAAGGGATGTCCGTTGAATCGGCCACGTAAGGTGCCAGACGGGCCATTTTTATCTTCTAGGCCTAGGCGCAGTGTGACGGATTGGAGTCTGGAGATATTTTGAGCTGGGGTTTCAATCGTAATGGTGGGTCGCTCCCATAGGGGTAGGATGGTCTGCTGGCCATAAAATGCCGTTTCGAGGAGTTGTGCGCTAGTGGCTGCTGGAGCTGCTGTTTCTATAATGATCACTGCGGTTTCAGCGTTGCCGATGCTCAGGTTGGCGCCGATCGCTAAGTCATCGCGTCGTAATTGGAAGCGGCCATTTTGATAAGTGGGCAGTCGGTAGCGGATCGATTGGATGCGGTTGTTACGTGGCAGGATCAATTCAGGGCGTAGCTTTAACGATCGGCCTGACTGGTTATTTACCGCGATGAATATTTGCTGCCCCTTTTTCCAAGCCAAGCTATGAACCCGAGGGTGTATGGGATCCAAACAAAGATATTCGCCACCAACGCCTTCCCATAGATCCATGAAAAAGGCGTTCTTGGTTAATTCATAATCGCCCAGCGCATTACGCTTAACCAGTGCAAATCCGGAATCCGGTTCCCAGTGCATGTAGCCCAACAGGAAGGGCACCGTGAGCGAAAAGTCTGCGGGTCGCTGCATGAATTGCAGCATAAAGCTGCTGTAGTTGGAGACGCGCAGCCAGTAATCGATTTCTCGAGTACCACCGAGCAGTGTGCCGTATTCCGTGATCAACAGCGGCTTAACATTTGCAGAATTGCGCATTTCTGCGCAGAGCAGATCGAGCACGCAGTCGAGACGCCCCTGCAGCCAATCGTCATAGCCTGCGGAGCGAGCCGCGTAGCTGGAACGAACGCCCCGATCGTAGAAATGATGTGAGTAGAAATCTAAGTCCGCTCGGGTTAAATCCATGAATTGCTTGTGATTTTCCCAGACCGCGAATGCCGGACGGCCCATTTCCATACGGGGCCAAGCCGAGGCAGGCCCACCCACTTGGATCGTTGGGTCGACTTTTTTCAGCGCCCGAGCGACGCGATTGTGGAAATCGCCGAGCAGCCCCCATCCATCGAATTGAGGCAGCAGATGGTAGGTCCATTCGTGCTGGATGTCAGATTCATTTTTGACTTCCCAGTAGGTGGCGGTGCGCCCGCTGTCCTCAATCTCATCCGCTACATAAGCAGCAGCCAGTTCCGCGGCGGCGTCAAACGCTTCAATCGCTGGGGTGCCGAGGGTATTTTTCTGCCCTGGAATCTGGGCGTCCATAAAGCTTGGCCAAATGTTGAAGCATTGCGCGAATTTCAGTTCTGGGTCAGTCATCCAGAATTGATCGAAGGTTCTTTGATTGAAAATTGAAAGATCTGCGTAGCCAGTTCGATCAGGATCCTCCTGCAAGAGGGGCTCAGTATATGCGCCGTGCCGCGTCTCGAGTTCGTGGGCAAGTTTTAGCATTTGGCGTCCAGGGTAGAAGCCCTTTGCGGCAAAGTCATCTTCCATGCCAGAGAGATCGGAGCCTGGGTTGATGTAGAGTCTGAAAAAACGATCTGTCGGCAATTCGGAGACGCCTTCAATCGAGAGGGTACGGCTTGGGTCGACTTGAAGCACGGCGTCCATCGGCGGTTCAGAACTGTCAGCAATATTAAAAAGGCTTTCGTCAAAAGTGGATGAAAGTCCTTCGAGGGAAACAAGTCGTACGGCAGTCATTACAGCCGACCCTTCGAGGATCAGTGTCTGCGGCTCTTCTGTCCAATCCGCAAACAGCGAAGAGGGTATTTGAATGAGTCGCTGCGTTTGTAACTGTGGGTTCGTATAGACAACTCCTCCTGCCACTTGGTATGCGACCGATGTGATGAGATCAAGATTCTCGCCTTCAATCTCCAAGTATGAAAAGTTTCTGACGTAAGGCGCCAGTGCTTTGGCAATCGTCAAGTTTATCGTGCCGTCGACGGTGCGCTTGCACTCAAAAATTTGTAGCTCTGTGAGCACGCGATTACGTGAGTTGGCTTGGGTTTTTGTTTCAACTTCGTAGTCGGTGATGACTTTGCCCCAGAAGTTCTCATGCAAGCGTTTTTCTTTTTCTAGGTCGGTCGCGTGGAGAAAAACAATCGAGCAGAGGAAGCCGGCAATAACGCGCAGCATTCGATACTGAGTTCGAGGCGAGTTAAACTGGAGGTGGTAGCATTGCATCTTAATCGGGCGACTATCGAGTGACTCGCAGGGTGAATTGATCGGATAGCCCAGTTCTGGAGAGGGCCGCTTCTTTGCCGTCGGCAACGGGGCGTTCGTCATCCCAAGAGTACAGTGAAATAGTCACCTCTCCAGGCTGCCGCGCAGTCACGCTGCCGAATTTATCAACCGTAGCGATCGCGGGATTGCTGGACTCCCAGATGACGCTGCGCATCGTCGCGTCTTTAGGGGAGATCAATTTTTGCAAAGGGATCGATTCGTTCACTTTTAAGCGAGTCGTTGGAGTCACAATTTTGACTGCGCTCACAGGGCGGTAGGCATTTTTTTCAAGCACCTTACCTAATCGATTGTAGGCGGCGCGTTGCTCTGCATCGAGTGCGGTAATATCTAGGCCAGAGTGGTGCCAATTATTCCAATCGAATTTTACTTTGTTAGCCCCTGCGTGTTCGAATGGATCGGTGCGCAGATCAAAGAATCTGCCCTGTGGATAATT
>DBBT01000039.1:5806-6582 GCA_002292345.1 Opitutia bacterium UBA977 | reverse complement strand
GGTAGGTCAATGCCGGTAGCCTCGCAGAGGGTCGGTAGCAAGTCCGTCAGGTTGATTAAGCCGTTGTAACGGGTGCCAGCTGCAATGCTGCCGGGATAAGAAAGTATCAACGGGACCTGCAGGCCGTTGACCTTACATTGGCCTTTCGCGCCGATGAACACCGAGCCATCCTCAAGAGTATAGGAGAACGCTGCTTTGCTGCCATTGTCACCCATCACTATGATCAGGGTCTTTTCTCTGAGTCCGAGTCGATCCAATTGAGCGGTCACCTGACCGATCATTTTGTCCATATAGGCAACCATGTCAGGGTAGAATCTGCGATCATCGCCTTTAAAGGCGCCAAAGGAATTGTCTGGTTTGACGCCGGTATGTGTCATGACTTCGAAATTGTCATAAGCGTCCTGAGGTTGCGTGTCGGGTGTCGGCGTATGCTCATCGTGCACTAGCAGCATCGAATAATACAGGAAGAAGGACTCGTCTTGGTGGGCTTCAATAAAATCGAGTGCAAAGCGATTGACCAGTTCTGGGCCGTAGTAGCGGCGGTTTGTTTCTGGGTCCAAGCCACTGTACCAATTTATTTTTCCATTAACCACAAAGTTAGGGTCGATGTGGCGAGGGCCTTCATAGAGTAAGTCGAAACAGTGGATCTTGTCCCAACCGAATTGATCCACATAGGTTTCACCTGGTATCGTTGCGGTGCCTCTGGATTGCTTCCATTTTCCCGCAATGCCGGTGGTGTAGCCAGCTTGCTTGAACAGGTCTCCAAACGTGATGTG
>DBBT01000039.1:3734-5786 GCA_002292345.1 Opitutia bacterium UBA977 | reverse complement strand
AGCGCCACGCGAGTCGGCTCACAAACCGCGTAAGCAAATGCGTTGCTAGCCAAGACACCTTCATCGGCCAGTCGATCGATTGCTGGGGTGGCCACTGGTACGCTTTCGAACAAGCCCGCGGTCGAATTTAGCTGTTTGGCACCATAAGCGGACACCCCATAGTGCGAGATGTCATCGATCAAAATAAACACCACATTGGGCCTGTCAGCGGCCTGCAATGGCAACCATGCCATTAGCATGGCAAGCGCAGGGCAGAGTGTACGCGTTAAGAGTCGTGTAATGATGGTCATTTAAATGCTGCGAATGGGGGCGCTTTTAGCTGCGCTAGTCGATTGTGATTTGATAGAAGGCGGCACTAGTAGCGGGTGTGAACGAACGAGAGTTAGTCGGAGGCGTCGCGGCTATAGTGCCCTCGACTACTGTCCAAGGCTGTCCTAAGTCAGGGGTCATGCGTATGCTATAAGTTCTGCCCGAAGCAGATGGCCAAGACAGATCAAAGTCAGTCGATACATCTTGTATGTTGATGCGGAAGCTTGAGCTAGGGTCGGTCGGATCGGTACCAGCTTGAAACTCTGCAGCATCTGTGTTGCCGTCATTATCAATGTCACTGCTTGCATCGACAGTGCTTAGACTTGAAAAGTATGCGTTTTCCCAGCTGTCTTCGATGCCGTCGCTATCGTCGTCGGTATGGATCAATGGCGGGTTGACCACAATGGTCACTTGTTCGCTGATACCTGTCGTATCTAGTGTCGCAGTCGAACCTGATGCGAGTGGCCGTGCGTCTTCCCAAGAATAGAGGGAAATGGTGGCCTCCCCGGGTTGCAGTGCCGTGGCAATTCCAAATTTGTCAACGGTCGCAACGGTGGGGTCACTGGATTGCCATACCACATTACGCATAGTCGCGTTTGCGGGAGTGACCTGTGCCTGGAGTTGAACCGAGTCGTTGATACGCACTTTTCCTGACGACATTGATTGATCGCTTGGTTCGGGGGTCGCCGTATAGGTAAACGAGTCAATGTTCAGCAGGTCGAAATTGCCAGCTTCCTGGACGGCTCCCGAATTGATGTAACCATACAGGTTTTTAGCAGGCGTATAGGCATCTGGACGCTCCAAGCTTTTCGAAATCGTAGCGACAATTGTGTTGGTCGCTAAATTAGTCAGTGTTGCAATCGCATCAAATTGACGAGCGATGGCTGACTTGGTCAGGCTGAATTCTATCCGCAGAGTGTCAGTCAGATCATCGCTATCCAAGGTATCATCGCCGATATCTGCATAGGGAATATTTTGCTGCAAAAAGCCACCGCCATCTATGAAAAATTGGTAACCTTCAGTTTGTACTCTACCTTTTTGTATCCCCGCGTACATGACATTTGCGTTGGTGGTATTTGAGCTGGAAAAACCGTTGGCGACTAGCAGAGTCGTCGTGCCCGGTGCGGTGTTTGGTAAGCCTTCGAAAGTGAAATCCAAAGTGGTGCTCCATGTTGCGCCGACGCCAAAGCTAGCCCCCGCACCGGAATTATAATAAGCTCGACTGCTGCCCGTGGTCGGTGATCGCTTTAGGGTGCCGAAGACCGGCGCTTGTCCTGCGGGTAGATACATGCCTCCTGCTGAGGATTCAGTAAAGTTGGCTGAGTTGTTAATCCCGCCAGCCTGAAAACCTTCAGAGCCTTCAAATTGAGTCGCATACCTGACCGTGGCGAATGAAGTATCGATGCCGAGGTCGGTAGCAGCTACTTCTGCGTTGTTAGCCAGTACTGTGCCCAGCCGGTCATAGGCGGCTTGTTGTTCCGTAGTGAGTGCCGCAAGGTTTAAGCCTGAGCGTAGGAAAATGCCCAACCCGGTATCCACAGTATTGTTGTATGCATCCACAAGCTCGAGCGGATCGGTGCGTAAGTCGAAGAACCGGCCCTGAGGGAAATTGCCGCTTTCATCTGGCGCGTAACGTTTGAAGTCGATTTCTTGGGCGAACTGAATCAGTTTTGTGGTGTTCGTCATTGGCTTATTGGCATTGTACCAAGTAAAGATGTTTTCTCTGTGTGCAGCAGCAGTATT
>DBBT01000039.1:0-3691 GCA_002292345.1 Opitutia bacterium UBA977 | reverse complement strand
GCTTCACAGATCGTCGGGAATATATCGGTTAAATTAATCAAACCGTTGTATTCGATCCCTGGAGCAATGGTGCCTGGTTGAGAGAGGAGGAGCGGTACCTGTAGGCCGTTCGCACGGCATTCCCCTTTGCCGCCGACGAACTCAGTAGTACCTGGTACAGTGTAGGAAAAGGACGCTTTGGTGCCGTTATCACCCATGACTACGATGAGCGTATTTTCTCTTAAATTAAGTGCATCAAGCTTGTCAATGATGTTACCAATCATCTTATCCATGTAAGCCATCATATCTGGGAAGTAGCGCCGATCATCACCGTCAAAGGCGCCGTACTCGTACGCAGGGTCTTCCTTACCTAATGGATACGTCACCGTTTCAAAATCATCATAAAGACTTTGCGGCAGGGTGTCTGGGGTTGGCGTATGCTCATCGTGCACCAGTAGCATTGGGTAATAGAGGAAGAAGGGTTCATTCTGATGCGTCTCAATGAAATTAAGTGCGAATCGATTGATTAAATCGGGACCATACCAGCGTCGTCCTGTGAGTGGATCAATGCCGCCATTTACTTGTTTGAAATACGTAACCACGCCATTGATCACAAAATTCGGATCGATATGACGAGCCCCTTCGCCGATTAAGTCGAAACAGTAGATCTCATCCCAGCCGAACTGATCCACATAGTCTTTACCGGGGATTTCGGCAGTGCCTCGAGATTGCTTCCATTTACCGGCAATCCCAGTTACATAGCCCGCTTGCTTAAAGATGTCGCCAAAGGTGATTTGTGATTCATGCAGAGCCTTCGGCTGGATGAAATTCCGATTGTTATTCATGCCCGACATCAGGGCGACACGTGTCGGTTCACATATCGCATAGGCAAATGCATTGCCAGCTAACAGGCCATCATCGGCGAGTCGGTCGATTTGAGGAGTGGCAACAGCTGTGGACGGAAAGAAGGGATCGTCGTTGATGTCCAATTGGGTCGAATTGAGCTGCGTCGCACCGTAGGCAGAAACGCCGTAGTGTGAGAGGTCATCAATTAGAATAAATACTACGTTGGGTTGCTCCGTCGCGCTCAGTGGTTGCACGGTGAATCCGAGGGCAAAGCAGAATGTGAGTGTCAGGAATCGGAGGTAGTTGTATGTAGTCATTTTAGGTATGGGTAGGGTGCTTAAAGGGAACCATCGATTGGATTTAGCTTCTTTACATCGGAGGACTGAACGGTCGATGCACCGATACTTGCTGTGGCAGTCATGGTTTGCGGGATCTCGATACGGAGCATGCCGGACTCGAGTTTGTCGGCATGTGCGTGAATCGAGACTGTTGCGGATTGGGCATGGGTACGGATGATTAATTGCGCGTAGCCGTTGAACAGTTGCCTGCGTGGCGCTTGTTCGGGTTCGTGGCTGGTGGGGTTGCCGTTGCCGACTCCGAGTAAAGTCGCAGCTCCACTGATTTCGAAATCAAGCATAGCGTCCGCGGTAGGCACACTGCGCCCAGCGGAATCGCATGCACTCACATTGAGGATCACGACGCTGCTGCCGTCTGCCTCGGTATTTGAATGGGCGTTAATGATGCGTAGATTTGTAGCAGGACCCGTGGTTTCGATGGAGGTGCGGACGATCTCCTGCCCAGCAGAGTCGTAGCCGACCGCCTCCAGTGTGCCTTGCGTGTAAGGGACGTCCCATTGCAGCTTGCGATAGGGCGCGCGTTTGAGTCTGCCTTGAGATTCGCCGTTGAGGTACAATTCGACCTCGGCGCAATTGGTGTAGCACCATAGGTCGATGATTGCACCGGCTTCACACTCGAGATTCCAGTGCGGAAATAGGTGCAGCACGGGTGCGTCGGTCCATTCCGCTTGATAATAATAATAACTATCTTTGGGGAAGCCGCATAAGTCCATTAAGCCGTAACGAGTGATGACTGCAGGCCAGGAAAAAGGATAGGTTTCGCCGCGGTAGTCGAGGCCCGTCCAGAGAAATGTGCCAGCGACGAAATCGCGCGTTGCACAGTCTTCCCAAGTGTCCTCGATCGAGCGCCCCCATGGAGTCAATGTTTCGGCATAAGCGGTGACCATCCCGGCGCGCTTGGGATTCAGATACACCGGGGCATCAGCGCCGATTGCTTCAGGGTGGGGGTGCAGTGCTTCGCCCTCATAATATTCCTGGCCGTAGAGGCCGCGTGTCGAAGCTGAGCCACCACTCTCACTGGCGATGAGAGGGCAGTCTGGAAACTTGCTTTTAAATTCGTCGTAGCGTTCTGCCTCTGCGGTGAGTTGCCCCTGCGCGTTTTCGCGCATCGTATAGTTAGCGCCAAAGGTATCAATTTGAAACCCGTTGTTAACAAAGTTTTCAGCGATGTTGTTGAAGTCGCAATTGGCAGAATAGATGCAAGGTCGTGTCGGGTCTAAGCGATGCGTCAGGTCCTGCATCCTCTGCAGCATCTTCGCACCCATAGCATTTTCTTGGATCAGCATCTCTTCGTTGCCTAGTGACCAGAGGCAGACCGATGGGTGATTTCGGTCACGCGTGACGAGTGCTTCGAGCTGTCCCAAGAATTCCGGCGATGTGCCGCTTAAGCGGGTTTCGTTCATCACGAGAAACCCCATTCGATCGCACAGATCGAGTAGGTGTGGAGCAGGAGGGTTGTGTGCGGTGCGAATCGCATTGCAGCCCATCGCTTGCAATTGTTTGAGGCGCCACTCGTCGATGGTTGGCAGGATGGCAACGCCGACACCCGCATGGTCCTGGTGATTGCAGACGCCCTTGAGCTTAATATTTTCGCCGTTGAGGAAGCATCCTTGGTCGGCATCAAAGCGAATCGAACGCACTCCAAAGTGGCTCTGGTAGACATCGCAGGACTTGCCTGCGACTTGGACATGGGTTTCCAAACGGTAAAGATGCGGCGATGCGACACTCCAGAGCTTGGGCTGACTTAGCTCGAGGCAATGATCAATTGCAGCGCTCGTTCCGGCAGTGATTGGAGCGGTTTGGCTCGACTCGTAAACGGGGGATGCTCCCGTATCTGCAAATATTTTGAAGGTGACTTGCGCGGCACGATCGTCCCTGCCGGCATTGTGGATCTGTGCCTGTAACTCAATTTGAACCTGAGAGAGATCCGCCTCGTCCGGGAAAGTGCTACGAATACACGTACCAGAATAGGGTACATGCAGGTCGTCGGTGGCGACCAGACGGACATCGCGATAAATGCCGCCGCCTTCATAGGACCAGAGTTCGAATTCCTGCGCATCGCAACGCACCGCGATTGCATTACATTCATTCGGGTCACAAAGTTCGGTGACATCGAGTGAGAAACTGGTGTAGCCAGAAAGATGACTGCCAGCGAGGTGTCCGTTGACCCAGATGGTTGCATCGCGGTAGATGCCATCGAATTCAAGATGGATTCTTTGGTGACGGATTTCCGCAGGGAGCTCGAACGTCTTACGATACCAACCCACATCAGTCGGCAGCGAGCCATGCACTGCATTGGCAGTCGGCGTGTACTCGCCTGCAACGACGAAATCGTGCGGCAAGTGCACCTCGTGCCATGCTTGATCGGGGTAGCCGACGCGCGAAATACCATGATTGCCGGCTTTCATCCACTCCGCTCTTTTGAAGCGATTGGCATGAATCGCACGGTAGTTGGTTTCGTTAAGGTCGCCGCGATGGAACTTCCAGCCATCGGTAAATTGAAAACTCGT
>DBBT01000013.1 GCA_002292345.1 Opitutia bacterium UBA977 | reverse complement strand
TTTCATTGGATGTCGGAGACCAGATTGTGCTCTCTTTTGACATGCTAGTGCAGGCGATTCCAGCAACCAATAATTCTGTCAACATTCAGTTACGCATGACTGGCGCCACCAACGTCTCTCGAACATTTACAGAATTAATGAACGCATCAGTTGGCGATGTCGTTTCCGTTTCATGGACTGTAGATGTTGATGCAGACATTGCCAACGCAAGTGATATTTACATATGGATTCCAATTGAAGGAATTGCGAATAATTTTGATACCGAGGGACCGAACAGTGATGGCACCAACTTAAACGTGATGCAAATCGACAATATCACTTTAAGCATCAACAACAGCAGCGCAGGATATGATAAGTTTAAGGAAGACTATTCACTTACCAGTGGATCAAGTGGAGATGACGATAACGATTCACTTTCAAATGGTTTAGAATATGCCTTTGGATCGGATCCGTCAGATAGCGGTTCCGCTAATAATTTGGCGGCACAAATTTCCGAAAACAACGGCAATCAATATCTAGAAATGAGTTATAGTCGCCGTAAAAGCGCTAATAATTATTCCGCGCTGCGCGTCTGGCGCAGCACTGAATTGGCGGATCAAAGCTGGAAGCTTGGCGAAACTGAAATCATTTCGATAACTGATGATGCAATACAGGCAGACCTGGAAAATGTTGTGGAGCGGTCTTTGTTTCCGATCCACACCAACGAAAAAGAGTTCTTTCGAATGGATGTCATTATTGCACCATGACATTAATGAGTCGTTCCAGCAGCCGTTTTATGGATTTTAACCCGTATCGTTGGACAAAGGCATTCCGGATAGCAATTCGTCACCAAGACTAGTTACTTTGCCAAGGGCGAAGCACATTGCCCGGCAAGATGTCTCCAAAAATGTTATTTTGAGCGGTTAATTGCCTAGTGAAATCTGCCTAATTCTTGTTTCTTTTAGAATTATATGCGTCTAATTTTCCGATAATTCTCAACTTGAATCCTATTCTGTTACAGACCACAAGATGTACTCGAATTTAACGACCTCTATCATTTATTTTTGTTTGTCTCTTGGAGCAGCGACGCTCTCACTCGCCGAAATGTCGCTCCCTGCCATTTTCGGGAATCACATGGTCCTGCAGCGCCAGCAAATCAATCCAGTTTGGGGTCGCGCGGCTGCAGGCCAGGTGATCACCGTCCGGATTAATGGGCAGCAGATGACGGCCGCTACAGATATTGATGGCCGCTGGAAACTCAATTTAAAGCCGATGCCCGCTGGCGGTCCCTATACTTTGGAGGTATCTGGTCAGCAAACCNNTCCGTTTTACAGACGTCATGGTTGGGGAAGTTTGGCTGTGCTCGGGACAGTCCAATATGCAATGGCCTCTTGCGCAGTCTGATGGCGCTGATTTGGAAGTGCTCACGGCGACATCAAGCCAGCTTCGTATGATCAGCATTCCTGAAGTGGGGACGCAACAAGCGCAAGAGGATTTTAAAGGCCAGTGGCAGTTGAGTGACGCGGAAGTGGCGGCCTCTTTTTCGGCGGTGGGTTACCACTTTGGGCAGCGCTTGCAACGAGCCTTGGGTGTCACTGTCGGGTTGATCGACAACGCATGGGGAGGTTCCGCAGTGGAGGCATGGATCCCGCGTGAGGTCCTCGATAACCATCCACGTTATAGAAACTTCCTAAAGGATTGGGATGCTAAAGCGGCGGCATATACTGATGTGCAACATGCAGCATGCGTGGCGCAATGGGAAGCATGGCTGGCGGGTGAGCGTGAGGGCGAAGCCCCACGTTGGCCGACGGATTTACGTTATGGCCAAGGCCGTCCTGCCAATTTATATAATGGCGTGCTTCATCCGATTCTCGGCTATGGCATGCGCGGCGTTATTTGGTACCAAGGAGAGAGCAATGCAGCACGCGCCGAGCAATATGCGCATCTTTTCCCATTGATGATTTCTACGTGGCGCGAACAATGGCAGCAGGGAGATTTCCCTTTTTATTGGTCTCAACTTGCGGATTTTACGGCCGAGCTTGAGGGTGCCCAGCAAGAAAGTTGGTGGGCTGAGCTGCGCGAAGCGCAAACGAAAACTCTGGATCTGCCTAACACCGGGCAAGCAGTGATTATTGATTGTGGTGAAGGGCGCGACATCCACCCGCGCAACAAGCGTACGGTGGCCGATCGCTTGGTCCGGCACGCCTTGGCCAAGACCTATGGATACAATCTGGCATGTGAGAGCCCGCGCTTTGCCGAGTTAACGTTGCGCGATGCAGGGGTAGAAGTGAGGTTTGAGCACGTCAGTTCTGGAGGTTTGTATGCCTTTGATGTGGCGGCAGTCAAAGGCTTCGACCTAGCCGGTGCGGACGGTATTTTCCATTGGGCTTCTGCCCAGATCATCGGTCAGGATCGCATCTTTGTCATGCACCCAAAAATCACTGAGCCCACCGCGTTGCGCTTCGGGTGGGCCGATAATCCAGTGTTCAATTTGTTTGACCGCAATGGACTGCCAGTCACGCCATTTCGCACGCACGTCGTTGACGGAATCTCTGTGGATCGTACTGCAGCAGCACCTTGAATCGCTCAGCAAGGAAAGGCGAAAAAGCAGAGAGGTCGGCTAGCGTATTTTACACATCGTCGCCAAGATGCCGCCGCTTAAAAAGTTTGCGGTGTTTGGTCACACGGCCTGTCACACGTTGGCGCCAGAGCCGAAAGCTGGCTGGCTTAAGTCGGCGGCGCATTTGGCGGATCACTTCGCTCTCACTCAGCCCGGTGCGTTCACGGATCTGGTCGAAGCTTGTGCGATCATGCCAGGCCATGCGAATAAGCGCGTCGCTTTCTGTAGGATTTAGGTCTTTGGCTTGCATTCTTAGTTTAGAAGTTAGGACTTACATTGTATCGACGTTTCGCTGACTTGGGGGATTGACAGGTTTTGCAGGTCATTCCCAGCAACTGGTTGTGACTTCTGACTGCGGCAGGCTTTTGAGCAGTAGCGTACTGTATCCCAGCAATTAGCCCAGCGCTTGCGCCAGATGAACGGCCGCGCGCAGCGAGCGCACATTTTCTCGGGTAGATTCTCTTTGCGGACTGTCTTATTGTTGCGACGCACACTGAATAAACGGGACAGGTGCGAAGTCCTTTCAGCTTTTTTGAGAAAATTCTAAAAAAAGTTCCTGTCTATAAAAAATTGCCTGTAGACAAGCTCGGGTTTGCGTCGGCCCTTTTTACCTTAGCATGGCATCGCGGTCATTTAACAGTTGTCGATGCACACGTATTATTTCTCTCCGCTCCGATCCTTCGCCGCCTCCTCTGCTGCGAGCTCGGCTTCAAACTCAGCTTCCTCTTTCGCTTTGATCCCTTCTTCGGTTTTATAAAAGGCTTCCAAGGCAGCAGCTTCTTCGGCTGCCTTCTCGGCTTTGAGCTTTTCAATCTTGGCAGTCTCGCGAGCGAAACGCTTATCTTTCTTCTTCTG
>DBBT01000121.1 GCA_002292345.1 Opitutia bacterium UBA977 | reverse complement strand
ATGAGTGGAAGGCGCAATGGATCGGAATGCAGGATGACACTTCCGACGACACCTATAGGCATGAAGTGATCGAAGGAAAGCTGGTCATCAAAAAAGCGACTCTGACGGGGCAAAGCAAATCCATCGATGTGACCTCGATTCTCAATACGAGAATCAAGGAGGGGACCTTAGGGACAACCGTGACCCCGAAAGCACTGGGGGTCGAAGATCCGGGAGGTAATAAACAAGTCACGGTGGAATACGAGTTCAACGGCAAGTCGTATGTCAAACAGACCCCGCAGGCGAAGACGCTCGGAGATATTTATTTGCCAGAAGGCAGCATGTATATGGATACGCCGGAAGGTCAGGAGGAGCGCCGTCGCTGGCCGGTCCCGCGCCAGTTGCGCAAGGAATTCAAGTCCATAAAAACAGCAACGCGTGCCATGTTGTATGTCACCGCGCTGGGTCTTTATGAAGTTCGTCTGAATGGGAAGCGGGTTGGTGACCAAATGCTTGCGCCGGAATGGACCGACTACAACAAACGGGTCCAGTATCAGGCCTTTGATGTCACAGGCATGATCGATTCCGGCGACAACGCCATGGGCGTGCTGCTCGGCAACGGATGGTATTGCGGCGGATGGATGCAGTGGCGTACAGAACTGCACCCCACATACGGGCATGATCCCAGTTTGATCGCGCAACTTGAAATTGAATATGCCGACGGTAGCCGAAAAACCGTTATCACTGACGAATCCTGGCGCGGTACGACCGATGGGCCTACTCGTTTCTCTGGCATCTATGAAGGCGAGATCTATGATGCGCGGCGGGAGATGCACGGCTGGGACAAAGCCGGCTATGACGACAAGGGATGGAAGCCGGTAGTGATTCGCCAGCAGAAAGCAAAACCGGAAAAGCTCGACTTTCAAGTCGGAAAGCTCGTCTGGCAGCGTAGCGAGCCCATCCGCAAAACAGGGGAGATCAAGCCGGTTTCGATCACCGAGCCTCGTCCTGGAGTGTATGTCGTGAATATGGGACAGCTCTTCAGCGGCTGGACACGGTTGCGGGTACAGGCTCCGTCCGGGACACGAATTACGCTTCAGCATGGCGAGGTGTTGAATCCGGATGGAACGGTTTACGTGGACAACCTGCGCGCGGGTCATTTCGGTAAGGGTGACCGTCAGATTGACCGCTATTTCTGCAAGGGAAAAGGTGAGGAGGTTTTTGAGCCACACTTTACTTATCATGGTTATCAGTTTGTTGAAATTCATGGTTTGTCCCGCAAGCCGACACCTGAAGAAGTGACTGGCATTGTCTTTCACTCCGATTTCGGTAAAAAATCCGAATTCAGCTGTTCGAACCCGTTGCTGAGTCGATTTATCCGCAATATCCAATGGTCGATGCGGGCCAACATGTTGGGGATTCCAACCGACTGCAATCAGCGGGACGAGCGTTGCGGCTATACCGGGGATATGAACTTTTTCATGCCCGCCGCTGTTTATAATTTTGATCTCTCCGCTTTCTTCAACAAGTGGCTTGCCGATGTAAAGGATTCTCAAAAGCCGGGCGGATGGTTTCCTGATCATGCCCCATACTACGGCCCCGGCCCTGGACCGAATGTCGGCTGGTCCGATGCCGGAGTACTTTGTGTGTATCGCATGTTCCGGGAATATGGCGATACCGGTATCATCGAGAGCCATTATGATTCCATGACGAAAGCAATGGATCATCTCATCCGCACCGTCAACCAGGACGGTACCCGTGGAGGGAAGAATGAGCGTGCCAATCAGGAGTGGAGAATCGGGCTGACGGATCACGCGAAGGCGCCCGGCGGTAACAAGGTTTCTATTATTACCACCGGAACCGCATACCTCGCGCACAACGCGGATGTCATGGCTCAGATGGCTGAGGCGATCGGGAAACGTGAAGACGCTGCCAAATATCGCGCCCTTTACGAACGGACCCGAAAAGCATTTGCCGAAAAATTGATCGATCAAGACGGACGCGTGCACTCCGATTCGCAGACGGGCTACGCCCTGGCTTTTACCATGGGACTGGTTCCTGAGAATAAAAAAGAGTTGGTGGCCAGGCGTTTTGCGGAACGGATTGAGGAGGTTGGGCATATTGCAACCGGCTTCATGGGATGCCCGCGTGTCCTGCAGGGACTTTCCCTCGCCGGCCTTGACCGAGAGGCTTATAAGCTGCTGCTTAACGAGGGATTTCCTTCCTGGCTGTATATGGCCAAGCACGGTAATACGATATGGGAACACTTTAACAGCAGGCTGCCGGATGGTTCTTACACCGACCCGCGCATGAACTCTTTTACCCATTATGCGCACGGGGCGGCGGGAGCCTTCGTTTTCAGTCACGTTGGAGGCATTCGCCCGGAGACGCCTGGATATAAGCGGATCACCATCAAGCCGGTTTTCGAAAAAGGGCTCGACTGGGCAAAGACCCGCTACGATTCGATTCATGGCCCCATCGAAACCAGCTGGAAACTTGCCGATGGCTTTGTGAGCCTGGATGTGAAGATCCCCGCCAACACGAAGGCGACGGTACACATCCCCGGTCAGCATCCCAACAGCATCACGGAGAGCGGTCAACCGGCCCTGCAAGCCAGTGGCGTGAAGTTTCTGCGCATGGAGGATGGGCACGTCCTGTTCGAGCTTGGTTCGGGCTCTTATCGGTTCAGGGGGATTGACCAGACATTCGACCTGAGTCAGTCGCCAAAAAACTGGCTCGAGAGTCAGCCGATTTTGAGAGACATGCTGGCAACGGGAGAGAAGCTTCGTTACAGCGAC
>DBBT01000072.1 GCA_002292345.1 Opitutia bacterium UBA977 | reverse complement strand
CCGTTGCCGTTGCCGCCGTTGCCGCCGTTGCCATTATTACTAGCGTGTACCCAGCGATAGGTGCCGCCGATAACAGAGGACTGGATCCATGTGCTACTAATGCGGTCTGCCATACCATTAGGATAGGTGCCAGGCGTGCTTGTGTCTGGATAAGTTCCAAAGTTGAGCTCGTATTGCATAAACTCTTGAGAGAATATGCGCAAGTCGTTCTCCAAGGTACTGATGATTGCGCTTTCTTTGACTCGTTTGAAATAAGGAACCGCTAGGGTTGCTAAGATGCCGATAATAGTGACCACCACTGCGATTTCGACGAGCGTATATGCGGCGCGGTCTGAACATGATTGTTTGTACCTTGTTAAAGCCATTATGTTTAAGCTATACGAATTGTAGTTTTTATAAAGAATAAATTAATCCCCTACAGCGTATTTTTTACCCTCAGAGAAGCCAAAGAGTTCGATCTTGAGTGAATGGGCTTTTTCTAGAATGCTCGCTTTATCAAGAATTAGGACACTGCCGCTTTCAAGCGCAGCGGTGCGAATGCCTGACTCATACATCACCTCTAGTGTCTGGTGGCCAAAGACTGGTACGTCAAAGCGATAGTCTTGCCCTCGCTTCACGGTCTTGACGAAAATAAGATCATCGGCCTTGAAAGTGCCTGCACGGCTAAGCATCGAATCGGTCCCTTCGTAAGCCTCGACTGCCAGCACAGTGCCGTGTCGCACGACAACGCCTTGGCCGACATCTAAATCTGCCATGCCTTTGGCGATACTGATGCCGTGCTCAATATCCCTTAACTCTGCGTTTAATTTGCCTACAGTCATTAAGCCTTCGTTAGCAAGTTGATCATCCAGAAACGAACGGGCATCGAGCATAGAGATGTCGATGGCTTCAATCTCTTTAGCGATCGCACCGAAGATGGTCTCGGCATTTTTGATCTTTAGGCTGTTGAGAATCTTTAGGGCTTTTAGATCTGGATGAAGGCCGTGGAAGAGGCGCCGCGGTGTAATTTGTCCAGCCATGAGTGCATAGCCACAATCGAGTTTCTTTAGTGATTTGAGTAGTTTTCCAAGCTGCCCGACTTTTATTTGGATGTGTTCATTCGCGGCGGTCGAATCGATTAACTCTGGCTCAGTCTCTCCTGCAAAGGACACGATTCGTAACGGTAAGCCAGCATCACGTATGCGTTTTGCTGTCAGTATCGGGTATCGACCTTTGCCGGCAATTAAAGCGATGGGGCGTTGAGCAAAGCTGTCTGGTAAGAATTTCGATAGGGACAGGGCAGGACTCATGGCAATGGGCTATTCGGGGTATTCGTAAGGTCGAATGATAGGCTGGTCGAAGTAAGTGGGTGATGCAATCAAAACTGGTTCAGGTGAATGGCCATTTTTTCCTGCTTTAAAAAAGACCCGTTTGCTGGCGTTTTCAGTGGCTTTTGCGAATTTTTCAACTGCTTTAGGCTGCGAGCTGAGTGTCATGCTTTCGGTGATCTCGCCGAGCATGGCACTTTGTGCACTAATGCGAATACTTTGCGGTTCGACGATTAATTCACGGTGCTTTCTGTCTGGGTATTTATAGGTAAGCAGGCCTGCGTAAGCGGTGATTTGGGCAGCCCTATTATTGTAGTGAATGATGCATGTAGCCGAGTGTATCTGTAATTCCCCAGTCGGCAGGAGTACACGTGCTTCTGAAAGTGGTGATAGATTATTACTGACGACTGCTAGGTCTCCATTAATGATTCGTATCGATAGGATGGATACAGATGGCTCGTAGGAGAGTTTTTCTCTTTTCTCGTTGAACGGTTTTTGGGTAAAGGTTTCGAATCGAACTTCCGATTTTTCACCTATGCCGATACCCATGCCATTCGACAGCGCTAGGAAGAGATGAGAGTTCTTGCCGGTTTCGACGGTACAAGTATTCAGATTGAGCGTGTCGTGTAGTTTAGGTTGTGAGATTTGTGATTCGGCATCCTCGATCTGAATGCTACCTTGAACGCTGGTGGCGACTGCGACTCCTTCGACCATTTCCTCGGCATTCGAGTCGACTGCCCCGCCCATAAAAAAACCTGTAGCGATGAGGCAGAACAGAGTTTTCCGGCGCGTCTTAGATTCGATATACATTAAACAGCTACGATGTTGACGATTTTTCCTGGTACGTAGATTTCGCGTTTGATGACTTTACCTTCAATGTGTGCGCTAATTCTTTCGTGTGCCTTGGCAGTTGCGATCGCGTCGTCTTTGCAGACGTCGGCAGGGAACTGGGCATCGCCACGGTATTTACCATTCACTTGAAAAATGATTTTAATGGAGTCTTCCTTTAATTTACTTTCGTCAAATACTGGCCAACCTGCAGTTGCGATGCTACCTGTATGGCCTAGAAATAACCAGAGCTCTTCGGCGAGATGCGGCGCGAGGGGTGCGAGTAATTTGATCAACGATTCGATAGCGTCGAGTGTAAGCGCGTCGGCTTTACCGAGTTGATTGACGCAAATCATCATTTGCGAAATTGCGGTGTTAAAGCCGAGTGCCTCGTAGTCTTCGCTGACTTTTTTGATTGTGGCGTTCAGTATGCGATCAGTCTCGGCGTCGAGTTGATCGGTTGCACCAATTTTGGCTTGGCGTGTGCCGTCCTCGGCTACGACGAGGCGCCATACTTTACGCAGAAAGCGGGCGATGCCTTCGATGCCCTTGGTATTCCACGGCTTCATCGCTTCAAGGGGACCGAGGAACATCAGGTAAAGGCGTAAAGCGTCGGCTCCGTAATTGACGACGATACTCTCTGGGCTGACTACGTTGCCGCGACTTTTTGACATTTTCTCGCCGTCTTCGCCTAAAATGATGCCTTGGTGAAAGAGCTTTTTAAACGGCTCTGGATGGCTTACCACGCCAAGGTCGAAGAGCACATGGTGCCAGAAGCGAGCATAGAGCAGGTGCAGCACCGCGTGCTCTGCGCCGCCAATATAAAGATCTGGATAGCCCCAATATTTTTCTTTTTCCGGGGCGATCAGTGCGTCGGTATTTTTTGGATCTATGTAGCGCAGGTAATACCAGCACGAACCAGCCCATTGTGGCATGGTGTTAGTCTCGCGTGAGCCTGTTACCCATCCTTCGACGGGCTCACTGGAAGTGGCTCCAGTTTTTGGATCGATATAGAGGTGTAGCCATTCCTCGGCTTTCGATAGTGGGCTCTGACCATCGGGCGACGGTGTGTAGCTATCCACTTCGGGTAATGTCAATGGTAGTGCACTCTCGGGGAGGGCAACGGCAAAGCGCAGTTCACCATCAATTTGGCAGCTGACGGGGCGCTCGATCGATTTAAGCGAGTCGTCCACCTTTTCATAATCGGCCTTGCTTACCCACACGATTGGGAAGGGCTCGCCCCAGTAACGTTGACGAGAAAAGAGCCAGTCGCGCAGCTTAAAGTTGACTGTCGCTTCGCCGCGTTTCTCAGCTGCGAGTTGAATGATTATCGCCTTTTTCGCACTTTCGGAGTCTTTGCCGCTTTGCTCGTCTGAGTTGATTAAATTCCCGGGGCCTGTGTAGGCTTCGCTCAGTTCACCAGAGGCATCTTTTTCGGCGTGGCCGTTATCGTCGATGACTTGCAGGATTTCGAGATCAAATTCTTTGGCGAATTCAAAGTCGCGTGCGTCGTGCGCTGGCACGGCCATGATTGCTCCTGTGCCATAAGTCATGAGCACGTAGTCCGCCACCCAGATCGGAATTTCTTTTCCGCTGACCGGATTGATCGCAGTGGCACCAGTCCATACGCCAGTTTTTTCTTTGCTTAGCTCCGCGCGTTCTAGATCAGATTTACTTTTCGCTTTTTCCGCGTAGGCGAATACCGCGTCGCTCTGCGCACTGCTGCAGATCTGCGAGAGAAGAGGGTGCTCTGGTGAAATTACCATATAGGTCGCACCAAACAGTGTGTCTGGGCGAGTGGTAAAGACGCTAAGGTCTGCATCGTGGCCTACGATGTCGAAGGTGATCTCGGCACCTTCGCTACGACCGATCCAATTTTCCTGCAGACGCTTGGTTGAATCGGGCCAGTCAAGGTCTTTCAGGCCCGCGATAAGTTGGTCGCCATATTCGGTGATGCGGAGTACCCACTGGCGGATCGGGCGACGCTCTACTGGGAAACTGCCACGCTCTGAGCGAGGGCCTTCAGCGGTGTTGAGCACTTCCTCATTGGCGAGCACAGTACCGAGCTCGGGGCAAAACCAGACGGGTTTCTCATCGACGTAGGCTAGTCCCTTCTTAAAAAGCTGAATAAAAATCCATTGCGTCCACTTATAGTAGCCAGGATCGGTGGTGTTAACCTCGCGTGACCAGTCGTAAGCAAATCCGAGCTGGCGCAGCTGTGTTTTAAAGTGCGCAACATTTTGCTTGGTAGTGTCACGAGGGTGCATACCAGTTTTGATAGCGTATTGCTCAGTCGGCAAGCCGAAGGCGTCCCAGCCCATCGGGTGGAGCACATTAAAGCCCTTGGCCTTTTTATAGCGCTTAAGCGCATCACTAGCAGTGTAGCCCTCGGGGTGGCCGATGTGCAAGCCGGCGCCGGAGGGGTAGGGGAACATATCGAGAATATAGCAGGTCGGCTTGTCTTCAAAATCCTTCGCGTTGTAAGTTGCGTTTTGCTCCCAGAAATCCTGCCATTTTGGCTCGATTGCGGAAAAGTCGTAGTCTGTCGTCAGTGTTGCCATGTTATAGAAAACCGCGGATTTAGAAGGTTCGTTTGCAGTCAGTCAATAATGCAAAGCCCGAGACGCGCTGATTCAAATCGTGCGATAGGGCAGATTAGCTTGATATTTTAAGGAGGCGGCTTTACACATCGAACCTGTCATATGTATATTCGAGCCCCATTGATTTTTTTTATCGCCCTAGCATTTGTAATGTCTGTCGCATGCTTACGGGGCGAGATATCGGCAGTGGATGCATATAATAAGCAGGAGAAAAACCTGTCGCAAAAGCGCGTCGAACAAAAATCTTGGTCGGGCAATCAAAAGTCTGATTTGCTGCAGAAGTCGTTTCCCTTTAAGCAATGGGACTCACATTATTCCTCACTCGGCTCGAAAAAATCGAATATTTCGCTAACTGAAACTAAAGATAAAAAGCGCTTTAAGTCTGAAGTAGTCGAGTTTGAGACAAAATCGATGGATATTTCCAAGTGGAATGGACGGCTGGCCGACCTCGAGCGTCAGGCACAGATTAGTACAAATTCGACTGCGAAGAAGATCGAGAATAAACGTATGTATGAAAGGATGCTGAATAAATCAAAGGGTTATGCGCAGACCGGTGAAACACTGTCGCTGCGCGATATTAATCGCTTTCAGTTTCGACAAAATCGCGCCGATACCGCCGTGCCCGTTCGAGCAGCTGGTAGCGCCGATGGTTCCTGAATGCCGATCTGCATGTTTATTTTGCTCCGCGCTATATTTGAATAGTTTCTATCTAATCCATGACCCTTCCTCGATGCCACCTTTGCTTTTGGTGGCTGGCTTATTATCGCTGTGGACTATCGGTGGCGTGCTCGGCGTCCGATGCGCTAATAACTTGATTGGGTGGCTTGATTCGGGACGCCTGTATGGTTTTACGCATTTTCAGATGCGTGAATAAAAAAACCGCGAGTGTTTCGCGGGTTTTAAAAAGTGGCGGAGAAGATGGGATTTGAACCCATGGAACCCTTTTGAGGCTCACTTCTTTAGCAAAGAAGCGCTTTCGGCCACTCAGCCACTTCTCCATACCAATACGGAGGAAGAAAGCGGGCTGAGCGCGAAGATCAATCCTTATTTTCAGAGAATTTGAGAAACTCACCGATTCACTGAAAATACTGGATATTCCGCAGAATTTCGTCAGATGCAGCAACGTAACGTGCCTCCTAATATTAGAACCGTTGTTCTTCGATGTCATATACGTCGAACCAAGTATAAACGATTTTGTCCGCCGGGATGAACTCTGCGATGTACCCTTCGAGATACACTTGCAGCTTGACCGGCATTTCACTGATCCGCTTGAAGCGTAGATCGTTGTTCCATTGCACCAATGCCTCCTGTGTGTGCTCTGTGCCGTTGGCTTGAATCCATTCGGCGACGGCGGTATCATCGGCGCCTGTTGCGACAAAGGCTTTAAAGTTCTCAGCAGAGATCCCAGCAAAATTGAGAAACAGCTGGTCGAGTGGGCAATCAAAGTGGTATTCGCCTGCTGTGCCAGCGATCACCGCTCGGCACTTGTCGAGTGTGCGCGCAGCGATGACGTAGCCAGCCAGCGTCGCGCGCGGGCTGCGGGGAAATGCGTTGCTGAGATCGAGTGAGGTTACGTTTGATGTGGTCATGATGAATAAGAGAGTTTTTGAATGAACTGTTCATTCTAATTCTATTAGATTGGCTCTTTTTGGTTAAGGCTTTGATATTCGATAGTCACTTTCAACAATCTTTCAGGAATTTTGCCGTTACACTGGCTGTTGTAGTTTTTAGCCCTGCGACATCGCCTTGATAGAGTAACTGTCCACCAGCATCGCCGCCGTTGGGGCCGATCTCAACTAGATAGTCGGCATCAGCAATCACGTCGAGGTGGTGTTCGATGACGATTACGGTTTGGCCTTTGTCGACCAGGCGGTGCAGCAATTCGATCAGGCGCTCGACGTCACTGAGGTGAAGGCCGATCGTAGGCTCTTCGAGAATGTAGAGATTGCCTTGGCCTTTGTTATATTGGCGCTCTTTAAAAGTGGGCATGCCTTTAGCTAATTCGCTGACGAGTTTGAGGCGTTGCGCTTCGCCACCGGAAAGGGTGGGGGAATATTGCCCCAGCGCGATGTAGCCGAGGCCGGTTTCGACCATGGCTTCGAGTAGGCTTTTTAGGCCGGTGTGGAAGCTAAAGAATTCGGCGGCTTCCTCGAAACTCATGAGTAAGGCGTCGGCGATGTTTTTCCCATTCCAGCGCAGCTCGTCGAGTTCGGCGCCGTAGCGTCGGCCGTTGCAATCCTCGCATGTCACATAAGTGTCAGGCATAAAATTCATTTCTAGCTTCAGCCGCCCTGCGCCTTTGCAGGTCTCGCAGCGACCGCCCTTAGTGTTGAACGAAAAAGTGCCCGCGCTGTAGCCTCGCGCGCGAGCTTCAGGCAGACTGGCGTAAATGTCGCGGATTATGTCGAACGCACCGATGTAAGTTGCGGGCGTGGAGCGGGGAGTTTTACCAATAGGCGATTGATCGACCTCGATGACCTTCCGAACGCTCTCTGCTCCACAGAGTGTTCGAAAGCTGGTGGAAAGTGAGGAGCGAGAAGTGGGCAGTTGCTTGGACACCAACTTTGGTAACTTCGTCTCGATTGAAGCTTCGACCAGTGGTTTGAGCAAATCTCGAGTGAGGGTGGATTTGCCTGCGCCCGAGACGCCGCAGATTGCGGTGAGGCGTTGCTTGGGGATTTGTACATTGAAGCCTTTGAGGTTTCGCAGTGCCGCGCCTTGTAGACTGATCCATTGTTCGTTGCTCTTTTTTTTGCGAGGACTCCATGGCTCGGGAAGTGCACGATATGCCCCACGTAAAGGGTGCGGCATACTCTTGCGCATATATTTGCCGGTGATCGATGCCTTATTTTTTCGTAGTTGTGCGAGCGTGCCGCAGGCGACTATTTCGCCGCCGTGGATGCCAGCAGCGGGGCCGATGTCGATGATCTGATCGGCGTGCTTCATGGTGTCTTCATCATGTTCGACGATGAGGAGGGTATTGCCACGGTCGCGAAGTTGTTCAAGGGCGGTGATGAGTTGTTCGTTGTCGCGGGCGTGTAGGCCGATGGATGGCTCATCAAGCACGTATAGAACGCCTGAAAGGTTGGAGCCGAGTTGAGCGGCGAGTCGGATGCGTTGCGCCTCACCACCTGAAAGTGTGGCAGTGGCACGATCGAGGCCAAGGTAGTTGAGGCCAACGCGATCCATAAAGCGCAGTCGCTCTTCGATTTCAGGGAGCAGCTCGTCCAGTACGGGCCCGCTGCGTTGGTCGGTTTTTACGCGCTTAAGTGTGTCGATTAATTCGTTGGGTGTGAGCGCCAGCAGCTCTGGGAGGCTGGCAGTGTTGTTGGTTGGACGTTGTTGTTTGATTGATGTTTTAAGGTGTAGCTTAACGGCGCGGCTGAGCGGGTTGAGGCGTGCTCCGTTACAATCTGGGCACGTGTCGCCGTCTTCTAGGCCGTCGGGCACATCGATGGCGGCGGCTTCGTCTTTGCTCATCCAGTCAAAGATTTGGCCGTAGCCGCGACAGCTTGGGCACCAACCGCGGGCGCTATTCCATGAGAAGTTTTTCGGGTCGAGTTCAGGGAAGGCTTCGCCGGTGGTCGGATCGGTGCGTTTCGTTGAAAGCCAAGATATAATTTCGTTTTTTGCGTTGAGTAGGAAGGCGGTGCCTTTGCCGAGTTTGAGAGCTTCTTTGAGTGCGGACGACACGGAGGTCATCCCGGCCGAGAGTGTGGCAATGACTAGTTCGATATCGTGCTCACTATAGCGATCTAGTTTTTGAAACCGATTGATGGGCACGAGTTGGCCGTCGATACGTAAGGTCTCATAGCCGTGGTCACTGGCCCAGTCTGCGAGCGGCTGGTGGTGGCCTTTACGCCCGCGCACCAGCTGAGCGCAGAGGTGAAGCTCCTTCGTCTTGCCTGCCCTGAACTTGTCAAATGGGTATTCGGCGAGGATTGATTTGAGGCGCTTGAGTAGCGCGCCTTCGCTCTGACTGATCACAGCTTCGCCAGAGCTAGGAGAATGTTGAATGCCAATTCGTGCATACAGTAAGCGCAGGTGTTGAGCGACCTCGGTAATTGAGGCGACGGTCGATTTGCGCGTTCCTTTAGTCACGCGTTGCTCAATTGCGACGGTGGGAGCGATGCCGTGCAATTCATCGACATCAGCACGTGGCATTTGCTCGACAAATTGACGTGCATACGCAGACATCGATTCCATGAAGCGCCGTTGTCCTTCGGCAAATATAATGTCGAAGGCGAGGGATGATTTGCCAGAACCTGAAACGCCAGTGATGACGCTTATCTTATTGTGTGGTATTTCGCAGGAAATATTTTTAAGGTTGTGCTCTCGGGCGCCATGGACGGTGAGAGAATGAGGGTGAGAGTTGTAAGTGAAGTTTGATTCGGCTGCTTTAAGCTCAGCGGATGACGCCGAGGCCGTTCCTGCCAGTGCATCGCAAAGGTATGCCGCGGTTTCGCAGTTGGTTTTTGCGATGTCAGATGGCGTGCCTTGGGCTACGATTTGACCGCCGCCGATACCTGCTTCGGGCCCGAGTTCGACGATCCAATCAGCAATTTTAAGTATGTCGATATTATGCTCAATGACGATGAGCGAGTGACCTGCATTGACTAATCCTTGCAAGACACCGATCAGGCGTTTGACGTCAGCACGGTGTAGGCCTGTGGTGGGTTCGTCGATTAGAATGAGCGCATGCCCAGACTTTTCGGCAATCTTGCCGAGATAGCGGATTAGTTTAAGGCGTTGAGACTCGCCGCCCGAGAGTGTGTTGAGGGGCTGCCCGAGTTTTAGATAACCGAGGCCGACATCGATCATTGGAGTGAGGCAACTAGTTACTTTAGGGTAGTCAGCGAAGAAAACGACTGCGTCGTCGACATCCAGTTCGAGGATTTCGGTGATACTGAGAGCGTTGAATTGAATCTCCAAAACTTCGGGTTTGAAGCGTTGCCCCTCGCAGGTTTGGCAGGGCACGAAGAGGTCGGATACGAATTGCATCTCGATGCGTTCGTAGCCTAGCCCCGAGCAGGTTTCACAGCGTCCGTCGCCACTGTTGAATGAGAAATGCCCAGGCATCATGCCCGCTGATTGGGCGGACTCTAGTTTTGCAAATAATTTTCGGATTTCACTCCACGCATCGGAGTAGCTAGCTGGGTTGGATCGAGGTGTTTTACTGACGGGACTCTGATCGATGAGCACGACATCAGAAAGTGGTAAGGTGGAGTCGATATCTTGAATCGTCGCTGGGTCGTCTGTAATCAGCCCTTTTCGTGCAAGTAGATTTTGATAGATGACGTTATTGAGTAGTGTGCTTTTCCCAGACCCAGAGACGCCGCTGAGGCAGACAAAAGCTTGCTGAGGAATGTGCAGATCAACTTCCTTGAGGTTATGCTTACTCGCGCCGTAGATCGAGAGCTTAGGACCTTTCTTTGTGTCGCGCAGTTTCTTTGGTGCATCGATCGTTTCACGTCCAGAGAGGTAGCGACCGGTGATGGTATCCGAAAGTAGGATACGATTGTAGTCGCCATTAAAGATGAGCTGGCCGCCGTGGATGCCTGGCTTTGGGCCAATCTCGATCAGGTTGTCAGCAGCTCGCATGACGGCTTCGTCGTGCTCGACGACGACGACCGTGTTACCTTGAGTGGTGAGTCGCCGCAGAATTGAAATGAGGCGATCCATGTCGCGGGCATGCAGACCGACTGAGGGTTCATCGAGCACAAAGAGTGTGTCCACTAGGGATGAGCCAAGGCAGGAGGTTAGGTTGACTCGCATGGTCTCACCGCCTGAAAGGGTGCGGGAGGTGCGGTCGAGCGTCAGGTAGCCGAGGCCGACTTGGTCGAGGAAGGAGAGTCGGCTGATAATTTCACTGAGTGCGGAGTGATCAGTGGAGGGCAATGCTCCGTCATTGCTACGCTGAGTTGAATGCGTCAAAGACGGAGCGTTACCCTCCAATAATGTGAGTAACTCGCTCACACTTTTTTGGTAAAGGTCGGGAAGGGTGAGGTCGTTCCATTTCCAGTTGAGTGCTTCGGGTTTAAGGCGTGAACCGCCGCAGTCGGGGCAGCGCGAATAGCTTCTGAACTTGGAGAGAAAGACACGAACGTGCATCTTGTAGATTTTACTCTGAAGCCAGTCGAAGAAACGATAAATACCATACCACTGGTTGTTGTCTTCTTTATAGTTCGGTTCGCCTTCTAGTATGAAAAGGATTTCTTTTTTGCTTAATTTTGACCATGGCAGGTCAGTGCGGATTTTATGTTTTTTAGCTGCGCGCTGTAGGTCGCGCAGACTTTCGCTGTAGACTGCGCCTTGGAACGCACGGATGGCACCGTCATCGACTGACAAGCTCTTGTCGGGGGTGACTAAGTTATAATCGATCTCGATGATGCGTCCGAAACCTTTGCATTTTTCGCAGGCGCCGATGGGTGAATTGAAAGAAAAGAGCGGTGCGGTAGCTGGTCGATATGTAATACCTGTCTCGGGCGAATGAAGCCCGTGGGTGAACTCGGCGACAATTGCGCCATCTGTATCCAATATTTGGATGTGGCCTTTACCGAAGGTGAGTGCGGCTTGTGCGGCTTCGATAAAACGAGAGCGGATTTTTGTCCCAACCTTGATCCGGTCTTGAACCACAAAAAGGCTAGAGGTCTGAGGCTTGCGAGTTGTGGCCTGTGATTGGAGATCTGAGATGCGAGTGACGCTGCTATTATGTACAACTCGAGTGTAACCTTGGGCCGAAAGGGGCTGGAGAATCTCGCTCCACTCGAATTTTTCGGGGCGAGTGATCGGGAACGCGATCAGCACGGTTTTATCTTTGTGCGCTTGAAGCAGTTTTTCCCAAATAGATTGCGGGTTGTCGTCGGTGATTGGCTCACCTGTTGCGGGGTCGATCAGTGTGGCGACATTAGGAAACCAGACTTTGAAGAAATCGCAGAGCTCGGTGATGGTGCCGACTGTGGAGCGGGAGGTCTTGACCGTATTGGACTGCTGGATCGCGATGGAGGGGCGAATGTTCTCGACCGAATCGACTTTGGGCCGATCCATCAGGTCCATGAATTGGCGCGTGTAGGGGGAGAATGTCTCGACGTAGCGACGCTGCCCTTCCGCGTGCAGCGTCTCAAATACAAGAGAGGACTTACCCGCGCCACTGAGTCCGGTCACCACGGTGAGCTGACCAATGGGTAGGTCGAGATCGAAACCTTTAAGGTTATTTTGGCGGACGCCGCGAAGGTGTATGGTTTCTGTGGAGGCCATCGTGTTTGAGTCAGAGGTGGCTGAAAAATCTAAAACGGTAAAGGGTCTAAACGTGGCAGGCTGACATACCTTACACGCGGGGTCTTGTTGAAAAAAGAAACTTCTCTAGGCCACTTCTGGTCAGTGTGAATGACTCGAGCTGAGTGGCTCGAATATACCTTAAGTTTCAGCGACCGGTGTTTGGCATTTTTCGACGGCACTGCGAAGTCGACGGCGTAGGTGGGTGCGGCGGACTTGTTGGTCGTTGTTTTTAATCGCCATAGAGTAGGCGTCTAAAGAGCCGACGAGATAGACTTTCTGACGCGCACGTGTGATGCCGGTGTAAACGAGATTGCGCTGGAGGAGCATGAAATGCTGCTTGAGCAGTGGGATGATGACGATGGGGTATTCACTGCCTTGGCTTTTGTGGATCGAGATACAGTAGGCCAGTTGGACTTCGGAGAGCTCGCCTTTGGTATATTCGATGATATCACCGGTGAACTCGATGGTGATACTAGAGCTGTCGGCGGCAATACTGCGAATGATGCCCATGTCGCCGTTGAAGACATTTTTGTCGTAGTTATTGCGAGTCTGAATGACTTTATCGCCGATACGAAAGGTGCTGCTACCGTAGGGAATTTCGGCGGGCAGTGGCTTGCGTGTTTTTTCGCGAAAATGGGTTTGTTTGGCGGGCGCGTAGTCGGGGTCGGAACGGAGTCTGGATTCAGCGGTGGTTTTTGGGTTAAGGCACTCTTGGATCTCGGCGTTGAGCACTGTGATGCCGCCGGTGCCGCGATGCATCGGGGACATGATCTGAATGTCGCGAACTGCGTTTACCTTGTGATGCTTTGGGATGTATTCGCGGGCCAAATACAAAATCGCTTGGACGCACTGCTCTGGAGTATCGGCTTCGATGAAGCTAAAGTCCGTGCTAGCATCGAGATCGCGGAAGCTACGGAAGGTCGAGCCTGGATGGGATTCACCTTTAAGGATGCCGTGTGCCGTAGAGACAATGCCGCTTTCTTTGCCTTGTCGGTAAATGGTATTGAGCCGAGTGACGGTCGCGGGCGGAGCGGCCATAAGATCTCCCAAGACATTTCCGGCGCCAACGGAAGGGAGTTGGTCAGCGTCGCCTACCAGTAGCAAATGTGCACTGCTCGGGACTGCTTGTAGCAGGCTTGCGGCGAGGCGGGTGTCGAGCATACTGGTTTCATCCAAGATGAGTAAGTCGCAGGGTAGTGGGTTGTCCTCGTTGTAAGTAAATGTGCGCGAGGCGCCGTCGTATTTGAGTAGTCGATGGATTGTGCTTGCGGGCGCACCGGAAGCTTCGGCCAAGCGTTGCGCGGCACGTCCCGTAGGAGACGCGAGCAGAATTCGGGTGCGCTTGGCGCGGAGGATGTCGACGACTGCGCGAAGGATCGTGGTTTTGCCTGTGCCGGGGCCACCGGTGATGATGGAGACTTTTGAAGTAAGTGTTTTGCGTAGGGCCTCGGCCTGTTGATCGGCGAACTCAAAGCCTGCTTTTTGCTGCGCCCATATGATCGCTGGCTCGATCTTAATTATAGGTAAAATCGATGCGGTGCTGTCGATTCGGGCGATGGCGTCGGCGATGCGTTTTTCCGCGCTGGCGGTGTTGGGCATCTGACAGGCCGGGCCGAGATATTTATTTTTTTCATCGTAGGCCTTAATTGAGAGTAGTTTCTTGGCGTCGTTGAGCGCATGCATGCGGCGCTGAATGTCGACGGGATCGACACCGAGCAGCTTCGTGGCGTACTCGAGGATCATTTGTTCGGTCCCCACTGTGTGCCCTTCGTCTTCGAGTGTGCGCATGGTATGAATGATGCCAGCGTCGATGCGTTCTTTGCAATTAGTTGGAAAGCCTAGGTTAAGGGCTATCTTATCAGCGGTTTTAAAGCCGATGCGTTCGATATCTTCGGCTAGCCGGTAAGGCTCGTCTTGTAGAATTCGTTTGGCACCGCTGCCGTATTTTTTAACGAGTCGCACGCATTGGGTCGGGGTGACGCCGTAGGTCTGCAGAAACATCATTACATCGCGCACTGCACTTTGATCGTCCCACGCCGCTTTGATAGATTTGGCGCGCGTTTTGCCGATGCCGGGGATTTCGTGAAGTCGGCCAGAGTTTTCGCTAATGATCTTCAGGGTGTCGGCACCAAAGTGGTCGACAATTTTCTTAGCATAGGATTTGCCGATGCCGTGAATTAGGCCGCTGCCGAGGTATTTGCGGATGCCGTGTACAGAAGCGGGAAGTTGGGACTTGAAGCTGGCGACTTTGAACTGATCGCCGTGCGTGGTGTGACGGGTCCATTGACCATCAAGCTTAAGCGTCTCGCCGCATTGTACTCCCGGGAGTGGGCCGAGGATGGTGACGGGGCGCTTGCCGTTGGCGACGCTGACCTCGGCCACGCAATAGGCATTCTCTTCGTTGAAGAAGATGATCCGTTCGAGGACGCCTGTGATGGATTCGCTTGAGTTGTTCTCTGCCATAGTTGCGGACTTTTTAACAGATCTACAGAAGAGTGAAGGAAGGTCAATGCGTGTATGGCTAAGCACGAAAAAGCCCTCGCGGAGGGCGAGGGCTTTTAAAACTATTAAAATTAGCAGGCAGTTTTTATTGCGAGAGGATTACTGGTGGGCCCGGGGGAGATCCAGGAGGAGGGCCGGCTGGGGCTAGTTCGGCATCCATGGTGAAGATTAGATCGTCGAAAGGCACGTCGCCAATCGCAGATATTCCGCCGAAGCTGAAGGGTGCCGGTGCTGCTTGTGCTCTCTGGATGCGAAAATCGCTATTTTCCAAGGTGTATTTCGCAGGTTGAATTTTGTAATCACTCTTCAAATTTTCAGGAATATATCGGACAATGACATATCTGCGTTCGATTTCATCAAAGGTATGCTGAACGCCTGTGTTCTCGCGTTTAACCTCAACGGTAAATGAATCTTCGATGTCGTAGAAAAAGTCGCTTGGGACGCGAACGATTTGTTGCTCTTGCTGTGCTGCCATAAAGAATTCGAAATTCGAATCGCCGTTGGCGGCTAATTGTGCGCGTTCGGTATGGCCTAATTTATTCGTAAAAGTGGCGACCCCGGTTTGCTTGTCGGAAGAGAATTCTTCTGGTAAGTGGTTGGTTAGATATAATTGCAGTGTGCCTTGATTACCTTTATTAAAGTTCAAGGCGATGGTGCGCATCTGAGTCTTTTTACGTAGGTCAACAATGGCGATCGATTCTTCGTCACGAGGGAACTCATAGGAGGTGGTTGGATCATCATCCTGTAGGTTTAAGACTGAATCTAGGGCACCGCCGCTAGCATAGATGATGCGGCTGCCAGTGTAGGCTGCCCCGAAGTCGTACTTGATAATAGGGGACTGTACTTTGATGGTTTCTTCAGTTTCTTCACCTTTGCCGAGTTGAATGTTAGCTTGAGTGATATTTAGAGGACCGGTTGCCCCAAATTGTCCGAGACGCCCCTGATTGATTATGTTGAATCGCACCAGCAGGTAGCGGGTATCGACTTCTGTGAAGGTGGTCGACGGTATGTCGCCTTCTAGGAATGCTATTGGTTGTGTCAGTTTGACCCACTTTCCATCTTCAAGTGGGTTGAGGACGTTCGAGGACATCAGTTGCATAGTACCTGCTGCGCTCTCGTTGTTAAAATAAAAGCGGGACACCTTCATGAACTGACCTAAATCAATAATGTAATCGTGTTGTCCTTGAGGGATGGTGTAGGTGAGCGCAGAGTTGTCGCTGAGTAGGATAGATTCATCAAAATAGCCCACATCTGGTAGCTGAACGCGGAGAAATTGTTTGTCTTTAACGATCACTAGAGTGGCTCCCATGTGCCAGCGCGCTAGATTTTTCGGTACACGCTGCAGTTGTTGTTCGCTAGGACTTGGGACGCGATAAAGGTCGATCGGCGGGGCGGATTGCGCCTGAGAGCTGGTGTTGAGTGACAATGCAACTCCAGCGAAAAATAATACAGCGATTA
>DBBT01000038.1:13215-14257 GCA_002292345.1 Opitutia bacterium UBA977 | reverse complement strand
GTCACCACTTCTGGATGCTGTGCTTTCAGGTCATCTTTTTCGTAAATGTCGGCGGTGATGTCGTAGAGCTCGACATGATCTAGCGCTTGATTCGCGACGAGTTTCCACTGTTGATCGACGATGGCATACGAGACCCAATGGTCGGGCCGTTCCGGCTGCGCGGGCCAAGGCGCATCTGCTTTCCAAAACAGCGGCTTTTCGCGCAGTGGCTTTTCGTTGCCGAGTAGCACCGAGACTTGGCTGATGCCATCGGGCTGATACGAAGCGGGCAATGCCACGCCAGCCACTTCGCAAAATGTAGGCAGTAAATCGACGGCGGAGATCTGTGAGACTGCATCGATCTGACCAGCGGCTACTTTACCAGGCCAGCGCACAATGAACGGCACGTTGATGCCGCCTTCGAACAGCGCGGCCTTGTAACCTTTTCGGCCTGCTGTGATGCCCTTCGCGCCACCGATGCCGTAGCCCGCACCTGTGGCAGTATCGTGCTGCAAAACAAGCGCGGTGGGCCTTGCAGCACGTGCCGGGCCGTTGTCGGAGCTAAAAATCACCAGCGTGTTTTCAGTCAGCCCCAATCGATCCAGCGCATCCAACACTTCGCCAATACGATCATCGGCATGCGACAGGACAGAGGCATACACATTGTCGGCCTCTTTTAGATCGCGGAAGCGCCAACGGTATTTCGGCACGGTGTGAAATGGCGTGTGCGGCTCATGCATCCACAAGTTGATAAAGAAAGGCTTTGATGCCTGATGACTCTGCTCAATAAACGCGATGGCGTTGTCGGCATCCTCATGCACTGGCATTTGCTCGCCGGAACAATTGAAGGCACCGTAAACATCGTAGCCATATTCTCCCGGAGCGGGTGAGTCCGGGATCATATTATTGGCGAGGTGCCATTTACCAAAGTGCGCGGTGGCATAGCCGCCCGCTTGCAACATACGTGGCAGGAACGGCGCATTTAGGTCGAGCCAATCGGGCATGCCACGGCGGGCATTATCGTCCACCCAGGCGAAATGGCCGTCGATATTGAGACGCGCCG
>DBBT01000038.1:5915-13164 GCA_002292345.1 Opitutia bacterium UBA977 | reverse complement strand
TTGGAATAAACGCTCTATGATTCACTTCCAGGCCTTTTTTTAATTTTCTGCCCATAATTTTCCTGCCAGATTCTTTGCTTTTCTATTCTGCTTTTTTTAAGAGCAGTTTATTTCGATAATATCTGCGGCCAACTCGCGCTGACTTGCTGCAACCAATGCCTAGCGATGAGTTCGTGCCCCTGCGGGAGGGGATGAATGCCATCCCACATCCAGTGCTCAGGAGTCGTGGACTTCGCGGCAGCATCAAAAATCTCCTGCGTCTTGATATGAACCGCGTCATATTCTTTGGCCAGCTTGGCTACGATCACACGCAACTGGTCCGTCGCTTTGCGGCGCACCGCATAGGCCTGTCCCTTGCTTAGCGCTCCAGTCGGGAGAACAAAGGGATCCAAAAGCACCAGACGCAAGTCGGGGTTAGCCTTTCGGCTGGCATCGAGAATGAATCGATAATCGGCTTCGAAGGCTTTCGGCGTCACTTTCCGATCCGGATGCCTTAAGCCCTGGCCCACATCGTTGGTTCCAATAAGAATACTCAACAGGTCTGGCTTCATATCAATCGCATCGCTGTGCCAGCGCTTGCGGAGTTGGGCCACCGCATTGCCGCTCTTGCCGCGGTTATAAAAATCCAATTGAGCTTCTGGCATTTGTAGACCCAGTCTCCCGGCCAGCAGAAAAACGTAACTATGGCCGAGGTAATGATTCCGGTCTTTCTCGTTGCGGCCCCAATTCATGTCGGTAATCGAGTCCCCCTGAAACAATAGACGACTCCCCTTCTGAAAGGCAGGTAATTGGACGTGATCACCACCAGACCTAGGTGCACAGATCGAAGCCGTTTCGCCCTCAACTGCTGAGCCCAGCATAAGAGCTCCAGTCAAAGCTAAGCAACTGGTGAGCCATATTCGTCTATTTAGCATAGTCATATTCAGCTAGACTACCGAGTGGCAGCCAGCTTCTGGCTTTCGCCGGCTTTGAGATTGATCTCTATCATCTGCGATCCGTAGCGCACTTTGCCTGGGGTGCCTTTGAGCGAATGGATCGTCACTTCAACGACTTCGCCGTCGGCCCACTCAATATCGACTTCAAAGCCACCACGAGCCAACAGTCCGGTCACTTTACCTGCGGGCCATTCTTTAGGCAGAGCGGGCAGCAAGCGAATAATGGGCTGGGCATCGATCTCGCCGCTGTCCGGCTGACTCTGCATCAGCATTTCAACGATGCCGGCAGTCAGGCCGAAATTCGCTTCGATTTGAAACAGCTTACGTGGGACCGGACGAAATTGGCTCAGCATATTGTCGAAGCAGTTATCCGTGAGCATACGATGTGCAAACTCGATGGACTTTTCCGCATCGCCCAAACGCGCCCAAAGGTTGACGCGCCACGCATTTGACCAACCGGTGCTTTGCCCAACACCGCGGCGATCGAGTAATTTACGAGCGGCCTCTGCCATTTCAGGTGTGCCGTCGGCTGTAATTTCGTAATACGGATAAAGCCCATACAGCGGCGAGCAGTGACGGTGAGTCGGTTCGCGCTCCTCGTAGGGCTTGAGCCATTCCTGCAACACCCCATCCGGCGCGATCTGGTTCGGCGCGAGCCGAGCACGCTTGGTCTTCAGCTCGCTCTGCAATTCAGCATCCACGCCAAGAATCTTCGCCGCACGCACGGTGTTGCCAAAGAGTTCGCGCAGTTGCTGCATGTCGATTGTTGGGCCGAGGCAAATACCCGAGCCCGGCTTTCCATTGGGCTGATTAAAACCATTCTCCGGCGAAGCGGACGGACCGGTCACGAGCCACTTGTTTTCAGGTTCTTCATACAGGTTGAAGAGATAGAATTCCACACTACTGCGCATAATAGGGTAAACCTTCGCCAAATAGTCCTTATCCAAGGTGAAGGCATACTGCTCCCACAGGTGCTCACAGAGCCATGCAGGTCCACCGATGTCCATTCCTGCCGGTGCGGTGTAGCCCCAGATGTTTGTCAATCGGTGCGCAATCCAACCGGGTGAATTGTAGTAAGCCTTCGCAGTCTTGGAGCCGGGCTCGACCAGCGAGGCGATAAAGGTATTCATCGGCTCCTGTGTTTCCACCAGATTACATGTCAACGCAGGCCAGTAATTCATCTGGGTATTGATATTAAAGTGATAGTCACCATTCCACATGGTATGCACTTCCTCGGCCCAGATGCCCTGCAAATTTGCAGGCAAACCACCGGGACGCGATGAGCCGATCAACAAGTAACGTCCCATGTTCGCAAACAAGGCAGACAAAGCAGGATCCGCGGCACCCTCTCGATACGCAGCCAAACGTTGATCGGTGGCCAACCGGCTATTCTGCGTTTTCGGCAAGGTCAGGGTCACACGGTTAAACAGGTTCTCATGATCCGTCTTTTGCGCCGCGCGTAATTGTGCGAAGGACTTGCCCTTGGCCTTGTCGAGATCACTGATTGTTGTAGCCAGTGGATCCGATAGCTGGCGTCCAGCAATGCCTCGGTAATCCGTCGCCGCAGCGAAGAGTAGCAAGACCTCACCGTCAGATTCAACCTCCAGCGTATGACCGACAGCCTTCACCGAACCACCAATAACGCGCAAGCGGCCAACATACTGCAAACCATCCTGATCATAACCATCGTTCAGGTGCCCAGTCATGAGCAATTCGCGATCACCGACTGCAGTGGTTACAAAGCGTTCAGCGCGATCCATCGATATAGTGAATGTCTGTGGACCACTTAGACGAGACACAAAGACTTCGGCTGGTTCGGACACGAAATGCTCACGAGTGAAGGACGTCTCTCCGCGTTGATAATTCACGACTGCCAAGCCTGTAGTCAGGTCGAGTTCACGACGGTAATTCGTAACCACCTCGCTGTTGCCGGAGAACTTCAAGCGTAGGTTGCCGAGTGTTTGAAAACGTCCGAACGGCGAAATCTTATCTGAATATTGCGGTTCTCCCATAGTAGGAAAGGCCTTACGCTTCAGCGCATTAGCTTCAGTGAACTTCTCCTCCGCGAGCAGACGACGCATTTCAGGTAGATATTGATAGCCACCGGACACATTGTTCTCACCACGTGACCCAGACCAAACAGACTCTTCATTCAAAACAATGCGCTCTTCATCCACACCCCCAAATACCATGGCCCCAATTCGGCCGTTACCGAGGACCAGCGACTGATCAAAGCCCTTGCCGGGTTGATTGAACCACACCGTCGTCGCGGGGTTACCTTCGAAGGGGGCCTTCGACGCCGTGACGGCTGGTGTCGTATTCGATGCTGACTTAGCGGCCTGCGTCTTGACGGGTGCGGGTGGTTTGGATGCTGGCGTCGCCACCATGGAATCGGCCTGTTTCGCGGGGTCAAATTCGGCTTGCTCTTGCGCAGTCAAGATACCATCGCGGTTGGCGTCGATCCGATCAAAATGATTACTCCACTGTTGCGGGCTATACACCTTCCCGCGCGCTTCGATATTAGCCTTTTTATTGGCTAAATAATCTGCCTTTGCTTCAGGTGCGCGCGCGGCATCGGCAAAACCAGCCGCCAATAAAATCAGCGCAAGGGGGAACGACTTTTTCATACTCTGTTTCATGCTCTTTCCAATTGATGGTGTTTGTCTAAAATACATAGCCCCATGGATTCGCCAATCATCGTTCCCGTCAACCGGTGAACGGGACTGCCTGCCTCATGGGTTTCATGACATAGTACCCCCGTTGCCGTTCCCTGACTACCCCTCGTTCAGAGGGTGCGTGCACATACCTAAACTGCGGCAAAAACCCAAGCAATTGGAGGGCAATGCTCCGTCATTGCCGCCGTCAGAGAAGCGAAAACGATGCACACGGCTATACCGACGCACGGCGGATATGCTGACTCTGACACCATTACAGATCGACAGAAGAATCAACTGAAGGAGGTCTGCCAGAGATCGCGGAGCAATATGTCAACCGCAGATAAACGGGTGAACGCAGATACAAAGATTTTGATCTGCGGCTATCTGCGGTTCTAAAATACGTAACCTAAAGATCAGTGTCTCAACCTTGGCCTCCAGGCATCAAAAAACGCCCGAATTGCTCGGGGCGTTTACCTCTATCAATCGACTCCCCAGCCGATTGAAAACTATATGAAAAATCTTAAAAAATACAAACCTAGCGGCGGCGGCGCAGCATCACGGTACCGAGGGCCAACAGACCACCAAGCAGTGCGAAGGTTTCTGGCTCTGGAACTGCGGTCGTAGCCACGACCAAATTGCCGGTGACCTGCGAGTAAGTATAGGTCTGATTATCAACAATCGCGTCCCAAACATCCCCGTCTTGAATAAATGCGTTACTGGCGTAGGCAGTTCCGCTCAATGTGATTGATGAAAAATCACCGCTTTCACTGGCGTTATCACCGGTAAAGTCGAACAGGTTATATGTGCCGACCCCGATCAAGGTATTCGATGTCAAGGTCAGCCCGCCGCCGTAGGTCAATGCACCGCCCACATCAATACCGTCATAGTCGGTGCCACGTGTGCTGCCGGTGATTTCCATATTGGTAAACGAACCCGAGGCCAGTGTCAGATCGTCGCTAAAGGTCAAGATGCCAGGGCTGTTACCAGGCGCTAGGAAACCACCCGACTGGATGGTCGTGGCGCCGCCGATGATGCCACTACCACCGAGGCTTGCACCTGAGGCGACGGTGACCGCGCCAGACGCTGCACTGTTGTCGCCGTTGACCAGCAACATGCCCGAACTGACAGTAGTCGTGCCGCTATTGGTACTCGCTGCATTGAGCGTGGTGGTGCCGCTGCCGGCTTTGACTAGGCTTTGATCGTTGCTGAGGGCGGAGCCGAGCGTGAACGAACCGGAGGATGAATCCACCGTAACCGTCGAGCCGCTTTGCAAGACGTTGCCGGTGGCGATGGCTCCAGTGCCGCCGCTAGTGTCGTAGGCCCAGTCCTTGACTAAAGCACTGCCGCTGCCGTCTAACACCACGCGCATCCAACCGTAGTTGCCGCCGGTAAGCTCAAATCCGATGTAGCCCTCAGTGCCGGCGGTAAAAGTGCTGCCGAGGTGATCGGTCGAACCGCCAGTGCCGCCGCTCGAGTCGAACGTCGACGAAGAGTTCACCGTATCGCCCCACGCTAGATTGCTCAGCGTGCCATTGCCAGCGTCGGTCTCGCGCACTGGCTGGAAGCCAGTGCTGTTGACTACCCCGATCCCGCCGAAGAATAAGTTAACGTCCCAATCGAACGTCGTCCCCGACGTGTCGTTGGTGCCGCTCTCAATGTCTATATAGACGCCGTCGAAGTTGGTCGGGATCGAAAGGTCCTGCAAGTTACTGTAAAGCACGTCGGCAGCAACTGGCAGCGCACTGCTCAAGAGCAGTGCCGCGGCAACGCGGAAATGCGCAGAGTGTNNGAGTGTGTTGAGGAGTGTGCCATTATAGTATCTAAGAGGAGTTAGTCCTGACTGACGCTCAGGCGGAAGAATTGTGGTTTCTCCCAGCCAGTCGTGGTTTCAATCATCATGGGGTAAGGCACGTAGACCGCTTCGATATCGCCGCTGCCGCTTTCGATCAGTGTCGGTGCGGCTGTGACGTCCACCCACTCCGTAAGGTCTGGGCTGAACTGCGGCGTGTAGGTCAGTCCCGCCGCCGCCCACGCCTTGCGCCGCGCGAAGACCGCGCGGAAATCCACATTGTTGGACGAAATGGTTTCTAATACTGGCAGCGGTAACCCTGGCGTCACTACTCCGCTGCTGTAGCCGATTGAGCCACCATTCGAAACTGTCGGGTCGGTGCCGAAGGCGAATTCGAGCAAGTTGCTCAGGCCGTCCGAATCTGGATTGCTGCCGGGCAGTGCATCGTTGCCGGTCAGGTTATTGTCGCCCACCCAAGTAACCATGTCCTGCATCGCGAGCCATGTGTCATAGTAGATCTCGCCCGCCGTCTGGTAGCCGTCGGCCAAAAAATGCTGCCCGGCCTCTCCGACAATGCCACTCAAGTCAGCAAACTTTGCGTTGGCAACCAGGTTGCTGATATCGCGGTGAATGGCATCAATATCGTCATAGTAGCCTGTTGAATTATCCGCGATATTAGCTGGCACCATCGTGCCGATGATAACTGGCGCCTGAGTAACCGAGAAATGGCTCGAAACCACTACGCGATGGCGAGCAAACAGCGCCGTCAGGTTGGAAGCATAGGCCGCAGCACTCGCTGCCGTTGCGGCATCGGCTTCACCCTGATGCCACAGTATACCACCGAATTCAATCGTGGCATACTCACCGCTCACCTCAGCCAGTGCAGCGGCCAGATACGGATCGGCCAGCACATCCAGCGAGTCGCCTGCGTTCCATTGATTCGTCACAAAACCGCTTCCACCGATCGCATTTTTAACGATCAGCACATCTTCGTCGGGATGGTCTTTTGCATACGCACGTGCAAAATAGAAATCGAGTGAAACATAATTCCCCGTCGTTGATCCCGACCGGTGTTGCGTCGTTTGAAACGGCTGAAACGCACGCACGACCGAATCAACAGCGCCGGGATCATACTCCCCACGAGCCTGACCACGGGATTGCTGGAACATGTTCGGCGTTGGATAATCATCCATCTCATAAGACGTCTTACTGCTCCAACCGACCATGTTCGACTGGCCTTCCGTCAAGAAAATGACCAGTTTTGTATTTTCACTCGTTTCAACCACACGATAGGTTCCACCTGGATTCAGAGTCGCTAGTTGAGGAACCGTTGCGGTGATACTGCCATCGGCATTGACCACAAATGACACCTGCGGGACAACGCCCCACTCCACGTTATCAGTGGATGCTTCAATCACCCATGTCGTATCAGGCGCGGAAAACGTCAGCATATCAGCGCTGCCATCAGTGGCATCCACCAAAGTGAAAGCGATCGGTGCGGCCACGCCAACACCTGTCGGATCCGTGCCGTCTTGGTATTCCTCCCAATTGAGTCGTCCATCGCTGTCGGAATCGAGCAGATCCGCGGCTTCATAATCGCCGCTGGTAACCAGGCTATACAGGTCGAGCCAGCTTTCCAAGGTTCCGTTGCTCGTAACCGGATCCGCCCCGAACTGAATGTTGGTCAGGGCGATCGCGAGATCACCGTTTCCATCGGTATCGTAAACGTAATCGATCGTGCCCGACCATCCCTCCGTCATACTGACAGAGGCGAACTCATAATCGGCTCCAAGTGTGCCGTAGTCGACCAGCACCAGCGTGCCTCCGTTCGCGGTGTCATAGCTGCTCAGATCAAGGATCAGGTGATC
>DBBT01000038.1:0-5852 GCA_002292345.1 Opitutia bacterium UBA977 | reverse complement strand
AGTAAAGGCGGCAGTCGCACGAGGCCTCATGAAAGCAAGGTCGATGGTTCCACCGGTCGCCAAAGTCAGATGACTACCGACTTGGAAAGCCAGCTCCGGGTGGAATCCTGTTTGTCTGGAACCCGATTCAAGAGTTTGTCCGCTTTCGACCGTATAAGTGGTGTTAAAATTCACGTCATAATTACCTGTTCCAAAGTCAATATCGACATCCTTCCCGTCACCGGTGACGGGAGCTACATCACCGACCCACTTCGTGCCATCGGTCCAATTGCCAGTTCCGGAATTATCCCAAGTGATAGGCAGTGAAGGTGCGACGATGTTGATGAGGCGAATTTCATTGCCCGTGGTGAGATCAAGATCAGCCGACCACCCAGCGGTCAGCGTGATTGTGGCCCAACCATTATCACCCGCTGCCTGGTTCTGGAGCGCCAGGTTTCCATAAGAAGCAAGAACAAGCGTATCGCCGTTCGCTGTATCATAGTTGCTCAGGTCGACTCTCAACTCACTGTTCGTGCCCCTCAATGCAAATGAGCCTGCGACCTCAAAAGTTGTCACACCGTCTGCATCTGCAATCCATTCATTGATATAGGAAGGACTCGTTTCATCGTTCCAGTAACGATCCACTTTTGCTATCGCTGCCGGTTCAATAGTAAAATGCCCTCCGGCACCGGACTCCGTCATATTGGCAGCAACCGTCACCAGATCCAAGGTGCCACCAGTCGCTACGGTTAGATGCCCTGCCCCGAGTGACAAAAGCCCGCTCGTCGTCGCAGCAGTCAATGATTGACCATTCCCGATTATGAAATCCGAGGTAAGCGTCACGACACTGGCAAGCACGACGGAGTCGGTGCTGCTCACCGGAACGACTCCGCCCACCCAGGTTGCAGGCACGTTAAAGACACCATTCGTGGTGGTGCTAGTGATCAGTGGTAGAGGAGCGACGATGTTTGTGAGTGCAACAGCCAAATCGCCGCCGCCCTGGTCGTAAGTGAAGTCGACCGTACCAGTCCATCCGGAGGTCAGAGTGACAGCAAAGTATGGCCCATCAAGTAACGTACCATAGTCCGCAAGAATCAAGGTTGTGCCGTTAGAAATATCATAGCTGGACAGATCGACCTCAATCGACCCCCCACGGATTCTATAGTCTTGGGTGATATTAAAAGTAGTGACTCCTGAGGTGTCCGCAATCCACTTAGTGGTCCAGCCTGAGTCTCCACCAGTGACGGCGCTATTCCCCGAAAAATACCTTCTGGTTGTGGCTGTAGCGCCCGCCTCGATAGTCAAGGAACGCGTTGCAGTTGCCCCGCTTTCATAAATACCGTCAGCAGTTAAGGTTCCTCCGCTCGCAACAGTCAGATGCCCCCCCTGGGCAAATCGCCAATTACCAGCAGTCCAGGTCATGGCTTGGCCCGAGCCAATGGTCCACGTTGAATCAATGGATAAATTGTGACCGATGCTTAGTGTGTCATTTCCGCTGGACGGCGTCTGAGAAGGGCTCCAGCCGGTTGCACTGTCAAGCTGCACATTCCCTGTAGAGGTGAGCGTCGCCGCCTGTGCGGTGGTGAAAGAACAACCAACGAGGGCGCTGAGTAAGAGAAAGGTGTTGGTGATCTGTTTCATGGGGTATTCAATTATTGGATAAAAGGAAGCAAGTGGTAGTTCAAGACTGCGCCACGCGTTGCAAGAACTGACGCTACTATACAGCATCTGGCTTGTTTGAATACCCTACTTTTAGAGGGTAGGCGGAAGTCGTTTCGCCGGAAAACCATGGCTGAAAACCGAAAAACACGTCAGCCTGTCCGGGGACTAATCAAGCGTATTCCCTGCATGGGTGCTGAGGCTCGGCTTTTTCAACTACCGATGAACACGGATCAGAGACTATCTGTGTCTATTAGTGTCCATCTGTGGTTTAAATTTCACGTATGAGCAGCCCTTACATCTGTTTCGCAAGCTGGCTATTGGGTGGCGTGGATCAGGCGGGCTGAGCGCGGAGGCAGTTGCTTTACGGTGCAAGCACCTTCATGCACGCCGAGCGCTTCCTCCGTCCAGAAGTCGGTCAAGGTGGCGCGGGCGCTGAGCGGCACAGTCAGGTCGATGCTTTCGGTATCGCTCCAGTTGAAAAAACAGTAGTATTGCTCGTTGCCGGGGAAGCGATCAGGAGCGTGCGGCCTTCGGCCGAAGCTTTCAAGGGATCGAGTTTGACCATCCACTTGCCAGCCTCATCGGCAGTGGCTGTTTTTTCCTGTCCGCCAAATGTCACCTTAACCGTATCGCCTGGTTGCGCCGTTCCCCAGACGGGCACGTTCATCTGCCGTTGCAGCACCATGCCGTCGGCAAAAATCGCGGCAACGCCCAGTGGATCAGCCGCAAAAGTGACGCTGCTGAGCAGCAACGAGATCAGTCCTAAAAATGTAATTTTAATCATCCAATTCGCCGGTGAATTATTGGCTCACTCCGACCACGTTTTGTGCTTTCAGCCATTGCGCTGCGGGCGTGAACCAGTCACAACCGCTCATCCCATGTCCGCCAGTTTCAAAGAGCTTGAGCTCAATGGAGCCACCGGCGGCTTTAAGCCTTTTGGCATATTCCATGCCGCCTTTGCTGAATTTGTCATCCTTTGCATAGGTCAGGAAAGTCGGCGCGACTTTGGTTTTCATATGAAAGCGTTCTGCATCGAACTCTTTATCCATTTTTCTGCCCTGAAAATAGGCCGCGCATTGTAGCACCGCGAAATTGGGCTCGCAGCTCACTGCATCTGCGGGATCAATCGAATCATACCCCTGCTGCAAATAGTTCTGGGTCAACCGCGCGGCTAAATGTCCACCCGCAGAATTGCCAATGACTCCGATGTTATCGGGATCAATATTCCACTGCTTGGCCTGATGACGCACTAAACGCATCGCCCGCTGAATATCATTAAAGGCCGCATCCAAATTGTCGGGAATCGTGTATTTGAGCATGAAGACGGTGATCCCCTGCGCATTCAGCCATTTAACCAGTGGTGGCTGCGGGTCCAGAATCTTATAAGCGCCGCCTGGGCAATAGACCACGGCAGGCGTCGGCTTGTCGCTGGCCGCCTTAAAAACGGTCAGGTAAGGATCCAGCACGCCACAGAGTTGAGGCTTCCCGCGGCTATCACGGTATTCCTCTTTCAAGCGATTCTGCTCGCCGCCGACCCGCTCGATCGGCCAGAGCCGGATAACGGGAGCGCTTGAAGTGGACTGAGTGAGAGCAGCTTCGATGGCTTGAGCGACTTGCTTTGCTTGGAGCGACTTGCCTGCGTTGTTGTAGTGAACGTTATTCGCCCCTTGCTGATACTGCGCCCGTTTCCCTGCAATAGGAGCGTAGAGGTCATTGATTGCGACACCATGTTTTTTCATGACGCCGAGGGCGGCATCGTTGAACTCCTTGGCGCGCGCTTCCGTGACGATAATTTTCACCTTGGTCTCAGGGCCTACACATGGAGGTGTAGTGACGCCGAAAATCAACTTGGCCTTGGTCGCCTTGAGTTTGGTGACGATTTGGTCGAGGTTGGCCGCGTAAGATTCCGGGGTGGCTTTCTGCTCCTGTGACCAGCCATACCAGTCCCAGAGGCCAAAGTTAAAATGGATCACATCCCAGTCGCCCTCACCGATCCATGTGTCGATGTGCTGCACACCGAAGGCAGAATAGCGACAGTTGCCTTTAACGCGGTGGACATTCGCTTTGCCTGAAAGGAGCTTCCGAACGCCTGCGGTGTAACCGATGGAGATCGAATCTCCGATGATCAATACCCGTGGCAGTGCGGGGTCATCGATAGGGTTGGCGAACGGATCTTGAAAAGGATTCACGCGGCGCACTTTCGATTCATTGAAGGGCGCGGCAGCCTGCGCTTTTTTCGGCGCGGCAGCTGCCCTTGGGCTGACCTGCGAGAGCTTAAAACCTGCCTCTTTTAAGATCGACTGAAGCGCTTGATACCATGCGTCATATCCTACACTAGAGAGGTGGAGCAAATCGCGGCCGAATAGCTGCGGGCGAATCTTCCCGTTCGCATCAAGAAAGTTCTGATTGATGTCGACGTGAAACACGTGCTGGTTGTCCGCAATGGCTGGCAGAAGTTTGTTGATCGCTTGAACTCGTTCAAAATCGCCCTTAGTTCTCGGGTTGCTGCGAGGAAAAACAGAGAAGATCACAATCTTGGATTCGGGCAGACGCTGACGCAGCTCAGCAACGATCGTCTCAATGCCGAGTGCAATATCGGGCGCGGAGTCGCGACCGCTATTGTTGGTGCCGATCATTAGGGTCACCAGTTTGGGCGCGATACCGTCGATCTCCCCATTCTGCAGACGCCAAAGAACGGTCTGGGTGGTGGCCCCGCCGAATCCCAGGTTCAGGGTCTTATACGGCGCGAACCGTTCGGTGTAAGTCTTCTGCTTTTCCCAATAGTGAGTGATCGAGTCGCCAATCATCACCAGCTCGGCCTTGCCGGTCTTGGCCTGAGCAACCTTTTCCGCATGCCGCTCAGCGCGCCACTTCGGCGTAGATCGCTGTTCCGGCAACGTCGTGGACGGCTGCGCGGCCGACACCACAACCGGTATTACGATGGAGAATAGCACTGCTGCGAGCTGTATGTATTGCCTAAATCGTATCATATAAAATCCCTCGTGAGTCCTCAAAACTTAAACCCCATTATAGAAGCACTTAAAACAACGAACACCCTCTATTTAGACAGTAGTGGCCAGTTTTTTTATTCCTTGATCTTATCCGTCGGCATGTATGCATCCGTATCTTCACGCCATTAATGGAGCATGGTTTTCAATTTTTTCGTCATTTCTGGCATCGTTTCAGAGAGGTCATTGTGTTCGCCCTCATCCTCTTTCAAATTGAACAGTTCGACCGATCCGTCAGAGAAACGCTCGACCAGTTTGGTGTCGCCGGCGCGCAGTGCTGCCGACGGCGACACCAACGCGCCACATAAGATCCCGCTCTTCCTGTTAGGCTTTCTTCACTGATTCTGTTTTTAACTGATCCTTAACAATTATTTTTTACGCGTAGCGGAAAATACATCACCAGTCGGCTGGTTCGGTAGGGTCTACTGGCAGGCTTGGAGTTGTTTCCACAACTGTATCCCCTCAGTCTGGAACGAGCCTCCGTTTGGAGCAGCGATTGCACTACAACACATGCAAAGCATCCTCACCGCCAGCGAGCAGGCTGGGTGAGATACGTTTATCGAGCGTCGCTAGCTTTGCTCGTTTCTCAATCGCGCTGGCTAATAGATAATAATCAGTGAGGTGTTTGGAGGCAGGCAATTTCGGGTAACGGACAACTGTTCGCATCGAAACGGCATCTGCCCAGAATTGATGGCCCGCTTGAGCGCACAGTGCCACCAGTAGACCACGGGCAGCCTCGGCCGATTGCGGCCCGTTGGGATAGTTTTCATGTCCCAGAATCCGTATAAAACCATTCTCTGTAATCGGACAGGTCGCCCAACCATCGACATGATGGTTCCAAAACCACTCCGCCACGGTTTCGTGATGGACGTGGTTTGTATCCACCAAGGCAATCAGCACATTAACATCTAGCAGAAACATTAAATGCCTTCCTCGTCCATCAACTCATACACCGTAGCTGATGTCACTTGTTGACCACCGCTGCTTTTTAAGAAAGGCATCCCCCGCTCATTGACTTCGTAACAACACTCCGAATCGCGGCGCGCGTATCCCACAGGTTCGACCTCACGCCGCAACGCGTGCTCGACAACAGCCCTCAACGTTGTCCCCCGCCTAAGCGCGGTCGCCTTGGCAGCAAGCAGCAAGGAATCATCAATATCCATCGTCGTTTTCATAATATGGGTCACTATATGGGTATATGGG
>DBBT01000001.1 GCA_002292345.1 Opitutia bacterium UBA977 | reverse complement strand
CGGCGCGGCGAAGGTGGCGCTGGTGGCCGCGGTGAGTGTGGAGAAAAGAAGTATGTGTTTGGTAAATGTGTTCATTGTGTTGCTCGTTGTTTAGCTGAGTGCTCGCAAATGCGATGATGCCTCTTTGTGGCGTCTGAGCTTGCTCAGGCTTTTCTGCGGGTGGGCGGATCAGGTTTTATGCGGGGCCGAGCAAGCTCGGATGCCACGAATGAGCGGACGACATGTAGGTCGTCACTTTCGCCCGCAAAGCGACAAGTGTGTCGCTTCTACTTTTGAAAACAGCTCTTTAAACGAGTCGCGGTGGTGGGGTGGGCACGCTTGGGTGCCGCAGTGGTGGTGCCAGTTCGACCATACTGCGCTTGGCAGCTATGAGATGTGTGGGTGCGAACGTGATGCGCGGTGTTTGGCCGAGCATGAGCTCGAGGCTCTTAGTTTCACTGGTTCGCTGAGTCGGAGTGGATTCTTGCTCGGTGTCGACTGCGGTGATGATTTTACAGAGTCCGCAGGGACGGTCGCCGCCAAATGTGTCGGCAAAGGCTTGCTCAATGCTACTTTCTTGCGAGTAACTCGCGACCATCCAGCTCCATGCGCCTAACTGCAGCAGTAACTGTGGGCCAGTTAGGAGCCAGCAGCAGCAAAGCAGTAGTGAGAGCCGACCGAATCGGCGTATGAAGGTGAGCAGGTGCAAGGTGGAAAGAGCTTAGACTAGAAACTTGAGAGCTGAGGTGGGCGCCCCGACGATCTCTAATGGTTCAATACGTATTCGAGCGTCTCGCCGTCGTGCACGATGGTGACGTGGTTCTGACCGTCGGTTTTTTGGGTGGCTTCGGTACGGCCAATGATTTGCGCGGGAATGCCGAAAGCTTCGCTCTTGGCGATGATACCAGCAGCGGCCTCAGGCTCGCAAAAGATCTCCATACGGTGCCCCATGTTATAGACGCGGAACATTTCTTCGGAGCTGGTGCCGCTTGCTTTTTGGATCGCTTTGAAAATCGGTGGGATCGGCAAGAAATTGTCCTTAATATGGTGCACGCCAGTGCCGAAACGGATGCACTTAGTTTGGCCGCCGCCTGAGCAGTGCACCATGCCGTAAATGCTGTCGCGGTCTTCGCAGAGGAGCTGCTTGATGATCGGCGCGTAAGTGCGCGTTGGGCTCATGATCGCATCGCCGACAGTCATGTCGGAGTCGGGCAGCATGTCGGTCATCTTGTAAGGGCCACAGTAAAGATATTGCTTGTCGGTCGTGGGATCGACGGTCTCGGGATATTTCTCAAGATAGTAAGGGCTGAGCAAGTCGTGGCGTGCACTGGTCAGGCCGTTGCTGCCAATACCAGAGTTCTCGAAAGTTTCGTAGGTCGCTTGGCCAGCTGAGGCGAGCCCGACAATTGCGAGTCCGGGCTTGATGTTGGCGTTGTCGACCACGTCTTTGCGGTCCATGACGACCACTGCGCAGGAATCGACTGTGACGGTACCGGTGAGGTCGCCGACGTCAGCAGTTTCGCCGCCGCCGCTGTGCACGCCGACGCCGTAGTCGCGCATGGTGGCGAGGAAATCTTCGGTGCCGGAAATAAGTTGGCCGAGTGCTTCGCCAGGAATGGCACGAGCGTTACGGTTGACCGTGCTGGAAATGAGTATGCCATTGATCGCGCCGACGCAGAGCAGGTCGTCAATATTCATCACGAGGCTGTCTTGAGCGGTTTTGCGGAAGCCTGTCGGGTCGCCAGTTTCTTTGTAATGCAGGTAGGCGAGTGTGCTCTTGGTGCCAGAGCCGTCGGAGTGGATAATGTTACACTTGTCGGGGTTGCCAGTTAGGATGTCTGCACCGATTTTGCAAAAGGCACCAGGAAAGACGCCGCGGTCGAGCTTATCCACGACGGCGTGGACTTCGGACTTGGAAGAGGAGACGCCGCGTTGGGCGTAGCGATCGGATGGATTGCTCATGATAGGTGTAGGAAAAAGATGAACCGTTAATTTACGTTGATTAGCGTTAATTTTTTAATGACTGAAAATATGTGGGCTGGAAAGTGGCTGGGATGGCAATAATGCGGAGCTATCATGGGGTTAGGGTGACTTTGCGCCATTGTAAACTTGGATGCTTGAAATTTATGATAAGGCCTATGGTTTTCTTGGTGATTCGGAGGTAACTAAGCATTTGCCGAGTTCGTAGTCAGCTATGGTTTCGATTACTTTGGTGTCGACCACTAAGATATCTTCAATTTCGAGGTCGGGAATATACTCATCGACCTTTACGTCTCGATAGACCACGGGGTATCGAGATTGTTGACTATACGGAATTCCTAAATGTTCGAGTTCAACTATGAGTGCTCGTTCATAAGTTTTTTCGCGTAGTCCGTAGCCAATCTCGCTGTGGACTCTCATGGCGGCTCCAATGACCTTATGAATCAATTCGTTTTGCTCGTTCTCATTCATTTAGATTAACGTTAATTAACGTAAATTAACGGTTCAAATAACCACGAGTTTCGGTGCTTCGAGCTTGGCGATTTCGGCCATGATGCGGCGAGAGGCTTCGAGGTAGCGCTCAGGGTGTTCTTTGCCGGGGTCGATTTCAGCGACTGTCATTGGAGCTCCGTAGGCGATGTGGATTGAGCCGCCGAGGGATGGCAGTTTGTGGTCACGCCCGTAGGCTTCGAAGGTGCCGAAGATCCGCGTTGGGATCACGGTGGCTTTGGATTTACAGGCAATCATACCAGCGCCTGGCTTGGGCTCGGCGAGCTTACCATCGGCCGAGCGGGTGCCTTCGGGGTAAATGGCGACTGCACCTTTGTTTTTCAGCGCCTTAAAGATGGCTTTGAGTGATTTGATGTCAGCGTTGTCGCGGGCGACCGGAATGGTGTCGAGTTTGTGCAGTGCTTTGCCGAACCACCCTTTGTAGAGGGTGTCACGAGCGAAGTAATTGAACGGGCGATGCACTTGAGCGCCGATCGCAGGCGGATCGTAAAAGCTGATGTGGTTGGCAGCGAAGATCGCACTCCCAGTCAGCGGAACGCCGCTCATCCCTGAAGTAGAGTAGTCGTAAAACGTGCTAAAAAACCAGTCTGCAATGACGCGGACACATTCGTAAAAAGGCGGAGTTGTTGGGCGTGGGTTGGACATTTTCTTGAGGCGCTGACGTAGGTTCACCGAAAAAGGCGAAGTAAATGTGGAAATGCTGTTTCGAGGAACGTAGTGATAACATGACCGATCGTAAAACTAATCGGATCAATATTGAAATGTGGAACTGCGGATGTTTATATTTTTCTCGCAGTAATAATTGCGCAGATGTGCTCGACGACACCTTCGAGAGGCAAAGGCCCAGTGTCGATGCGGATGGCGCCTGCTGGGCAGACGAGGGGCGCGGCTTTACGTTGAATGTCACGTTTGTCGCGTTCGACGATGGAGTCGGTCTGACCGTCCTTAGCTCGGCGCGCTGCGCGGGTGGCTTCGTCGGCAAATAGAAAGAAACGAAAGTCTGCACTAGGAAAAATCACTGAGCCGATGTCGCGGCCTTCCATAATCAGGCCGCTAAACTCGGCTCGATCGCGCGCGACTTGAGCTTGGCTGCGTTGATAGTTAAATAGAAATTCGCGCACAGATTCGATCGCGGCAAACTTGGAGACGTTGGCATTGACCTTGGGGGAGCGGATGTCGGTATCGGCGGGCACGCCGCCGTTGATGCTCAGAAGGGCGCTGCGAGCTTTGATGGTAGTGTCGAGTTCGAGCGATTTAAGCAGTGCGGGAATCGCATCTGGCGACTCGGGATCGGCGCCAGCATCGAGCAGCGCGCAGGTCAGCGTGCGATAATGCGCGCCAGTATCGACGTGCATGAGGTTGAGGCGCTCGGCAATGGCGCGGGAGGTCGAGGATTTCCCCGTGGCCGCGCCGCCATCAACGGCGATAATATTAAATCCTGAACGAGCTGACATATTTGCTTAAGAAATGCTGTTCTGAGCAAAGCGACAAGACCGGATTCAAGGAACTGACTACTTCGCCTCGCTTTAGGAACGCTTAACAGTCACTGCAGCTGCGCTGGTTTTCGGCTGATGCGGCCCACGCGGAGGTGGTCCCTCCCATTGTATGTGAGCAGGGAGGGTTGACCTCCGTGTCGACCGCATTGCCTCGGCGCGCCCGTTGGGTTGCACGATGCGGTCAGTCGGGCAGTGACCTGCGGGCATAATACCAAGCCTCGCCCGTATTGCTCTCAATTCAACTTTCGCTGGACTCTGGCTGAATCAGATGCACATCGCGCTGTGGGAACGGAATGGAGATTTGCGCTGCTTCGAGGCCGCGGAAGACGGCTAGGTTCACTGCGTAGCGGGTGCGGTGGTAGCGATTGGTCGGCACCCAGACGCGGTAGCCAATGTTGATCGAGGAATCGCCGAAATCTTCGATCCCGACGTCGGGGGCACGATTCGGTGCGACGCCTTCGACCGTTTGGACTGCCGCAGAGATGCAACGGATGGCGGCTTCCGGATCGGCACTGTACTCGATACCGACCACCGCTTCGACGATGCTATAGTTGTAAGAGTTGGTAACTATTTCGCCGAGTACATTGCGATTGGGGATGGTGATGCGCTGCTCGTCTTCGTTGACGAGTTGAATATTTCCGAGATTCACGCAGTCCACCTGACCGGTGAGGCCGTTGAGCGTGAGCGTGTCGCCGACTTTAAACGGGCGCGTGATAATGAGCACGATGCCCGCGCCGTAGTTGGAGACGGGGCCTTGGACGGCGAGACTGAGGCCGAAGGCACTGGCACCTAACAGCGCGATAAAGGGGGTGACCTCAATACTGAGCTTGCTCAGCGCCATGATCACGGCAAAGGCGATGACCACGATCTTCGAAAACCCAGCGAAAAAGCGCGCGAGGGTGACATCGATCTCACGCTTATCGCAGAGTTTGATGATTAGGTTGGCGATCCTTTTGGCCACCCAGAACCCAAGGGCGATAATGGCGATGGCTGCCAACAACGAAGCGCCCGATTCAGCAAGCCATGCGATTAAGTCATTCTTCAATTTATCCAGTTGCTGTATTTCTTGGTCGATCATGATTTTTATAAAAGGTTGTTCCTAGCGCAGCGACAAG
>DBBT01000107.1 GCA_002292345.1 Opitutia bacterium UBA977 | reverse complement strand
CCCTGATTGTATAAATGGTCTGCCCCTCATACATTTGCTCTTCAATCATCGCGCGTAAGCCAGGAGCCAGATCCTTAAAGGCTTCGATCCCTTGCGCCAGTGCTTGCGCGTCTTTCACCTCAATCACGAATAGTTGCTGTGGCTCTGCGATCTCAGAGTCGTCCAGATGCGCCTCGGGCAAAACCGACAGGCTAACAGTCTGGGAGCCGATATTATCGATTAGCGCTGCACGCAAATCGACACCTGTCTTCGCCTTCGCGACCTGCAACTGCATATTAATCAACGGCGCCAGTGTCGGGCTTGCAGAAGTCAGCAATCTTTCGAGATTTGCAAGCATCGCACTACTGTCGAAGGTCGAAATCGAGCTACCTAAGGCCTCCTCCGACACATAGCGGGCCTCTGGAAGTGCAGTGTTTGCGTAGCTCATCAGGCTCAAGACGCCCAATTTCTCACGATAGATTAATCCAAAATGCGACAGTATCCCGGAATCAATCAAATCAAAATCGACATACAAGGCCTGCAGTGATTCCAGCGACAACGTACTATCTAAACTCTGCGCAGTCACCCCAAACATCGCCAAGTTGATGGGTGAATCAGCAGGGTCAGACGCAACTGAATCAATTAATGAGCGATTCAAACTCGGCATCAACTTATCCAAATTCGCATACACTTCAACATCACCACGCCCGCCTTCTTCTCGCGAACGCTGATACACCGCAGAATCTGCAATTGGCGCACTGGCACCTTCCTTGATCGACTCAACTGCCGCACGTAAACGACTCTCCGGAAAAGCAACCACTACGATGCCATCTACAAACGCGTACCCATCTTCAATATAAGTAGTGACGCCATCAAAAGTTTCATCGAAATAAAGCGTTTCCCCCATAAACGACTCCTCGATCAGCTCGTGCTCAACCAGCGGATTGATCGCCTGATGCGCAGCCATATTACGCTCAAATTGAATCTGCATTAACGCATCAAGTCGTGTCGCATCTCCGGAAAACTCAGCCATCAATACTATTTCTTCACGCTCTGATAGATTATAAAAAGCCAAACTCGCCTGCCCAGGAAATAGCTCAAACAACTCATCGTAGCTCAGACCAAATATATCCTCCATCACCTCGGTAAAGCCAGAAGGTTCATCAGCACTGCCGCTATCTTCAAGCGTATCGTCGCTCTTCATCACATCGAAAAATGCGAGCAGCTCTTCGTCTTCGAATAATGCTGCGATCGGATGCGCCGCCCACTGGTCGCGCGTTTCGGAAAGGCTGCGCACCGTACAGAAAAACTCTGCATCCTCACCGATGATTTCCTGAAAAGGCACTGCAGATACCGCAGCGCCTGAGAGGCATGCACATACACAAGATAACAACAATTTGTTCATACTTAAAATCTCCGTTTATTTCTCACTATCACCAATTTTAGGCGGACTCAAATAACGAAAGCCTGCATTCGGATTACGTGGGTCAAATGCATACGCATCTCGGTTGTCTAAAAATGATTTCACCACAGCTGAAGAAATTGAAAAGCCCAAGCCCTCAGCTCCCACAGCGGCAATCTTCATATTATTTACGCCCACCACTTCACCACTTAGGTTGAACAATGGACCGCCAGAATTTCCAGGACTGATTTGAGTCGTCGTCTGCAAATAAAGACGCCCCCCAATCACACGATTTGCGACACTAATAATCCCCTCCGAAACGGTCCGATCCAGCCCCAATGGACTACCGATCGCAAACACAGTCTGGCCCTCACGAACTCGGCCAGCGCCAGCAGCTAAGGTGACGCTGCGAAATACCTCTTCCGACTCTGATTCAATCTTTAACAAAGCCAAATCTAACTCCGCGCTGGTTGCCACGATCCGTACATTATTATACGTCACTTTCGAAAGCTCGCGCTCACCCTCCCTGAAAATTGTCACCGAGATACGATGTTCGCCGGCGATCACATGATCATTCGTCACCACGTAGCCATCCTCATGGATCACAAACCCAGAGCCTAGGCCTGTCGGTGTTTGCACCAGTGCCACTGCCTCGCCCAACTGATCCACCCACTTCAAAATCGGCTGATCGCCACGATCCGCCGCAACACGGTAGAGTGTGTCCTCAACCAACGCCGCCGCGACCGCGCCAGTGACTGAATCTACCTCGCCCAGACTTGCGACCGCATCCTTTGGCACGGCAACTACATTAAAGCCCAAATCCACATAATATAGCTCCGGACGCTCCAATACGATAGCACCGCGAATACCACCACCATCCTTCAATTCAATCGAGTGAATCCCGTGTAACGAAGTTAAAGCAAGGGCAAGAAAAGACAATAAGCCAAATTTTTGCATCCCAGCAGATAAACCAATCAGCCAAGTGCTGACGACAAAATAAGCATAAAAGAAAACAAAATGGACTTAATTCCTCCCCCGATAAGCTGCCACGCCGCAAATTTAATCCCATTTCGGCATATTAATCCGAATACGCTTACGTGCGCGGAAATAGTGCAGATCCGTAAAGCCTTTCTCTCGAAGCATGGGTTGAATCGTATCGAAGAACTGCCCCACAGAATTCGGTCGATGCGAATCAGATCCAATCGTTAGCTTGACGCCCATGTCACTGGCCCAATCGAGAATCAAGGGATCAGGGTGCACCTCAAAGTCGCCCTTAGTCAGGCCGCTGGTATTCACCTCCATGCAGATATCTTCATCCACCACGGCTTGCAGAAAATCACGGATCACCTCCTCGTGCTCAGCAGGGATGAACTCACTCACTACGCCATAGGTGCGGATCACATCGGGATGCGACATACAATCATAGCGACCCGACTGCGCACCATCCTTAAGATGGCGAAAGTAACTATCGATTCGCATCGCATCGCTATTGACCTTGTTTTTTTTCAACCACGTTAAATAGCTCCGGCACTGCGCGTGCAGTGATCCGAGCACAAAATCCCACTCATATTCTGCGAGGATTTCATCCATTGACTCCATCTGCGCTTCGTCTGGATACACTTCTGCTTCGATTCCACAAAGCACCTCAACCCCAAGTGGCTTGGCCTTTTCAGCGGTGTCGTGAACTAAGCTGCGATATTGATCGAGTTGATCACGGTGCATGCGAATTCCTGCCTGACCAAATGCCTCCCATTCCATCGGGATGTGGCAAGTGATTGTCATCACATCAATGCCCTGCTCCATCGCGACCATCGCATATTCAATCGGCGCACCGATTGCGTGGCCGCAAAGAGTGGTGTGCATATGTGAGTCAACACGCATAGTGGAGTGAACAACTGGATCGCCTACGGAGCTAAGCGTGCGTGCGCCCATTGATCGGTATCATCGAGTCGATACATGAAACGATCATGTAAACGTCCGCCGCCGCCTTGCCAAAATTCAAAAGTCTCAGGCACAATGCGGTAACCTCCCCAGTGATCTGGCAGGGGCACTTCGCCATCGGCAAATTTACACTTCATCTGATCGAGCTTAGCTTCCAAAATTTGCCGCGATGAAATCACTTGGCTCTGCGGCGAACTCCATGCTCCGAGTCGACTCGCAAGCGGGCGGGAGACAAAATATTTCAAGGCCTCGACCTTCGAAACACGCTCGACGCGGCCGGTTATGTTGACCTGACGCTGCAACGGCAGCCAAAGGAAATTCACGGATACCCGCGGATTCGATTCCAACTCAATTGCCTTACGACTCTCGTAGTTAGTGTAAAATACTAGCCCCTTTTTAGAAAACCCCTTCAATAACACCACACGCGTGGAAGGTTGCCCATTCGCAGCCACAGTGGCGAGACACATGGCATTGGGCTCATTGACCTCACACTCCTCGGCTTGCCTAAACCACTGCTCAAACTGGTCAAACGGATCTGCCACTAAGTCCGCCGCTCGTAGCGCATGCTTGGTGTAGTCTGCTCTAAGCTCGGAAAGATGATCCATATTGGGAGTGGGAAGGTGAGAACTTATTAAAGTGGGAAAGTGAACATAAAAAGCCGACGACTGACTTTATTACCTTCGAACCTTCACACTTTCAAACACTTTAAAGTTCCGCCAAATAGCGCTCAGCCTCGATTGCCGCTTGGCAACCCATGCCCGCAGCAGTGATCGCTTGGCGATACACATGGTCGACGCAATCGCCCGCAGCAAAGAAACCGTCATGCTCTGTCTTTACCTGACTACCGAGGTTCGGCACGATGTAGCCGTCGCTATCACGCTCCAGCACACCTTCGACGAAATCAGTATTCGGGATGTGCCCAATCGCGACAAAGACGCCCTTGCAAGGAATCTCACGCTCTTCGCCAGACTTGGCATCTTTCACGCGAATCGCCCGGGTAAAGCCCTTCTCGTCGGCCAAAATTTCTTGCGGTAAGGAGTTCCACGCCATCTCGATCTTCGGGTGCGAAGTCGCTCGATCGGCCATGATCTGCGAGGCACGTAGCTCATCGCGACGATGGATCAAAGTCACCTTTGTGCAAAAACGAGTCAAAAACAGTGCTTCCTCGGCAGCGGAATCGCCACCGCCGACCACCACGACTTCCATGTCGCGGTAGAACGCACCATCGCAAGTTGCACAAGTTGTCACACCCTTGCCGCCAAACATTTCCTGCTCGCCCGGAATACCGATAAAGCGAGGGCGCGCACCAGTCGCAACGATCACGGTCTTGGCTTCGTAGACTTTCTCGCCAGCGTAAAGTTTCTTCACCGCGCCATCCACCTCGATCTTATCGACCTTAGCATGCTCGTAGCGCGCGCCGAATTTAGCCGCTTGCTTGCGCAAGTTGTCCATCATGGTGTAACCATCGATTCCGTCAGGGAAACCCGGGAAATTCTCCACTTCGGACGTCGTGGTGAGTTGCCCACCTGGCTGCGTGCCTTCGAGCACCAGCGGGTTCAATTGAGCACGGCCAGTGTAAATAGCTGCAGTGAGTCCGGCACAACCGGTTCCTAAAATGATGACGTCTTCCATGGTGATTTGACTAAAAGTGAGGTTTTAATTTCCTAAAGCTACGAGACGATGGAGCCGCCCGCTTTATTCTCAAGAACTTTCGAATCAGAAAAATCAAGCCGCCAAAACGCATCCCTGAACAGCACGAAGTTGCCCCTGAGCTCATTTTCAGCCTTTCAGAGTTTCAGTTTTTCCGCATCTTCGCAGTCATGCAACTGATCGACAGTCACTGCCACTTACTCGGCTTCAAGGACAAAGGCGAACTCGAGCCTGCGCTGGAACGTGCCGCCGCAGCGGGCGTACAACGTTTTATCACCGTCGGCACTTCACCGAAAGACTGGGTGCCCTACCGCGAAATGCATGCGGCCTACGCGGGACGGATCGACTACACCGTCGGTCTACACCCCTGCTACGTCGATGCCGAGTGGCACCACGATGTCAGTCAAATTTCCACCTTCTTCATGCCGCCACACGGCCCCGTCGCCCTCGGGGAAATTGGCCTGGATTATTTTCACCTGCCGAAAGATCCAGTTCTAGCGGGCGAAACCATGATCTATCAAGAAGAAGCCTTTCGCCAGCAGCTCATGCTCGCCAGCGAGTTCGACTGCCCCGTGATCATCCATAGCCGCAATGCGTTCGACGATAGCCTGCGGATGATTGATGAGTCTGGCATCGATTGGTCACGGATCGTATTCCACTGCTTCACTTACGGCCCCAACGAAGTCGCCCAAGTCAACCAACGCGGTGGACGCGCCTCCTTCACCGGAGTAGTCACTTATAAGAATGCCCCCGACATCCGCGCAGCCTTGCGCAGACAAGGCATCGAGCGATTGATGCTGGAGACCGATTGCCCCTATCTTACCCCCGAGCCGCATCGTGGTAAACCGAACGAGCCCGCTTACCTGGCTGATATCGCTAAACGTTGCGCCGAAGCCCTCGCGATAACTCCTGACGAGTTGGCCGCACGCACCACCAACAATACAACGGTCTTTTTTAACCTATGCTAACCCTCTGTATGCGCTGGATCTCCCGAATTTTACTCACGATCGCCTTTATCGTCTTAGCCACGGTCGCGGTGCTGCCCCACGCAGACACGATTCGCAACGAGTGGCACCATCTGCGCGAGACCTGGGAGATCGTGCGTAGCCGCGCACCGAGCCAGCTAGCACCAGCGGTCGAACCGCGCAACTCGCCGAGCAAATCCGACCGTGGTCGCACCGTACTCAAGCCAACGTCAGTAGACCCAACGGTTATCCCGAAGTCGGCAGCCGACAATGACCCCTTTCTTGTCGAAGCGCGCCGCCGCGCCCAAGATGACCCCGAGTCGGCCATGGCTTGGCTACAAGTTCAATCTCTCAGCCAAGACAGCCTACGAGGGATGCTGGAAATCGTTGCCGTCTGGGCCGCGGAAGATTCCGAAAGCGCCCTGCTGTGGCTAGAGTCTAACGCCCAAGGCCTCGCCCGCCACACCACGATTCAAAGCGGGATGGAACTCTGGGCTCAACAGGATCCGACTGCCGCTGCGGCATGGATTGACGGCATGGCCAACGACGGCAGTAAAGTCACCGCCGCTAAAGCACTCGCCGCCAACTGGGCAGGCCAAAACCCGGATGAAGCCTCACAATGGGTCGAACAACTACCTGCGGGCAGCCTGCGAAACGATGCTGCCGGTGCCCTCGTCGAGTCGTGGGCCGCCACCGCCCCTGAAGCCGCTGCAATTTGGGCGCTCACCGAGGCTGAGTTCAATAGCAACACAGAACTGCTCAATCTTAGCATCCAGCACTACACCAAAGCCAACCCAGCCGAGGCCGAGCAATTCCTGCGCAGTGTCAACGAAGCCTATGAGGCCCCCGCGGCAATTGAAACCTACGTTCGCACTCGCGCTCAAACCAACCCGATGGATGCGATGGAGTGGCAAACCCAACTCCCGCAGACCGATCCTCTCAACAATCCCAAAAACTCGGAAGTCATCATGCAAGAATGGAGCCGCACCGACTCGGTTGCTGCCTCCACTTGGCTCAATGATGCCGCAGCTGGCAATCAGCGCGATGCCGCGATTGTAGGTTTTACCACCACGATGCTTGACTTCGAACCAGAAGCCGCCGCCGCATGGAGCAACACTATCTCAGAGCCGAACCAACGCGTTGAACAGCTCAATCGCGCCATTCTCAGTTGGAGCGCTAGTCAGCCCCAACAAGCACTACAATGGGTGCAAGAAGCGGAGCTCGAAGCCGATCTGCGCAATGCCCTAGCCAACCAAATCGGCGCGGACTAAAAATTCCACTGAAGCAACCGTGCCACGTAAGTTGACCTCAGCCCTCAAGTCTGTTCCTTCACTTGCCCAGAGGGCACCCAGTTCAGTCACCCTTCGCTTCGCTCAGGGCAAACCTTCGGTTCACCATCTTCGCACAGTCGTGCTTCGTCAGCTCTCAGCTCTCAGCCCTCAGCTCTCAGCCCTCAGTCTCTTCCCCCCCTACTCGACAAACTTCAATTCGCCGCGATAGACAAGATACGCGAGGCCATCACCAGTCAGGTAGGTATTAAAGCCTTCGGTCTTTAACACTCGCTCGCCATCCACCTCGACGATGGACTCCTTCATTTGATAATCTTGGGTCCGCTTCAAATTCGAGGAAAACCAAATCAGCCCATCGTCATGCAGCACGCCCCAGTAATTTTCGATCGTCTCGCCGGTCTCCACCTCTGAGAAATACTTACCATTCTTCATTACCGACTTAGAGCGCGCACTTGACATGCCCACGTCCCGTTGCGTCACCGCGACGCCATGCAGTACGCCCTCTTCCCACCAGTATTGCTGCTCCACTGGAAACGTCTCGGAATAGCCAGATGTTGTTGAATGGATGGTAAAGTGGCCCACCCAGCGGCCTTCATAACTCTTTAAAGCGGCTGCCAAATCCTGCGTTGCAACTGGCTCGACGGGGACAACTGTTTCCTCCGCATGCGCACATAAAGGCAACATACCTAGAATCAACCAACCAAAACGACGCCACATCATGTCGAAAAAATGGGGGATCTTCCCCCAGCTGTGCAACTCATTTCCAACAAACGCTCAAACATACTTTTTGCTTTGCGACTTGGCGAAGTCCAATCCTTCGCACTTAATACATCCATGATTTACAATTCCGAAAAGCTGCTCCTCCTCGCTGGCCCCTGCTCGCTCGAAAGCCTCGACACCTGTCGCCCCGTCGCCGACGCCCTCGCGGCCCTTCAGCAACAGCACCCACAGCTGAACATACTCTTCAAAGGCTCCTTCGATAAGGCCAACCGCACCTCGATCAGTAGCGACCGTGGCACGGGGCTCGACGCCGGCCTCGAAATCTTCCAAACTATCAAAGCAGAATACGGATTTAAAACCATCACCGACATTCACACACCCGAGCAATGCGCCACCGTCGGTGCCGTCGTCGATGCGATGCAAATCCCCGCGTTCCTGTGCCGCCAGACCGACCTACTCGTCGCCGCCGCCAAAACCGATTGCGCGATCAACGTCAAAAAAGGTCAATTCCTCTCGCCCCAAGAAATGACCTTCGTGACGAATAAGCTTAAAGAAGCCGGCGCGAACGAGATCTGGCAGACCGAGCGCGGCACCACCTTTGGCTATCAAAACCTGGTGGTCGACATGCGCAGCTTCAACATCATGTCCGAAAACGGCTACCCAACCATCATGGATGCCACGCATAGCGTGCAACTCCCTGGCGCGGCCGGTGGCATCAGCGGCGGCCAACGCGAATTCGTGCCTGCCCTGGCCCGCGCCGCACTCGCCGCCGGCGCCAATGGCGTCTTCCTCGAAACGCACCCCAATCCAGAAAAAGCGATCTCCGACGCCGCCAGCCAAGTACCACTCAACGAACTTCCCGCGCTCATCGAAAGCCTGCTGCGCGTCTGGCAAGCAGTTAGATAGTTGATCGATCGATCATTCAACGACTAGCCCTCCACTCTGTTCCTTCACTTGCCCATAGGGCACCCAGTTCAGTCACCCTTCGCTTCGCTCAGGGCAAACCTTCGGTTCACCATCTTCGCACTGTCGTGCTTCGTCAGCCCTCAACTATCATCTCTCAGCTCTCAGCTCTCTAATTATGCGCATCACAGGAGGCACCGCCCGCGGGATTCAAATTAAAGCGCCCACCGGCGACACCACGCGTCCCGCGACGGATCGGATGCGTGAGGCGATCTTTTCCAGCCTCGGCGCCAGCGTCGCAGGCAGCCGCGTGGCCGATCTCTTCGCAGGCACCGGCGCCTACGGTCTCGAAGCCCTCAGCCGCGGTGCGATCAAAGCTACGTTTTACGAAATCGATAAGCAGGCCCTCGCCTGTATGAAGAAGAACCAGCAGGCCGTGCTGAAATGCTGTGGACTCGCCCAGAGCGCGGTCAACACCATCGCCCGCGATCTGTATGCACGCACCGCCGGCGGCGAGCGCGCAGAGTTGATTTTCATCGACCCACCCTACGACAATATCGAAGCCAACTTAGCACGCATCTTTGCCAAAGCCGATGAACTCGCCAGCCCTGACGCCCGCGTCATCCTCGAGCTGCCAGGCAACCTCAATCCCGAGATCGCGGGCTGGAAAATCGTGCGCCGTTTCGGCCGGCCCAAGCGCGACACCCCGAACGCAGCGATTTTTGAGCGCAGCTAAACAGACGCCCACTCTCACCCTCAACTCTCAACATCCACCCCCGGGGTGGCATAAATCGGCGCGAACTGAATCAAACTGAACACCGCGACCATCAATACCGCGATCTGATTTTGCGGGTAATCTGAGCCGATCTGAAACAACTCGAACAAGATCGACGCTTCCGTCAATGCGAGGCCGACAATCAGCGCGCTCAACATCTGCTTTTGATCCTTTAATTTAGGGATCACCCACCAACGCACTATTGTCGCGAGGATAATCGGCACGAAGCAGAGCACCCAAAGCCAGCTCGCCATCGGCTCAGCGGCATTGTCGCCCGAAGGAAAACCATCTTCCAACACAAAATGATAGGCAAAAGCCATCTGTAAAAAGACGAACCAAATGATCCACATGACCAACGCTTGTTGTTTCTGCATGCGATCACAATGGAAGTGCGCAGGCAGCATGCAATCTCATACTTAATTCAGTCGAAGGTTAGATGTAGACAGTTATAGGAGTGTGGGCGACTCGCCCACGTTGAGCCAATGTTGATGTAAATGAGGGCGAGTCGCCCTCACTCCTTAGAATTACCATTCCCCGACAGTGACGATGAACCTAAAAAAACCGCACGCCCCAAAAGGAACGTGCGGTTTAGAAAATAATCTAAGGGGACCAACTATTTTGCTAATATACCTTTGATGTGCTCCACATAAGCCTCAGGTCCGCCGGGCTGGTAGGTGGTTTTCTCGATCAGCTCGCCATCCGGCGACAACAGCAGAATTGTCGGAAAGCGGAGAACGCCGTACTGCTTCGCTAGCGCTTCATTTTGAGCCTTCAACTGCGCGGACTGTCCTTTACCCTCTGGAAAATCGAGCTCAACCAGCACCAACTCCGCCGCGGCATAGTCCTTAAATGCGGCTTCACCAAACACCTCTTTATCCAGTTTGATACACCACACGCACCAGTCAGAGCCGGTAAAATCAAGTAGCATCGGCTTGTTTTCAGCCTTCGCCTTAACCTTCGCCGCTTCGAAATCAGTCATCCATCCGTCACCCGCAGCTGAGGCTGACTCAGCTAGACCGAGAACAACGACAC
>DBBT01000009.1:37204-53725 GCA_002292345.1 Opitutia bacterium UBA977 | reverse complement strand
TGGCGCGGCTATACGCTCGGCGCGGAAGGCAGCTTCACACTCTACACTGAGGATCGCACCAGCGCGCAAACAGTCCTCAAGTATTGCTTCGCAGAAATCCGCCGCCTCGAATCATTGTTTAGTCTCTACCAGCCAAACTCCGAATTGTGCCAACTCAATCGCACTGGCCGACTCGATGCCCCCGCGCCCGAATGGCAGGCACTGCTCGACGCAGCAGGCCAAGCGCATCAATTGAGCCAAGGTCTATTCGACCCGACCATCCAACCGCTGTGGCAAGCCTACGCGCAGCACTTTGAGCAATCTCCGAATGCCAGCGAAGGACCCAGCGAAGCAGCACTCGGCGCAGCACTCGCCCGCACTGGATGGCAACATCTGAACTACGCTGCCGACACGATTCAATTTGATCAGCCAAACATGCAATTGACGCTCAATGGCATCGCCCAAGGCTTCATCACTGATCACATCAGCAATATCCTCAGCAATGCAGGCTATCAACATGTGTTAATTGAGCTCGGCGAAACCCGCGCCATCGGCCCACATCCCGAACAGCGCCCTTGGAGCATTGGGATTAAAGATGCACAGCAGCCCGAGCAAATCCACGAAGTTGCCGAGCTCGACAACCAAGCCCTAGCCACCAGCGGCAGTTACGGCAGCCCATTCTCAATGGACGGCAAATACCATCATTTACTCGATCCAATCAGCGGCCGACCCAGCACCCGCTGGCAGAGCCTCAGCGTGATCGCCCCCACCGCCACTCAAGCGGACGCACTCTCCACTGGGCTGTCATTTGCCAGCGCAGCACAGATTTCTCAAATCGAGCGGGCGCACTCGCAACTACGTATTCTCAAGCAGCAATAATCATTCGTTGCCTTCAAGTATCATCGCCTAAGGCGAAGTTCACTGCCTCGATCCCAGCCAGGGAGCAGGCATCCATCACTTTGACGATCTGCGCATGCGGCACTGCATCTGCCGGTGAGATGGTGACAATCGCTTCGACTTTATTGGCGCTGCTGGCTTCGCGAAAGCGGCTCAGCATGGAAGCGAGCTCATTTAACTGCGACACTTCTGGAGCATCATACGGATACTCGTTAACCACGACTTGGCCGTCGGGGCGAATTTCAATGATCTGTTCATCAGGCAAATCCAATAGTTCGGTCTGCTCGACCGTGCCGGGTAACTGAAACGAAAGGTCGGCCTCCTGCTGCTCCAAGGTGGACGCCACCATGAAATAAATCAGTAGCAGAAAAACGACATCAATCATCGGCGCGATCGGCACCCCGCCCTTTTCCTCGGCTCGTTTTTTTAATTGTGCCATTTTTCAAATAGACCCTCACCGAGATTGATAGGTGGCGTAAATCACTTCGTAAGCGCCGACTTCGGCACACGAGCGGAGCACCTCTTTAATCGTGCGGTAAGGCGTGGCACGGTCGGCGCGGACGTGAATACGCAACTCAGGATTGTCAGACAAGGACGCCTTGATCGCGGCCTGCATCGCTTCGAGTGTTTGCGACTGCGCGCCCAGAAAAATCTGCCCATCGGCATCGAGCGAGATGGTACCACGGTCGGCAAGGTCTTCGGGGACATCGCTAGATGCAGACTCTGGCAAATCCAGCTTCACTTGACGGTCCGCTTGCGCGAGAGTGCTCACCGTCATAAAGAACACCAACAGTAGAAAGACCATATCGATCATCGGCGTCATCGGGAAATCTTCTTCTGGGGAGTTGGTGAGTCGACGGCGGGCCATTATTTCAATTCGAGCAGTTGGAATGCGAATTAGAAAATTTAATATAACGATTTTGAGCGTAGTCAAGAGTTTAATCCATAAACACATGATGCGAACCGCAAACGAACCGATTAAATATAACTATATGTTACTGAATTCTCTTAGCCACCGATCCAATCGAATAGGCATGAATCAGAGCAGCGATATATATAGTTAGGAGCTATAATTTGAATCCGACCCTATCGAGTATAAAAAAGCGATCATGCATGTGCACGATCGCCTTTGATCAAAACTAAAACTGTTAATCAGGCCTATGGCACTAGGTAGAAGAAATCCTTTACCTTCGCTGTCGTATAATCGCGATTAAGCTGTGCAATCATATCCAGCGAAATGCTCTTCGGGCAAGCCGCTTCACACTCGCCGATATTGGTACAACCACCAAAGCCTTCGCCATCCATGGTGCTGACCATAGCGAGCGCACGGCGATCCTTCTCTGGTTTACCCTGCGGTAAGCTGTTCAGGTGCGAAACTTTCGCAGCGGTGAACAACATCGCAGATGCATTCGGGCAAGCGGCCACGCACGCGCCACAACCAATGCAGGCTGCCGCATCCATCGCATAATCCGCAGTGCCTTTGGCAATCGGGCTGGAGTTGGCATCAACGGCAGTCCCCGCGCGGGCAGTGATAAAGCCCCCGGACTGGATAATCCGATCAAACGCGGTGCGATCGGTAATTAAATCTTTGATCACCGGAAACGGTGCTGCACGCCATGGCTCGATCGTGATGGTCTGGCCATCGTGGAAGTGGCGCATGTGCAACTGACAGGCAGTGGTGCCGTTTTCAGGGCCGTGCGGGATACCGTTAATCGTCAACGAGCAGCTGCCGCAGATACCTTCGCGGCAGTCATGGTCGAATGCAACCGGCTCTTCGCCATTGGCAACTTGCTGCTCCGAAAGGATATCAAGCATTTCCAGAAAAGAAGACCCTGCCGAAATATCGTCGAGTTGATACTCAACAAACTTGCCTTGGCTCTGACTGTTTTTTTGACGCCAAACTTTAAGTGTAAGTTTCATAATTCTGTCTTTAGTTGAGTGGTTCGCCTACTTATAACTGCGGGTTGCGAGTTTGACCTCCTCATAGACGAGATCCTCTTTATGCAGCTCAGGGTCAACATCGTCGCCCTTATACTCCCAGACGCCCACGAAGGTGAAGTCTTCGTCGTCTCGCTTGGCTTCGCCTTCACTGGTTTGGTGCTCGACGCGGAAGTGACCACCACAGGATTCTTCACGCATCAGCGCATCACGGCAAAGCAACTCGCCAAATTCCAAAAAGTCAGCCACGCGCCCGGCACGCTCCAACTCTGGATTAAGCGAACGCGCGTCACCAACGACGCGCACGTTGGCCCAGAACTCCTTACGCAGTGCTTGAATTTCCTCAATCGCACCAGTCAAGCCATCCTTATCACGGGCCATACCGCACTTATCCCAAATGATCTGGCCGAGGCGCTTATGGAAGGATCGCGGCGACTCGGTGCCATTGACCGACAGCAGTGTCTCAATGCGGCCTTGTACCTCAGCCTCAACCGCGGCGAATGCAGGATGCTCAGTCGTGACCGTACCTGCCGCAGCGATGCCCTCTTCGGCTAGGTAGTTGCCAACGGTGTAAGGAAGAACAAAGTAACCGTCAGCTAACCCTTGCATCAGCGCAGAAGCTCCGAGGCGATTGGCACCGTGATCGGAAAAGTTGGCTTCGCCACCCACAAACATGCCGGGGATCGAGCTTTGCAAATTATAATCCACCCATAGACCACCCATGGTATAGTGCACCGCCGGGAAAATCATCATCGGCGTGGAATACGGGTCTGCACCCGTGATGCATTGATACATATCGAACAGATTGCCATAACGCTCGGCGATCGCAGGTTGGCCGTCGCGGGCAATCGCATCGCGAAAGTCAAGGAATACACCGAGGCCAGACGAAGCAACTCCGCGACCTTCATCGCAAACTTCCTTGGCCGCACGGGAAGAAATATCGCGTGGAGCCAAATTGCCAAAGCTTGGATACTTACGCTCGAGGAAGTAATCACGCTCTTGCTCGACAACCGTATTCGGATCGAGCGTACCTTCGCGAATTTGCTCGGCAGCCTCTGCAGACTTAGGAGCCCAGACACGACCGTCATTACGCAGCGACTCCGACATCAGCGTTAACTTAGACTGCTGATCGCCGTGCACAGGAATGCAAGTTGGGTGAATCTGCGTGTAGCAAGGATTCGCAAAACCAGCACCTCGCTTGTAAGCGCGATACGCAGCAGACACATTACATCCCTGTGCATTGGTTGAGAGGAAGAATACGTTACCGTAACCACCAGTCGCCATCACCACCGCATCCGCGGCATGCCGGGAAACTTCGCCCGTGACCATGTTACGGACGATGACACCCTTGGCATGGCCTTCGACTTTCACCACATCGAGCATTTCGTGGCGGTTATACATCTTCACCTTACCCAGACCGATTTGCTTACTCAGCGCGGAATACGCACCCAGGAGTAGCTGCTGTCCAGTTTGACCACGTGCGTAAAATGTGCGGGAAACCTGCGCACCACCGAATGAACGGTTCGCAAGCATGCCGCCATATTCACGAGCAAATGGCACACCTTGCGCGACGCACTGATCAATAATATCGCTGCTGACTTCGGCCAGCCGATACACGTTGGCCTCTCGGGCACGGTAATCACCACCTTTAACGGTGTCGTAGAAAAGACGACGCACAGAGTCGCCGTCGTTCTGGTAATTTTTAGTGGCATTGATACCACCTTGCGCTGCAATACTGTGCGCACGGCGCGGACTGTCTTGGTAGCAGAAGCAAGAGACGTTGTAGCCCTGCTCTGCCAGACTCGCCGCGGCAGCGCCACCAGCAAGACCAGAACCGACCACGATCACGTTGTACTTGCGACGATTGGCTGGATTCACCAGCTTCATTTTAAACTTATGGTTCGACCACTTATCAGCGAGTGGACCCTCAGGAATGTTTGAATCTAGATTCATTAGTATTCGGTACTATTGGGGAAGTTGTTCAACGATTACTTCAACCGCTTCGACTGCCGGAGCAGTCTTTTTAAGTATACCAGTCATCACTGCCACTGGAATCACTGCGAAACCAAGGAAAACGACCACACCATAGATGCGTGCGAAACGATCCAGGCGGGCCCGCCAGAGTTGGTTGCGCAGCCCGACAGTTTGAAACATGCTGCTCACGCCGTGAGTCAGGTGCATGCAGAGCAAACCAGTCGCGATGATGTAGAAGGCCGAAACCCACCAGACATTGAAGCCGTCGATCATCATGTCGTTGACATTAAAAGTCATCACCACTTCGCCATTGTGCAGCACCGGTTCGCCGTGCTTGACCAGCGCGACATCGGCGATCTGCTCATTATACTCCTTGCCCGGTACGATGCGAGCGGTGTAGTGCGCAATATGGAAGATGATAAAGGCGAGCAATATAATACCGCTCATACGCATCGTCTTGGCAGCATAGGTCGCTTGTACCGATTTGTTCTGATCGTAACCCTGCGGACGCGCCTTGCGATTGTCTAAAGTAAGCGAAATCGCGGCCCAGATGTGCACCCCGATACAAGCCAGCAGAAACAGCCGAATCACCCAGAGCATTGGCACTGGCATGACATGATGCAGCTTGTAAGCGTAAGCGTTGATGGCATCAGGTCCCAAAAAGATCTGCAAGTTGCCTAGCATGTGCCCGAGCACAAACAAAACAAGAACCAGACCAGTGAGGGCCATAAGAATTTTTCGACCAATGGTCGATTTCAGAAAGCTACACAGTGCGCACATAATCTTCTAGACGTAGTAAATAATACAAAACTAAGAGCGGTGGCAGGATTATCAAACTACTTGCCCCTATCAGACATTCTATTAGCATGACTAATTGCTGCGATTAACAAATGTAAGCAGCCAAGAAAAACCATTCGCACACATTGTAGACTGCAAAAAACCGCCAAACACAGCCTACCTACAGCTAAAAAAATAAATCTAATTCAAACCTACCGTAAAAGAAGTTCCGCTTATTGCTAAGTTTCTTTTAAAGATTCTCTCAAAAAGGGTTGCCAACCCAAAAGGGCAACCAATTGAATGCGAGCCCGAAGGCGGGGCGGCAGACGCAAGCTTTCCATTATTATTATGACGAAGTCAAAGAACATGAAGTACATTTTTGTCACTGGTGGCGTGGTTTCCTCGCTCGGCAAAGGACTCACCGCCGGCGCCCTTGGAGCTCTACTCGAACAACGCGGCTTGCGAGTGCGCATCCAGAAATTCGATCCGTACTTAAATGTCGACCCTGGCACGATGAGCCCATTTCAGCATGGCGAAGTCTATGTGTTGGACGACGGCGCGGAAACCGATCTAGATCTCGGCCACTACGAGCGCTTCACCTCCGGCAAACTCGGCAAGCTCAACAACCTCACATCTGGTCAAGTTTATGAGCGGGTCATTAAAAAGGAACGCCGCGGCGATTACCTCGGCGCAACCGTGCAAGTCATCCCTCACGTCACCAACGAAATCAAGCAACGCATCTATGACGGCGGCAGCGAAGACGTCGATGTGCTGATTACTGAACTCGGTGGCACCATCGGGGATATTGAAGGCTTGCCGTTTCTCGAAGCGATGCGCCAATTCGCCCTCGAAGTCGGTCGCCAGGATGTGTTGTTCCTACACTGCACGCTGCTCCCTTATTTGAAAGCCGCGGGCGAACTGAAGACCAAGCCCAGCCAACAGAGCGTCGCCAAACTTCGCGAAATTGGCATCCAATGCGACATTCTAGTCTGCCGCACCGAAGAGCCGATGACCAATGAAATGCGCCAAAAGCTCTCTATGTTCTGCAACGTGCCGGTCAAATCGGTGATTGAAGAGCAAGACGTCGAAACATCGATCTACGAACTACCACTCGCACTCAAAACAGAAAATCTCGACGACTTAGTCATCGAGCATCTGAAACTCGATGCCCCCGACTGCGACATGAAGATTTGGCATGATGTCGTGCGCCGCCTCAAAGCGCCCAACCACAAGGTCCAAATTGGCGTTGTCGGTAAGTACATCGAGCTGCAAGACGCTTACAAATCCGTTTACGAATCAATCATTCACGCAGGGATCGCCAACGACACTGCGGTGCACATCGTTCGCCTCGACGCAGAAGAAATCGAAAAAGACCCTAAGAAATTCCTCGGCTCACTCGATGGTATTTTGATTCCTGGTGGCTTCGGCGACCGTGGCACCGAGGGTAAGATAACTGCGGCACGGTTCGCCCGCGAAAATGATATCCCTTACTTTGGCCTCTGCCTTGGAATGCAAATTGCGGTGATCGAATATGCGCGGCATGTCGCAGGCTTGGAAAACGCCAACAGCTCTGAGTTTGATCCGCAGACACCGCATCCAGTGATCACCATCATGGCAGACCAAAAAGAGCTCACCACCAAGGGTGGTAATATGCGCCTCGGTTCCTGCCCCTGCAAACTTACAAAAGACAGCTTCAGCTTCGACGCCTACGGCACTGAAATGATCGATGAACGTCATCGCCACCGCTTTGAATTTAATAACGACTACCGCGAGCAACTCGAATCCAAAGGCCTGCGGGTCGGAGGTATCAACCCTGAGCGAGACCTCGTCGAAATCGTTGAAATCGCCGAGCACCCGTGGTACGTCGGGGTACAATTTCATCCGGAATTCAAGTCCAAGCCGCACGCAGCGCACCCACTGTTCGCTAACTTTATCGCAGCGTCGCTGAAGTATAAAAAGTAGTCATGCGACGCCTGCAGCTCGCTTTTCTACTCATTAGTATAGTACTCGTCGCTGGCTGCAGCACATTGACGCGCAACCCACAGTTCTATCTGAGTTATTACGATTTAAAATCGCCAGAAATTAACGATTTCGAAACCTGTTCTTCCGCTGGTTGCCGACAGCTCTCACGACTATTTTACACCGAATCGGAATGGCAAAGCATCCGCGCAATCTTTCAACCTGCGCAGCAAAATGCCGCTGAAGAGCGCGAACGTTTGCTTGTCGCCGTCGCGGCAATCGAAACCTTGATCGGCGAGAAAAACGGCACCTCGACCGACTCTGCCAAGAACCAACGAAAAGGGAGTCAAGGCCCGCAGCTAGACTGCATCGCCGAAGCTGCCAACACCACTGTCGCTCTGTTGCTGCTACAACAAGACGAGCTGATACGTTATCACCGAGTCGGACACCCTCAACATCGCGGTTTCGCCCAACTACAGTACCCTCATAACACAGCAGCAATTATCGAAAATGCAAACAATGCGCATTACGCGATCGATTCGTGGTTCTTCGCCAACGGCGAGCAACCCATCTGTGTCAGCGTCGCTGAATGGAAAGCGGGCTATCGCCCCGAAAGCGAAAAATAGTCTCACGTACGATACACGATGCGACATCATAACTATTTAACGCGCCTCCAAGCCATTTGGGACGGAGTGGTTTTCTTTAAAGCCAACAGCATTCACCCCGCAGAATTTCTCCATACCCATTGGGCCTACGAACACAAACTCGAGAAACTTATCGACTGGTTGATCGCACGGCGTGGGAACTAATACGTTAAAAGAGGGCGACTCGACATAAATCCCCCCGAACATACAATAAAGCCAAATTCGGGGTTGAAAGATCGACGTTTAACGTTCGATGTTCACCTAGATGGATAAACTAGCCGAAATCATGGCCGCCAAGCGGCACGCACTACGCGACCAGATACGCCCAGTTCGCGATTCGGAACTCTCGCGTCTCGTCGACATGCAGCGCCAAGGCGGTAGCTTTCTCAAAGCCCTCGCCCGCAACGACCGCCTATCGGTGATCGCCGAGATCAAGCGTAAGTCCCCTTCGGCTGGCGAAATTTCGGATGCCCGCCTAGATGCCGTCGACCAAGCGCGTAAATATATTAACGCCGAAGCCGACTGTCTCTCGATCCTCACTGATACGGATTATTTTGGCGGCAGCCTTCAAGACCTCTGGGATGTCGTCGAATTCCTCGAAGTCCACGAACGTAAGGTGCCCTGTTTACGCAAAGACTTTATGGTACACCCAGTCCAAGTCGTCGAAGCCGCTGAAGGCGGCGCACGTTGCATTTTAATCATTGTACGCGCACTCGCAGACGACGAAATTAAAGCGCTTCGCGACGCAGCGGGACTGGCTGGACTCGACGCTCTCTATGAAATCCACGAAGAGCGCGAACTCGAAAAAGCACTCAAGTTCGATCCAAAAATAGTCGGCGTCAATAATCGCGACCTGAAGCGCTTCAAAACTGACCTATCCGTATCCGAATTACTGATACCACAAATCCCTGACGGTATTATTAAAGTCAGCGAAAGCGGTATTTTCGATATTGAAGATGCTGAACGCGCTAGCGAATGCGGAGCCGATGCGATCCTCGTCGGCGAAGCCCTTATGCGCTCCGAAGACACCGATAGATTGATCGAAGCGTTTCACGGCGCGTAAAAGTACAAAAGTAAAAAGTATGAATGTAAGAAAGTAAAAAACTACTTCCCTTCTTTTTATACCTTTCCATTTTTTTGTTCCTAAAAATGCCACTCAGCCCAAAACAAACTCGCGCGCTGCTTGATGAGCTCGCGCATTTTCCAAACAAAAAATTGGGACAAAACTTCCTCGTTGATGGTAACATCGTCCGCAAGTCGGTCGAGATGGCAGATATCGATAACAGTAGTCATATCGTCGAAATCGGCCCGGGGCTCGGTACCCTCACGCGAGCCATACTGAGGACAGGAGCGACTGTCTGGGCAGTGGAGCGTGACAGTACTCTCGCCGAGCACATCCGCGCGAACGTGCTACCAGAGCAACCGAACTTACATTTAATCGAAGGTGACTGCCTCGATTATCCGCGAGCCGAACTGCCCATTGATCAAGCCAAAGCTGGCTTTAAAATTATCGCTAACCTCCCTTATGCAGTCTCCACTCCGTGGATGGAAGCCGTCATCTCAGGACCTCTCCCACAGCGCATGGTGCTGATGCTACAAAAAGAAGCCGCCGACCGCTATATCGCCAAGCACGGTAGCAAAGCGTTCGGAGCCATTTCAATTTTTTTACAGTCAGTCTATACCGCACATAGCAAGCACCTCGTTTCCGCACAATGTTTCCACCCCGCACCAAAAGTCGATTCCGCGCTACTGCGTTTGGATCTACGCGAGGACGCGGTACATTTTTCGAAAGTCGCACGCGAATGCATCCGTCGTATCTTTACCCAACGCCGCAAACAACTGGGTGCACTCTGTAAACGCGATCCACTACCCGAAGCACGTGAGTGGTTCGATTCCATTGTCGCAGACGGAGTCAAAGCGACCGTTCGGCCTGAAGAACTCGCCATCGAATACTGGCAAACACTTGCCCGCCGACTTTTATAACCTCAACCCCTCAGCATAATGAACCCCATCCACTGGAAACTGCACTGGCAGATACTACTCGCACTTGCACTTGCCACACTGTTTGCATGTGTCCTCATGCCCAACATTGACGGAGGGTTTAGCAGTAACGTCGAAGTCTTTTGTCAATTCATCGGCACGCTCTTCATGAACGCATTGAAGATGGTCATCGTGCCATTGATCGTCGCGTCCATCATCAGCGGAGTCATGCATCTTGGCGCTGAAAAAGGTGTCGGCCGTATGGGGTTTAAAACCTTCCTTTATTACACCTGCAGTGGAGCCGCTGCAGTCATCGTCGGCGTCGTCATGGTGAATCTCATCGGCCCCGGTAATATTGATGCCGAGACTGCCACCGCTATGCTTGGTCGCGGCAGCGAAACTGCCCTCAACGAAGGATTAATGAGCAAAGTCGAAGGCCGTAGCAGCAGCGACCTGTTTGATATCTTTCTGCGCATGTTCCCATCCAACATCGTTGATGCGGCGACCAACAATGGCCAACTGCTTGGCGTCATCACCTTCTCCCTACTGTTCGGCGCATTCATCGGCAAGCTGCCCGAGACACAACGCGAGACGCAGCAAAAATTCTGGGAGAGCGCCCAGGAAGTGATGCTCAAGCTGACCGACTTCATCATTCGTTTCGCGCCGTTCGGCGTATTCGGCCTAGTTACCCCAGTGCTGTTCAACGCGCCCATCGGTGACCTCATCGGCGCGATTTTCTGGTTCTTCGTCACAGTAGTTTTAGCTCTGGCGATTCATTTTTTCATCAACCTCGCCCTAGTGCTCAAGTTTATCGGCAAGGTCAACCCGATCACGCACTACAAAGAGATGGCACCAGTGCTGCTCACTGCGTTTTCCACTGCCAGTTCGTCTGCCACTCTACCGCTGACCATTGAAACCGTCGAAACGCGTGCCAAGGTTTCGAAGAAGACCAGCTCCTTTACCCTGCCACTCGGTGCGACGGTGAATATGGACGGCACCGCACTCTACGAATGCGTGGTCGTGCTCTTTATCGCACAACTCTACGCATCCACCGGCCAAGTCGCACTCGGCATCGGCGATCAGCTGCTCGTCGTCTTTCTAGCCCTCACCACTAGTATTGGTGTCGCCGGGATTCCAGCCGCCAGTCTGGTAGCCATTGCCGTTATTCTACCCGCAGTCGGGCTACCCGTCGAAGCCATCGGCGTGGTCTGGGTGACCGACCGCATTCTGGATATGTGCCGCACTTCAGTAAATGTCTTTAGCGATACCGTCGGCGCTGTCGCGATTGCTCGTAGTGAGGGCGAGCAATCGTATCCGATTGAAAATTAAAAGATATTGCTTAAAGTATTTAACTCTTTTCTTCGTTCGCCAACCAAGACCTGACAACCAGCCATACTTACATGACTACTGACCAACGCCTCGCCGAACTCGGCATCGAACTTCCTATCGCACCTGCACCTGCTGGCAACTACGTCGCTTGCATGCAAGTCGGCAGCCTACTTTACATTTCTGGAGCTATTTGCCTGGTCAACGGAGAGATGACCCACACCGGAAAAATTGGTGAAACACGCGACATCGCCTACGGCCAAGCAGCCGCTCGCATCTGTGCGCTCAATCTTCTTGCAGTCGCCAAAGGTCACCTTGGCGATCTCGATAAAGTCTCTCGCGTTGTGCAGCTTAACGGCTTCGTCAACGGCGTGCCCGGCTTCGCCGATAGCCCAGCAGTGATCAACGGCGCATCCGACACCATGGTCGAAATCCTCGGCGAACGCGGTCGCCACACACGAGCTGCAGTTGCTGTGACAGGGCTACCGCTCGACACCACCGTCGAAATTCAAGCGATTTTTGAAGTCGCTTAATTCGGCGTAAGACAGGCATTGCAGCGCCATCTCCGGCAGACTTTCGTCCTGCCAGCCATTCTTGCCTAGCTTGCAAATGGCACGGTCTTTGGACCGTCGTAGCCGTCTTGCTGTGCCTCAACGATCAAGTTAGAGCGAATGCCGCCGCGCCCACGCCAAATCGTTTCTAGTCGTGCCCAGCGTGGCTTAGTCACTGCAAACAGATCCTCAAATATTTTATTGGTCGCAGCCTCAAAGAAGATTCCCTTGTTACGATAATCATGCAGGTAGAGTTTCATCGCCTTCAGCTCGATGCAGAGCTCGTCTGGCGCATAGCTAAAAACCACTGTAGCGTAATCTGGATGTCCAGTCATCGGGCAGGTGGAAGTAAACTCCTCTTGGATGTGCTGGATCGTGTAGTTGCGCTCTTGGTTTGGATTTGGGAAAGTCTCGATGTCCATGATCGCAGGACAGTGCCTGTTGTCTGCAAAAGTTCAACCCAACTCTTCAATTCTTGAAAAAAGCATCCGATCGGTCCTAATTCAGTCTATGTCGACGCAACAGCCACTCTCTGCTCTGAAGATCTTTCTGATTTATCTCCGACTCGGTTGTCTCTCGTTCGGGGGACCGGTGGCTCACCTCGGCTACTTCAAGGAAGAGTTCGTCAGTTGCCGTAAATGGCTAAACGAGCCGCACTTCGCAGAGCTGCTAGCGCTGTGTCAATTTGTACCTGGCCCATCGAGCAGTCAGTTGGGCTTTGCTATCGCATGGCAGCGCGGCGGGCTACGCGGTGCATGTGCCGCGTGGCTGGGCTTCTCGCTGCCGTCGGCGCTAATTATGATCACCTGCGCTTATGGGCTTGCTGTAAGCGGTGATGCGACCGTTCCATTGATTCACGGACTCCTGATCGCAGCCGTAGCCGTGGTCGCTAAAGCAGTGCTGGATTTAGGCAAAAAGCTGTGCCCCGACTGGCCCCGAATTGCGATCGCAGTTGGCGGTGCGGCACTCGCCCTGTCGATCACGGGCGCATGGATACAAATCGGCGTCATCTTACTGGGCGTCGCAATCGGCAATGCCCTATTCCGCAACATTAGCCAAGACAAGCCGGAGCTACACGGCGCACAACAACTTGTCAGTAAGCGCACGATGTACATTGCACTCACGAGCTTTTGCGTGCTACTAGCCGCCTCACTCCTAGTGTCGCCAAATACAAATAGCGCGATTTATGGGATGAATTACCGAGCGGGTGCGATGGTCTTTGGCGGCGGTCACGTTGTGCTGCCTTTGTTACATGATAGCGTAGTGCCTAGCGGCCTCGTTTCGGAAAGCAACTTCCTAGCTGGCTATAGCGCGGCACAAGCACTGCCTGGACCGCTATTTACTCTCTCGGCCTTTCTCGGCACCGCCAGTCAAGCCACCTCGCCACACTGGATCGGTGGCGCAGTCGCACTTCTCGCGATCTTTCTACCTGGGATGTTGCTACTGATTGGCCTACTCCCACTGTGGAATACCTTTCGAAACAAAGCCTGGGCACAAGCTGGCCTGATTGGTGCGAATGCTGCTGTCGTCGGTCTTCTCCTCGCCGCTTTAATAAATCCGGTCTGGGCGCACGGCGTGCAACGCTGGACCGATGTTGTGCTGGCTGTCGGCGCCTTTATCGCGCTGAGTCGATTTAAAATCCCCGCGTGGCTGGTCGTACTTAGTTGCGCTGCTTGCGGCTATCTAATCCCTTAGTTAACAGCCATCACTCGCATACTCGACTTTCAAAAGGTACTCCGTTACACATTACCCCACACACACAACGCTATGTCTGACACCAACTCGCCCCATCTGTCTCCCTCACAAAAACGAATCATCGCTGCCGGAGCGACCGCTCTGGCTCTGATACTACTGGTCGCCACGGCCTGTTCGCTGTTCGTTGTGCTGCAGATGTTTATCCACACATTCAAAGATGTGCTACTACCACTCGCGATCGCCGCGATCCTAGCCACACTGCTGCGCCCCATCATTACCCTGTGCGAGAAACATACTCGGCTCTCCAAAACCCAAGGTATTATTCTGCTCTACTTGCTTGTGCTGCTCACCATCGCGACCATCACCATGCTGCTGCTACCAATTTTATTTCGCCAAGTAGCCGAGTTCATCGAAGCAGTACCTAACATACGCGACAATTTCTATCTATTCTTGCAAGAAAAGACACCGGCCGCATGGCAATGGCTACACGCCAAGCTTGGCCAAACACCCCAGGCATACGTGCAGAATATCGTCGCCACACACTCTGAAACCATCACCAGTGCACTCCAGGATCTCCCAGAAAAAATCAGCACGATTGGCGGTTCAGTCAGCGGCTTCATCGGCAGCATGTTTGCCAAAATTGCGGCCTACGCGATTATCCCCATTTACCTATTCTTCATTCTTAATGGTAACCGCAACGTGTGGAACGATCTGCAAAAGCAGCTCAGCTTCTTGCCTGATGAGCGTCGACATGACATCGTCTTTCTCTGCCGTCAGTTCAGCGAGATCCTCATCGCATTTTTTCGTGGGCAAATCATTATCGGTCTGCTCCTAGGCGTCGTGCTGGCGGCTGGCTTTGCCCTAGTCGGCCTCAAGTTCGGCATCGTCTTGGGACTCGTGCTTGGCCTACTCAACATCATTCCCTACCTCGGAACCATGCTCGGCATACTTACCGTGCTACCACTCGCCTACTTCCAGGACGATGGCGGAACCAGTTTGGTCGGCCTCTGCGCGGTCGTCTTCATCATCGGGCAACTACTCACCGACTATGTATTCACCCCGCGTATCATGGGTGATAAAACTGGAATGGGGCCAATGCTCATCATCTTTTCCATTTTCTTCTGGGGCGTCGCACTCGGCGGCATCATGGGTATGGTACTAGCGATCCCACTCACCGCATTTTTCTTAATCTTCTGGCGCTTGGCCCGTGAACGCTATTTACCAGCCCTCATTTCAAAACAAGCAGACGCCTAAAGACTAAAAATTCTTAATCTCAATCTTAATCCTAATCTCCTCACACGGGACGACTGATTAAGAGTACGATTACGAGTAGGATTAAGAGACTCCCTCACTTTCACTTTCTACCCTCTCAGCTCTCTAATTTAAAATGTCCAACGAAACAAACACACCTTTCGCCCGCCCTGATAACCGTGCAATCGACGAACTCCGCACGATTACATTTGAGACCGGCATCGCCCCACATGCGCTGGGCTCGGTGCTCGTCAGCTTTGGCGATACACGCGTAATCTGTGCTGCATCAATCGACAACCGCGTGCCCGGTTGGATGCGTGCTCAAAAGGTCGAAGGTGGTTGGATGACTGCTGAGTATTCGATGCTTCCATACAGCACACTCGATCGTAAGCGACGCGACATCAGCAGTGGTAAGGCCGACGGTCGCACCATCGAAATTCAACGACTCATTGGACGCTCGCTGCGCGCCGTATTCGATCTCAAAAAACTCACCGGTAAAACAATCTGGATCGATTGCGATGTACTTCAAGCTGACGGTGGCACTCGCACCGCATCAATCACCGGTGCTTATGTCGCCGCTCAAATTGCGATTCAAAAACTCATCGCAAAAGGTGAATTGGCGGAAAATCCCTTTAATGAAGCCGTGGCCGCGGTCTCAGTCGGCGTGTATCAAGACACTGCCGTGCTCGACCTCAACTATCCCGAAGACAAAAATGCCACCGTCGATGCCAACATCGTCATGACTGGCACCGGTAAATTCGTCGAAGTGCAAAGCTCCGGCGAAGAAGCCACTTTTACACGTAAGGAACTGGACGCCTTACTCGACCTTGCCGCCAAAGGCATTACTGAAATAAACGAACTGCAAAACGCCGCCATCGTGGCAGGATTGGAGGGATAGCATATCGTCGGGCGAGGCGCGCGACGACAGTTTTTAACTCGCTGAAACTTTTCAGCGACACCCACGATGTATGTGTTAAGCAGCCAACCGAGCGCTGCGAAACCAATACTTAAATACATTATGAAATTAAATAGAATTATCCTCACAGTACTCGCGACTTGCCTCATTCCTGCATTCGCTCAAGCCGCAAAAAGATCCGTCGATGGTAGCGACCAAGATGGCCAACGCCAAGGCCGAGCAAACCAGGCAGAACGCGGCGAGCGCTTTGCCAACACTGACTCGAACGGCGACGAGCAGCTCTCGCTCGAAGAAGTCGAAAGCGCTGGCGCGACACGACTCGTCGAGCACTTTGATAGGATCGATACGGACGACGACGGGCAACTGACCAAAGACGAGCTCAAAGCCGCACACAAAAAACGTGTCAAGGGCGGTAAAGGAAAAGGCGGCAAGGGCGAGCGCCAATGCTCCAATTGCGATAAAGACGACGCATAAAAAAGTTCCAGGTAATTATATCATACTTCACGCAGCCCGAGTGCTTTAAGCGCCTCGGGCTTTTTCGTGGGTGAATAAGAATTGGCCACGGTAGGGTTCACCACGGCGCGGACCGCGTATTGCTGGAATGATCGGACGACGCCACTTCGACAGGCTCAGG
>DBBT01000009.1:9582-37026 GCA_002292345.1 Opitutia bacterium UBA977 | reverse complement strand
ATCTTCGCGCTCCTCGCGCATCATCCCACTTTTCCACTTTGACACTTTTCAAAAATGATCACGATCAATCAAATCTCTCACCACTTCGGCAAGAAGACTCTTTTCAACAAGATTAACACGGTCATCGGCGCTCGTGATCGCATTGCTCTAGTCGGCTCAAACGGTTCTGGTAAGACCACACTGCTACGCATGTTTATGGGTGAACTTGAGCCCGAGTCCGGCTCCGTCGATAAGCCTGACTATGTTAGTATCGGCTACCTCCCGCAGGACGGTATCTCCGTCTCTGGAAACACTCTATTTAAGGAAGCTGAAAGTGCCTTTGGCGATGTGCTCGAACTCAAGAAGAAAATTGATCAGGCTGAAGAACAGATGGCGGAGATGGACACATCCGAGGATGCCTACTACGACCTCATCGACCAGATGGGCGAATGGGAGCAGCAACTCGAAGACCACGAGCCACACAAGATGAAGTCGCGCGTCGAGCGGATCCTTATGGGCATGGGCTTCAAAGCAAGCGACTTTGATCGCGACACCGGCGAGTTCTCTGGAGGCTGGCAGATGCGTATCGCGCTGGCGAAGCTGTTGTTGCAAAACCCTAGCCTCATCATTCTCGATGAACCGACCAATCACTTGGACATCATCTCCCAGCACTGGGTCGAGCAATACCTTAAGCACTACCAAGGTGCACTCATCGTGATTTCTCACGACCGTGCCTTTCTCGACGAAGTCACCGACCGTACTCTCGAACTCAAGATGGGCGATCTCAACAGCTTCAAGGGCAACTACAGCTACTACGTTACCGAGACTGACAAGCGCCTTGAAATCCTGCGTAAATCCTACGCCAACCAGCAGAAAGAAATCAAGGAGATCAAAGAGTGGATCACCCGTTTCCGCTCGAACGTCAAAAAGGCGAGCATGGTACAGAGCCGGATCAAATCGCTTAACAAGATGGAGCTCATCACCATCCCGCGTGATGAAAAGAAGATGTTCTTCCGCTTCCCGAAGTCACCCCCTGCCAGCTCCAAGGTGATCACTATCACCGGTCTGGAAAAAGCCTACGGCGATAATGTTATTTTTGACGGTCTCGACCTGCGCATCGACAAGGGCGACCGCATCGCCGTTGTTGGGGTCAACGGCGCAGGTAAGTCCACCCTCGCTCGCATCATGGCTGGCATCGAAGTATTTCAAGGCGGCACCGTCGAAAAAGGCATCAACACCGTGCTCGGCTACTTCGCGCAGTCGCAAGCCGAAGAACTCAACCCAGCCAACACCGTGCTCGAAGAAGTCGAAACGGCGGCCATCGGCAACGATGACGCAAATCCACGCGGTGCACTGGGAGCACTGCTCTTCAGTGGCGATGAAGCACTCAAGAAAACCTCTGTTCTCTCCGGTGGTGAAAAGAATCGCGTCGCTCTGGCCAAGATGCTCATGCACCCGGCGAATTGCATGATTTTAGATGAACCGACCAATCACCTTGATATCAAATCAAAGGAAGTGCTGCAGGAAGCGATCAACCTCTTCGAAGGCACCGTCATCCTCGTCAGTCATGACCGTTCCTTCCTCGACGGCGTGGTCAATAAGGTGCTCGAGGTCTCCCCCGGCAGCACACGTATGCTCACTTGTAACGTCTCCGAATACATCGAACGTATCGAACAAGAGGCCGCCGAGAAATTAGACCAATAGATCGCGCCGCTTTGCGGATTAACACAGCAACCGTATTAAAAATTCAATAAGGGCATCGTTGACGATCGATGGTCCTTAAGCAACCTTTAGAGTCACAACGATATGGATCGGACCGCACACACCGCGCACCTGCTCGACAATTATCAACGGTGCTTCGGAGAAGTACTCATCGAGCGTGGCAACAATGAGGCAAAACAGCTGATGGCCGCGCCATTTGCCGTACTCTCTCACGGCACGCAAGACGACCCCATATTCAACTACGGTAATCAAACTGCCCTAACCCTTTTCGAAATGGATTGGGCCACACTGACCGCTCTGCCCTCTCGATTCTCCGCAGAACCGATGCACCGCGAGGAACGGCAACAGCTACTCAATGAGGTCACTACCAAAGGTTATTCCACAAGCTATCGTGGCATTCGAATCAGTGCCAGCGGCCGACGTTTCTATATCGATTCAGCTCGTATTTGGTCGCTTCGTGACTCAAACGGCGAGCACATCGGCCAAGCGGCAATGTTCTCCGATTGGCAATGGCTCTAGCGCGAGTCACACTGATCACCCCGCCTTTCAACGCTGGGTCGCTACAACAAATCGGCAGCCAGGTCGGCGAGCTCTGAGCGCACGCCTGTGGTCAACTCCAAGTGGGCGGTAATTTCCGTGCCCTTTAGGCGCTGCGCAGTGTGCACCAGTCCGTTCGACATGGCATCGAGAAACATGTTATCCACCTGATACGGATCACCGAGTAAGATCACTTTCGACCCTTCAGCCATGCGACTCACCACGGTCTTTGCTTCGTGTGGCGTGAGATTCTGCGCCTCATCAATGATGAAAATGGTATCAGCGAGGGAACGTCCACGAATGTACGTCATCGCCTCCACTTCGACCATACCATAGTCGAACAGGAATTGATACGGCTTGCGCGGTTGCTTGGAATCATCCTCTTGCTGTTCGGCATGCGCGGGTTGCTTCGCCATTTTCGTCATCGCTTTCTTACGCTTACGGTTCGAAGTAATACGCTCTAACTTGGCTTGAGTTGGATCTGCTGGCGGACGTTTAATCACTTTTCGATTACTGAAGAGTACTTCAAGATTATCGTAAAATGGCGCAATATATGGCGCCATTTTCTCTTCCAAGGTGCCAGGCAGCGCACCGGTGTCTTTACCGATATGCACCAACGGTCGGGTAATAAAGACGCGCTCATATAAGTTATCATCGCCGATCGCCTGATACAGTGCCATTGCAATCGAAACCAAGGTTTTACCCGTACCAGCCTTGCCCATACAAGTGACCAGCTTAATGTCTTCGTCGAGTAAAGCATCCATCAACATGCGCTGCTCCTCGTTGAGCGGATTGATGCGGATACCTTTCGGGATCTTAATCCCCACGCCACTGCTTAGGATTAACCCGTCGATTTGCCCGTCACCACGATAGCGTGCGGGTTCGCGAAACTCACCGTTACTCAGATAAATATATTCGTTGATATACAGATGGCTGGTTAGCTCTGGCGTCAGATCGACTCCATGTTCTTCAATGAAGCGTTCATACTCAGCGTCCTCGATGACAACTGTCTTGATGCCGCCGCCGATATTGACCGTTTTGACCTTATCGTTCATGAAGTCCTGCACTTCAAGACCTAGCGCAATGCCCTTAAGCGCCATATTGGCGTCTTTGGTCACTAAGATCACACGGCACTGCGTGCACACTTCCTTGAGAAAAAAGCAAGACGCCAAAATACGGCTGTCCATTTTCTCCATATCAACCAGCGTTGCACGAAGGCGACTCATGCCCTCGCTCTGATTATCGCCAGATACAAAATAGTCGTTGATCACCACAATCAAGCGACCACCATTTGGCAAATCGCAACTGAGCGCAGAATTCCCCTGCCCTTTCATTTCAGGCGGGATGGCGAGCTCCTCGTCAAACAGCGCTCGCAGATCTCGATGGATCTTCCTGGCAGAAAACCCTAACTCCCCCGGAGCGGACTTCTTGCGGTCGAGTTCTTCAAGAACCTCGACTGGGATGGCAACTGTGTTATCCTCAAACTTATGTAGACACTGGGGGTCATGGAGAAGAACGTTGGTGTCGAGGACAAATATTTTGGCCCCGTTTTTTTTAGTTTTTTGTTTAGGCAAAGGTAGTTTATTAATAGCTGCTGACTCTATTTTCGGCATTGTGTCGCCGTTGCTTCAGACGAGCATAGAGTAATTCTAAAATAACATTTCGTGCAAGCGGAAAGCCATAATTCCTGAATAAACTACCCATGACGCATCCATTAAACCTCTTCGAAAAACAGCTCGGCTACCACTTCACTGATATTACTTTGCTGGAACTCGCTCTCACACACCCAAGCTGTGATCTCGAACAGGGCGATAATCAGCGCCTTGAATTTCTCGGCGATGCCGTACTCGACCTAGTCGTCGCAGAAACGCTCTACCGGAACAATCCGGAATTCGACGAAGGTGCACTCGATCACAGCCGTGCCAGCCTCGTTAATGGCAAGGCACTCACCGCCCACGCACGGACGCTCGGAATCGGCCCACTCTTGCAAGTTAGTGAGGCACAACGCCAGCACCACCCCGATCCCAGCGCTGGCATGCTGGAAGATGCATTTGAAGCACTGATTGGTGCGATTCATCTGGACGGCGGCATCGAAGCCGCTCGCACCTTCATCCTACAAACCCTCGGCGACGCCATACAGAAAACTCAAAGCAACGGCGGTTTAGGCAATCCGAAAGGCCGCCTGCAAGAATGGACGCAACTGCATTATAACGGTGCAGTACCAGACTACAGAGCACTGCCGGAGGAAGGCCCTGAACATGCGCGCACTTACAGTGCCGTCGTCCAACTCGACGGCAAAGAACTCGGACGCGGCTGCGGTCGCTCCAAAAAGTCCGCCGAATCCGCCGCCGCCGAGCACGCGCTTCAAAAACTCAACGGTTAATGCCCGACCTCCTCACAAACAGCTGCGCGGCCACTCTATTTCACGGAGTCAGCGCCGAGGCACGAGCGGCACTGGTCACCACCCTCGCCAAGCAACAGGCCAAGCGCACCTGCGTGCTGCTCGTCACCGACCCACGCCGTGCACAAGAACTAGCAACCGAAGCTGAAACCTATGCTCAGTGGCTCGCACCGAAGGTCATCCTGGAGGTGTTACACTTTCCAGAAGTGCCGCCACCGGACATCGACGCCACTCGACGCGCAGACCGCATCTGCGAGCGTCTATCCGTTCTCAGCACCTTGCTGCGCTCCAGTAACAACGCCCGCCTAATCGTCGCCACGCCTGAAGCGATCCTTGGCAACTGTCCAGAGCGCACTCAATTTGAACGTCGCCAACTCAAGCTACGCACTGGCGAAGCGCATTCCTTCAAACAACTGGTCGCCACACTTACCAGTGAGCTCGACTACGACTCTGAAGCGCTCTGCGAACATCCCGGCCAGATCGCTACTCGCGGCGGCCTGATTGATGTCTATCCCTACGATGCCAATCAACCTTACCGACTCGACTTTTTTGGCGACGAGATTGAGAGCATTCGCAGCTTCGACCCCAGCTCTCAACGCACACTAGAAAAGGTTGGCAACATTACGATCTCGGCCGCCGAAAGTGCTAAAGAAACCAACGCCGCAGATGGGCAGTTGATCGATTATTTAACCGATCAGCCGATTACATGGATTCTTGAAGAACCCTCGCAACTTGTCCGCGAGCATCCTTATCGCTTTGAAAAGTTAACGGCTAGCAGCAGCAAGACCCGTAGCTTCGAGCAAGTCTTTGCACGCCGCGCGCGAGCCAACGACCTGCGCCTAGGTATTTGCTCAGTGGATACAGATCCCGCACTGTTTGACCAAGCTCAGCGCGTCGAACTCGCCACCGAACCAACAGCCAATTACCGCCATCACACAGACGCGGTGCAGGTCGGATTCGATCGCTTCGAGTCCGAGCAAAGTGCGCGCACCAAGTTTGAAAGCAGTATCGCCGACTGGTCGAAAAAAGAGCAGCGGACACTCTATTTCGTCACTGCCAGCGAGAGTGAGGGCGCGCGCATCGCAGAGCTACTGGCCGAGAATCCACTCACCGCGAAGCTCAAGCCCAAGTATCTGCACGGCACCATCTCTGGCGGATTCATCTGTCAAGGGTCGCCAACATGGCTGCCACTGAAGCAGACGAAGGACTCCTCGGGCATTGTTCTAATTACCGACACCGAATACTTCGGACGTCGGCGGCGCAAAATCAGCCGCACACAGGAACGCGCACGGCCGACTATTTCACAAGTCGATCAATTACTCGATTTCACAGAGCTCGCCGACGGCGATCCACTGGTTCACCTACAACATGGAGTGTGCCGATTTCGTGGACTCAGTAAGTTAGAGATTCAAGGCGGCAGCAAAGAAGTGATCACCGTCGAGTTTGCCGATCAAATGACGGTGCATGTGCCACTGCACGAGTCGCACCTGCTGACGCGCTACGTCGGCCTGACCAAATCGAGCCCTAAGCTCGGCAAGATCGGCGGAGCCGTATGGGACAAGACTCGCGCCGCCGCCGAAATCGCCACGCTCGACTATGCCGCCGAGCTACTCACCCTACACGCCGAACGTAGCCAGCACGGCGGCTATACCTTCCCCCCTGATCACCCTTGGCAAGGGTCGTTCGAAGGAGCCTTCCCGTTTACCGAAACACCCGATCAACTCACTGCCATCGAAGCCACTAAAACGGACATGGAGGCAGCATTGCCGATGGACCGTCTGATTTGCGGCGACGTGGGCTTTGGCAAAACCGAAGTCGCAATCCGTGCTGCGCTCAAAGCCGTACTAGCCGGCAAACAAGTCGCCCTGCTGGTTCCAACCACTGTGCTCTGCCAACAACACCTTAACACCTTTCGCGAGCGCATGGCCGAATACCCAATCATTATTGATATGGTCAGTCGCTTTCGTAGCGCTAAGGAGAACAAAGAAATTATCGCGAATCTTGCTGAAGGCCGAATCGACATCGTGATCGGCACGCACCGACTGCTGAGCAAGGATGTCCACTTCCAAGACCTTGGGCTACTGGTCGTCGATGAGGAGCAGCGCTTCGGCGTCAAGCAGAAGGAAAGCATCAAACAACTGCGCGCCAACGTCGACATCCTCACACTCAGCGCCACGCCGATCCCGCGCACACTGTACATGGCGCTCGCAGGAGCGCGGGCAATGAGTGTGATAGAGACTCCGCCCATCAATCGACGCCCGATCGAGACCATCGTTAAAAGTTACTCCGCCGATCTCATCAAAAGTGCGATCCAAGCCGAGACAGATCGCGGCGGCCAAGTCTTTTACCTGCATAACCGCGTCTCGACCATCGAAGGCGTGGCGCACCAAGTACGCGAAATGCACCCGAAGTTGCGCGTCGCCGTCGGCCACGGGCAAATGGATGAAGGCCAGCTGGAAAAAATCATGACCCAGTTCGTCGCTGGTGTCTTCGATGTATTGGTCTGCACCACGATCATCGAGTCGGGCATCGACATCCCCAATTGTAATACGCTAATCATCGAAGGCGCCGACCGCTTTGGACTGGCACAGCTCTACCAGATTCGTGGCCGCGTGGGTCGCTTCAATCGGCAAGCCTACGCCTACATGCTACTACATCGCCACGCCGCACTCGTCGATACCGCGCAAAAACGACTGAACGCCCTCAAGCAGCACAATCAGCTCGGCGCAGGCTTTCGCATTGCGATGCGCGACCTTGAACTTCGCGGTGCAGGCAATCTGCTCGGCTCGCAACAAAGTGGCCACATCGCAGGTGTCGGCTTCGAGCTCTATTGCCAATTGCTCAAACAAAGCGTCGCTCGCCTCAAGGGAGAGCCCGGCGCCGATCGTATCCGCGCTGAAGTGAAGCTCGACTTCATCGCTACCGGTGAGGGTGGTTCGCGCTCACGCCGTACTACGGGCAGCTTCGCCTTCGCCGCGATCAAAGACGCAGAATATACTGATCATTCGGATCAACTGATCGAAGCCGCCTTGCCCGCCGACTACATTGCCGAACCACGCCTGAGAATCGACCTCTACCGCCGCCTCGCACTAGCCAATACCGGCGCGATCATTGAGGAGATCGCCGAAGAAATGGCCGACCGCTTTGGTCCATTACCCCGCGCCAGCCAAGCACTGATCGAAGTAAGCCGTGTGCGCGTGTTTGCCGAAGGCGCTGGTGTACGCCGCGTCGAAAGCGAGAGTGAGCGCCTAATTTGCCGCCTCGCACAACCTGGCAAAAACGGCGAATTCCTCAAGACTGGGGCACGCTTCCCGAGACTCACGGCCAAAGATCCGCTGAAGAGGCTGAAAGAGATCCAGAAGTTTTTGAGGCGCAACCAAAAGTCGTCTGCCTGATAAGGACCACTTTCGCCGCTTGACCAGACCGTATCCTTTTCTACTGTTGAGCATAGTTCAACATTCACTCATCTGCCACGCGCACTATGACGCTTAAACGCTCTCTTTCCTTTCTCTTCGCTTCCTTCGCTCTTCTCGGCCTCTCGCAGCACGCGCACGGCCAGCAAGATGCCGCTCTGATCCGCATGGGTAACGGTATTGCCGCGATCGCTGAAGGTGAAATCATCACCATCGAACAGCTCCGCAGAGAACTCGAACCAATCATTCCACGCCTGCGCGCCGAAGCACGCTCTGAAAAAGAATTCTCCGAGAGCATCAACCGCATGAGTCGTGAAGTGTTACAAAACTTGATCGACCGTATTTTGATCGTCCAAGCTGCCAAAGAAAAAGGCTTACTTCTTCCACAGTCTTACATCGACCAAGAATATGACGAAGTCCTCAACCGCGACTTCGGCGGCGACCGCGGCCGTTTCTTGGCATATTTACGTGCACAAGGACTCACCGCGCGCGAGTACCGCGAAAGCATCCATGACCGAGTGGTGGTCAACGTGATGCGCCAAGAAAATCGTAGATCTCAGTCCGAGATCAGCCCAGAGCGCATCCAAGCTTTCTACATCCAAAACAAAATCCGCTTTTACCAAGAAGAGGCCATGCATCTGCGTCAAATCATCCTCACGCCAATGGCAGACGAAGGTCCCGACCTGCTCAGGCAAACAGCCAAATCGATTATCCGAGAGCTCGCTGAAGGAGGTAACTTTGGCGACCTCGCACGCAAATACAGTCAAGACGATATGAGCCGTAAAGGCGGTGACTGGGGTTGGATCGAGCGCCAAGACATCCGTAAAGAACTCAGTACCGTCGCCTTCGGCCTTCAGCCTGGTAGCTACAGCCAACCCGTGGAGCTGAATGACACCATCTTCATCCTATACTGCGAAGCCAAGCGCGAGGAAATGATCCAACCAGTGACCGAAGTGCGAGATGCAATCGAAAATGTGCTAGTCGGCGAAATCGCCCGCGAAACCCAAGACCGCTGGCTTCAGCAAGTGCGTGAAGACGGCTACGTGCGCTACTTCTTATAACAAACTTCCAGCTGCCCGCAGCTGGGCGATGCATACAAAAAATCCCGACGAGCCTAGCTCATCGGGATTTTTTGCCAAAGGAGATGGAGGCGCGGGTCGGAATCGAACCGACGATAGAGGATTTGCAGTCCTCGGCCTTACCACTTGGCGACCGCGCCATCTCAAATCGATTCGGGGAAAAAGAAGCAGGAAGCCAACAAGATCAAGTGAATTCTGCCATGAACACTCGATTTATCGATTTGCATTCTCTATGCTCGATATTTTTCGAATCTTTAGTATATTATCATTTTTTCTTAAAGAATCCAACCATGCCCTCATCCGATCGAAAACGCTCCAGCGAGTCCTCAAATTCAGCACGCAGGCATTCGAGCAAGTTCATTCCGAACATGGCTCAGCTGCAACAGGCAATCGAAGACTTACCCGACCCAGAATCTTGGTCAGAAAAAAACTACGTCTGCACCATTCTAGTCGAAAAGAAGCAAAAGATACTCGAGTTTACACGCAAACGCATCAACCGCGGCGAAGAAAGCCCCTACCGCTGGGTCTATCAAGGCCGGGTGCTGATTCGTAATCGCGATAGCTAGAATGGTAGCGCCGCAGCGATCATGCGGAATCTGGTAGCAGGTCATCGGAAGTACGAAACTACAGCGCCAAGATGGGGTTTCTGTCACCATAGGCAATGACAACCCTCCAAACAAAAAAAGCCTCCAGCGTTAACTGGAGGCTTTTGAAAGATTGGATTCGCAGATTGCTTACTTAGTCGTCGCTTGGTCGAGAAGGTCACCCAGGTTGGTGAGGTCTTCCGTCCCAGTGACGTTATCGAATGCTTGGCGTTCCTTAACGAGATCTTCATCGCTGTAGTTAGCGGCCTTGATCGAAAGACCGATACGACGGTCGTCTTTGTCGATCTTGATAACGCGCGCGGTGACTTCGTCGTCTGCGTTAAGCACGTCCTTAATCTTCTCAACACGCTCTTCGCTGATTTGCGAGATGTGCACGAGACCGTCGATGTCGTTGTCGAGTTCGACAAAGGCACCGTAACTGGTGATCTTGGAGACCTTGCCCTTAACCATGTCGCCGATCTTGAAGTGTGTCTCAATTTCGTCCCATGGATCAGTTGCAAGCTGCTTCATGCCGAGCGAGATACGCTGTGAATCTGCATCCACGTCGAGCACCAATGCGTCGACTTCGTCGCCCTTCTTGACCATCTCGGATGGGTGGTTGATCTTACGTGTCCACGACATGTCGGAAACGTGAACCATACCGTCGATACCTTCTTCAAGTTCGACGAATGCACCGTATGTAGTGAGGTTACGAACCTTACCACGGACACGAGCACCGACTGGATAGTTATGGCGAGCCATATCCCATGGGTTGGTGTCGAGTTGGCGAGTTCCGAGAGAGATCTTTTGCTCTTCCTTCTGCACACCAAGCACAACCGCTTGAATTTCTTCACCGATGCGAAGGACTTCGCTAGGCTTAGAGATACGCTTAGTCCAAGACAGCTCAGTAACGTGCACGAGACCTTCAACACCTTCTTCGATTTCGATGAAGGCACCGTAAGGAACGAGGTTAACCACCTTACCAGCAACCGTAGTGCCGACAGGATATCTCTCTTCGATCTTCTCCCATGGGTTGTTTGCAAGCTGCTTAAGACCGAGAGAAACACGTTCGCGCTCGCGATCGATTTCGATGATCATCACTTCGATCTCTTCACCCTGCTTGACCATTTCGGATGGGTGGTTGATACGACCCCATGACATATCAGTGATATGTAAGAGACCGTCTAGACCGTCGAGATCAACGAATGCACCGTAATCGGTGATATTCTTGACCTGGCCGCGACGAGTATCGCCTGGCTTGACTTCGTCAAGCAGCGCACGGCGCTTCTCCATGCGTTGCTCTTCGATGAGCTCGCGGCGAGAAACGACGATATTCTTCCGGTCGAGATTGATCTTGATGACCTTAAAGTCGTATGTCTGACCGACATATTGATCGAGGTTCTTAGGTGGCTGAACGTCAATTTGTGAGGCAGGCATGAAGGAATCAACGCCAATGCTGACGATGAGACCGCCTTTAACCTTGGAGCGGACGCGACCTTGAATGATCGAGCCTTCTTCACAATTTTCGACGATTTTTTCCCAGTTCTTCTTTTGCTCTGCTTTGTCGAAGGAGACAACAGGGTTGCCTTCGCGGTCTTCGAGTTTTTCGAGAAAGACTTCAATTTCGGATCCGACTTGAAGTTCGCTGATGTCAACAAATTCGTTGGCGTTCACGATACCTTCTGATTTACCACCAATGTCGATGACGACTTCAGTTGGGCGGATTTCGATGATTGTTCCCTTAATGATGGAACCTTCTACGAGGTTGTCTACGGTGCTGCTTTGCAGCAGTTCTTCCATTAGGCTCATATGTATATATGGTTACTGCGCGCCGGAGCGGCAGTGTGGTTGAGATTATTATTATTGTATTCCCTCTCAAGGCAGAGTGCCCAGCAGCGATCGAGATCGCCGTGAGAGGAACGCGAGAAACTAGGTCGAGCCTCTTCTCCTGCAAGCCTAAAATACTGATATTTATGCGACTTCCAGCAGATTTATTGACGAACAATTATGAATTCAGCGCTTTTACAGATTCAGACTTTGAATTTTCGCTTTTTCTTGGCACAACAAGGCCATGCTCAACGACGAACTTAGCCCAGCAGAGGACAACACCAGCGACGCAGAAAAGCTTGAAAAATACTCCGGCAACGTCGACTGGAGCTACCTAAAGCCTCACTATGAGTCTGATTCGATGATTTACGTCGATCCCGGGCTCGACCTCAAAACAGCGGGGCTCGCTTTCGCCAACGACGACCAAGCACAAGTCAAAGCGTGGCTCAAATCAGGCGATCTCGTGCAACCCTGCGAGCTACACGCCGAGCATTGGCAGAAAAACAACACCCACTTTAACGCCATGATCGTGCGCCCCTTTGTGCTCGCTCAGCCGATTAGCAAGTAAGCGCGCACCATGCAAACCAGCCGCCGCATCATCCACATCGACATGGATTGTTTCTATGCAGCCGTCGAGATGCGCGAACATCCCGCGCTCGCGGGCATGCCCATCGCCGTCGGCGGCTCCACTGGACGTGGCGTGCTAACCACTTGCAACTACCCCGCCCGCGAATACGGCGTGCGCTCGGCCATGCCGGTCTTCAAAGCCAAGCAGCTCTGCCCAAAGTTGGTGATCCTGCCCGTCCGCTTTGAACTCTACCGCAAAGCGTCCCGCGACATTCGTGAGATTTTCCAACGCTATACCGAACTCGTCGAACCGCTCTCCCTCGACGAGGCCTACCTTGATGTCACTCACCACAAACGACGCGGCGCCGAAATCGCCGAAGAAATCCGCGCCGCGATCCGCGACGAAACCGGCTTGACTGCATCGGCTGGCATTGCGCCCAACAAGCTGATTGCCAAGGTCGCGAGCGACTGGAACAAACCCGACGGGCAATGCGTCATTTCCCCCTCAAGAGTCGCCGCCTTCATGCAAATCCTGCCCGTGCGCCGCATCTGGGGTGTCGGCCCAAAAAGTGCCGCCCGCCTCGCCGAGATGGGCGTCGAAACCTGCGGCCAGTTGCAGAATTACGATCAAACCACGCTGGCCAGCGAATTCGGCAGCTTCGGGCTGGAACTCTATCAACTTTGCCGGGGGGTCGACGAGCGTCCCGTGCAAGCGAACCGCATCCGCAAGAGCCTAAGCAACGAGCACACTTTTTCGAAAAACATCGAAACCTTGGAGGATTGCGAACATGCGCTACGCCGACAACACAGCGAAATACTCGAAGATTTGCGCAGCTCGGCAGCTGATCGTCAAATCGCCAAAATTCTGGTCAAACTGAAATTCAGCGACTTCCGTCGCACCACCGCCGAAATGACTAGCCGCCAACCCGAACTCGACAGCTACCTAAAGCTTCTCAAGGAGGCTTGGGGGCGTAGCGGCGAACCCGTTCGTCTGCTCGGGATGGGCGTACGCTTTGCCGAAACAAAAAGCGGCCCAGAGCAACTGGAGCTGGCACTGTAGCAGCGGCTAGAATGTAGACACAAAAAATGGCGCACCTCCTACCCCTAAGAAGTGCGCCAACCATTGTCTACTTTATACCTACTGCAAGCAGCAGGATTTTTTATTACCCCAAACTCCCTTGCGGGAGAAATTTGTTGATGCCGCAGAAAGAATACACAAATTAGTTTTCTGCAAGCATTATTGTTTAATAATTGAAAAAAATTTAAAGAACGCACTCGGCAAGAAAAATGGCGCGGGGAATACCCCTAAACCCCGCGCCACACTGCTTTTCTGCTTTGTCTTATTACCCCAAACTCCCGTACATAGGAGAAAAGTTTATGTACATAGATACAACAGGTCTCGTGCCAAGTTCCGTTGAAGTATCCATTTTTTTCATAAAAATAAAAGTATGCTCAAATTACTCATTTTGATGGCTCCGTGGCGTAGATTAAGAACACTTTACTTGGCTGTTAACCATGAATTTTTCTAAAAAAACCGAAGATATTATCGCTGACTTTCGCGGGCTCCCGCGCACGACAACGTATTCTTCGAAGCGCCCACCAGTGCAACTGGATAACCTGCTGGTTATTCTCAAAGAAAAATATCAACTAGAACAACCCAGTGCCGAGCGTACCATGGTCGAACATTGGGGTGAAATTTTTGGCAACCTAGCTGGCCGCTGCAACCCGGTGCGCATCAAAAATGGCCACACCCTAATCGTTTCGGTGACAAACCAAACTCTACGATCCGAACTACAGTTCCGTAAACGCACAGTCCTAAAGAAAATCCAATCGTTGCCTAACTGTAAAGGTGTCAGCGAAATTGTGATCCGTGGCTAGCGCTCGATTTACCTTAGACCTTAATTGACACCGTCCCTCGACCAGCAAATCCTAGAACCTACTTTACCTCTATGAAAAATTATTTGGATCTCCTACGCACTGTTGTTGAAACAGGCACATACCGCGACGACCGCACTGGCACAGGTACTTACTCGATCTTCGGCGCGCAAGCCCGCTTCTCGCTGGAGCCAGATTTCCCACTGCTCACGACCAAAAAGCTGCACCTGCGCTCCATCATCCATGAGCTGCTCTGGTTCCTGAAAGGTGATACCAATATCAAATATCTAAAAGATAACAATGTGCGCATCTGGGACGAATGGGCGGACGAAAACGGCGACCTAGGCCGCGTTTACGGCGCACAATGGACTGATTGGCGCGCCAGTGACGGCAGTAGTACCAATCAAATCGAAACAGTCATTGAATCGCTCAAACACAATCCCGACAGTCGCCGTCACATGGTCTGCGCATGGAATCCGGGCGAAATCAAACATATGGCTCTCCCCCCCTGCCACGCACTGTTTCAATTCTATGTAGCCAATGGCGAGCTGAGCTGCCAACTTTATCAACGCAGTGCCGACATCTTCCTCGGTGTGCCGTTCAACATTGCCTCCTATGCACTGCTCACTCAGATGATCGCGCAAGTCTGCGGCCTGAAGGCGAAAGAATTCGTCCACACCTTCGGCGATCTGCACCTCTATGCAAACCACGTCGAGCAAGCGAAGCTACAACTCTCACGCGAACCGCGCCCGCTGCCACAGATGAAGCTCAACCCGGATGTCATGGCCATTGACGGCTTCAGCATCGACGATTTCGAACTGGTCAACTACGACCCGCATCCAAGCATCAAGGCACCGATCGCCGTCTAACGACCGCAGTTGGGCAGTTACCAGTTGATAACCGAAAACAGAAAAACCGGAAACCAATGAATCCTTCGAAGAAGTTTAAAGCGATCGCCGCGATGGCGGAAAACCGCATTATTGGCAATCAGGGCGACATCCCTTGGCATCTTCCGGACGATTTCAAATGGTTTAAAAAGACGACGATGGGCCAGATCTTGGTCATGGGCCGCAAAACCTACGAGTCGATTGGTCGTCCACTGCCCGGCCGCGAAACATTTGTGCTGAGCCGCACGCCGCGTGAAATCTCCGGCGTGCACAGCTTCACCAACCTCGAAATGCTGGACCATCTCAACACCGACAAAACTATTTGGATTGCAGGCGGTGGCGAAATCTACAAGCAAATGTTGCCGCGTTGCAGCGAACTCTACTTGACCCGCGTGCACCGTCAGGTTGAAGGCGATGCATTCTTCCCAGAATTCGAAGATCGCTTCGAACTCGCCGAAACCGTGCTGGAAAATGCCGATTTCACCATCGAACGTTGGGTGCAAAAGGCGTAATCCCATTTCTGTAAATATTGCGCAAGCAATCCAAGCGGCACGATGGCACTTCTACTTTAAAAAAGGCCCCTTCGCTGATGCGAAGTGGTCCTTTCAAAAACAACGATCGCGGCCTCAAACTTGCTTCGAAGGAGCCACGCAAGTGTAGAGCAAGAAGACTGCATTCACGCCAGGAAGCAGCATTAACAGCGTCAGATACGCGCCCTTACCCATGTCACGTAGGCGCTTGAGCATCTGCATTAGCCCAATCATGATACAAATCACCGACGTCACAATGGCGAAAAATACACCTAATGTGCCGAAATGCCCTTGCATGAAATAATCCGGATGTGTGAAATAATAATCCGCCGCATAACTAATACCAGTTGCGATCGCAACCAGCAGGACGAGGCTAAGGATGAAAGTGAAGCGGCCAATGGTGCCTTCGGAACTTAGAAAACTGTTATTCATGGTAGTTGTAAGATTAATATGAGCGAATACTTTGAAATGCAGGCCAAAGCGCAACAAAAACCTGCCAACATTCTTCCCAATTCGAAACATACTGCTCAAACTCTTCACGACTACTGCCGATCAACCGCACACAATTTTGCCAATATTTTGAACTTTACTCAGTATCTTTTCCCCACTCTTTCTAGGATTGTACGCTCTTACACACCGTATTCACTCCCGAGTGCTAGCCCCGCCACTGAGGCTTTTCGTCGACTATTCGCCGATCAACCCTGCTAACAAGTTCAATGACGAGACAACCGTCCTAGGTAATATTTTACTACACACCAAAAATCCTGCCCATCGCCCTCTCTGTGGTCGCTCTGCTCCTTAGCTCCTAGCGGAGAAAAACGAATGGGGAATCGGCAAAACTAATAAAGTTCTTAGCCGACTGATCTCGCAGTTCCTCAACCACTAAAAAGCGTCGCTGATAAAAAACGATTTCCAACGCCTCCCTTGAAGTGACACGCGTCGGGCTTCAAGTCGATTTATTGAAACGAAAGACAATCGAACCCACCAACGCCTACTCAACTTCTAAATCAAAATGGCCGAACACCTCGCGTCCAGACACCTGAACTTGAGCAAAGACACGATACCAACCGGGGTTCGGCACGTTGAACAAAAAAGCGAGCTCTGGTGACTCTAGCGATCGGGCGGAAACCACGCTACCGATTGGATGCATATGGGCAAAGCCTTTGCCCGCAGCATCGAAGGCAACCATGTGCCCCAGTGCGCCCATAACATCTTGGAGTTCAACACGACTGCCATCGGCCGCAGTTACGTCTAATTCGAAACGATAGTCGACGCCGGTGCGCATGCGTTCCGCAGGCATATCGCCAAGACTAAACCGTAAGCCATCGACGAGGCTCTCAATCTGACGCTCAAACTTCATAGTCGAAGCAACGCCGCCCACTTCAATGGTACCTGTTGCAATAATTTGCCGACGTGTGCGCAGCGGCACGATCTCAACAAATACTTGATACGTGCCCGCGCGATTCGGCGTAAATTCAAAAGTATACTGCCCGTTCAATCCATCTGCCTGCGGATGCACGTGGTGATAGTCCTGCAACGAAGGGTCGACCACCATCACATGCATCTTCTTCGTATGTGTCACCGCCAATTCATGCGGTGCGATCGGCATGCCCCCTGAAGTCAACAGCTCGAGCGTCACCTCCTGAGCCACGCCCACATCAGCCTTATCGTCCAAGGAAATATTCATTTCGACTGGATATTTGAGCCGTGACAGATCCAGAAAACCAGCATGATTGGTGGCGCAAAATTCAACCGAACCGTCCGCATTGACCACCTCCTCGTAATGCAAGAAACCGCACTGCGCATCAGGCAGGGCGCGCAACACAAAGTACGCGGCAACAAAGATAAGTGTCAGAACAAACACACTGAGGAGTGGCCCTCGATTTACTTGATTACCTTTTATTAGTTGCTCAGCACACATATTTAATGACCGTAAAAATTAAACTCTCAAATCAACTACAATTCTCGCGCCTCCTGCAGAAACTCTTTCGTCGACCACTTCGAGCCTTCCTTGCGAAAAGCTACACGTCCATTGGCATCGACTAGCAATGTCGCCATAGTGTGGTTGATAGTACCGTCCTCCTGCATAGTGAGTATTCCGAATTGACGCAGCAGATTATCGACCAATTCCTGCGTGCCAGTAAGTAGATGGAAATTTTGATTCTCCAACCCATAGCCCTTTGCATATTGGCGAAGGATGCCCGGCGAATCGAACTCAGGGTCAAAAGTAATGGTCACAAAGTGCAACTGCTCTAAGCCCGCCTCGCGGGAAAGCTCCTGCAACTCCGACATGCGAATGGTCGATGCGGGGCACATCGTCGCCGCTTGGCAACGGGTAAAAATAAAATTCAAAACGAAGGCCTTCCCGCGCATTGCACTGATTTGCAAGAAATCGCCATGCTGATCGATCATTGCAAAATTCGGGATATAGTCGCCTTCACGCAAATATTTACGCCGGCTCATCGTTGCAGTTGCAGCGTGCAACTGCTGGTTGACGTCGACCATCGCTTTCGCACCAATGCCATCGACTGGAAAAATGCGCTCCAAATGCCATGCCTGACTATAATTAACCGCCTCAGCACGAATCATACGACCTAGATAGCCGATCTCAAGGTCGCCAGCGCCGACACGAAAATCAACCGTTTGCCCGACTGGCACATCTGTATTCACGGACTCGGTAAGCTCCACTCTCAACGCGCGCGCCTCTGGCACAACGTCCACCACACGGCCCTTCACCAAGAATGACTCGGCAGGAAGCGAACCAAACGCAAGCAGCTGCAACAAAATGCTAAATAAAATAAGACGCATCCGAGCAACTTGCCACGAATCAACCGCGTATCAAGTTCGGAAGAGCGGTATATGCTCTTTAAACCTTGAGTTTGATCTTTATACCGCGGCGTAGATAAGTCGGCACATCGAGGTCTTCGTCTTTATAATCGTTGCGATCGGTCTTTTCGAAATAACCGCGCTGGGCATCGACTTCATTGAAAATAAATTCATTTTGATCCTCATTTACCGATTTTTTCTTCCCCTTAAGCTTCGAGACATGCACTGGTTGAACCAACGGTAATTCGTTCTGAGCAATCTCGGCATGGAGTCCGAGCCCTTGCATGGTTTCTGCTGGTGAAGGTGCATCCGCAACTTTGGATTTTTTCACAGGCGCGTCCTTACGCTCCATCTCTGCCTTGCCTAACACGCAAATCTCAAGACTCTCTGTGCGTGAGTCATCCAGAATTGCGCCAAAGACGATATCCTCACGCGAACCAAAACGCTTAGATACTTGGGACACAACTTCGTTCACGCGAGTAATTGGTAAATCCGCGCCGCCGATCAAGTTAACTAAAACACGATCCAACTGTGCTGGGCGATCCCCGAGATGCAGTAATGGGCAAAGTATCAGGTCATCCAACGCGTCTTTTACATAGTCGCCGCCACTGGCTACACCGGTGCCAAATATTGTCTTACCGCCCTGAGACTGAAATACAGAGCGCAGCGAACCGAGATCTAGATTAATCACACCAGTGCTTAACAGCATCGCACAAAGCGAATTCACTCCACGTCCGATCCAACGATCTGCAATCGCAAATGCATTGAGCACGCTGGTGTCTTCTTCGCCTTCTTGCAGAAGCACATCATTAGGCAACGGGATCAAACCGTGCACCAATTTCCGTAGCTCACCAACGCCCTCTTCTGCAATACGTTGACGGCGAGGGCCTTCGAAGCTGAAAGGCAAAGTCACAAAAGCCAGCACTAATGCACCTGTCTTGCCAGCGACTTCCGCCACAATCGATGCAGCGGCACTGCCAGTGCCGCCACCAAACCCGACTACCAGGATGATCATATCCACATCGCCAATCAAAGCGGCAATCGCATCGCGATCCGATTCGGCGGCAGCTTTGCCAATATCGACTTCGCCGCCAGCACCTAGCCCACGAGTTACCGAGCGACCAATCATTAATTTTTCTGTAATTGGAGAATTATCGAGCGCCTGCGCGTCGGTATTAATCGCCGCAAGCCTCACCGCATCAAAGTCTCCCAACTGCAGGGCGCCGACCGCGTTGGTACCTGCGCCACCGATGCCGATGATCTTAATCTTCAGGTCGGCGCGGGGTTCCTTATCGCTCAATAAACTGTCGGGTTCTGTGTTCAATAAACTACGAGTGATCAAATATTTAAAATACTACCGAGTCGGTTCCATATTCCGGCTGGTTTTACGCTTTGCTGCGCACCCTCCTGTCCTGTCAGTGCATAATGCAACAATCCGAGCGCTGTACTATACTCCGGAACGCGTAGTTCAGGAGAGACATCCTGAGGCCCGTCAGACTGACGAGCCTCCAGCCCTAAACTACGACGAGCTGCCTCATCAATACCATCGAGGCGCGAGCTGCCACCTGTCAAAATAATGCCCGAGGCAATATCTGCAGGTACTAGCAAGTCAGCCTCGACGAGTTGATCCTTAATAATGTCAAAGATTTCCGAAATGCGCGCCTCAATGATCTTAGTAATCGCCGCCAACGGATACTCGCGATCGCCAATTGTCATATCTCCATACAGCCAGACCTTCTGTTCACGGTCTCCACTTTTATAATAGGCGCGGCCGTTCTTTAATTTAGACTCTTCCGCACTTTTGCGTCCCACACGTAGGCCAATGCTCAAATCATTGGTGACGTGATCGCCTCCGACCGGCACGACGCCGGTCAACACAATGTAACCCTTGCGATAGAGAACGAAATCAGTGGTACCACCACCAATATCGACCACTAGCGCACCATTATCCTTCTCTGATTCTTCCAGCAGCACAGCGCCAGAAGCGATACTTGAGATGATCATATCTCTCACGTCCAGATCGATGCCACGAATCACACGTAAACTATCGCTCACGATCTGGCTGTCCCCGTGCACCGACCAATAGCCGACCTGCAAACGTTCGCCTTCTTTCGAGAGTGGCTTCTCCACCGGTTGCCCATCGATTGAGAAAGGATTCTGAATATGGTGAATGTAAGTCCGTTCATCCGTCAGTTTACGACGTTTCGCATCTTCTGTTGCCTGCTCAATATCGGCCTGACGAACAATCGAATCCGACGAACCGACATTCGTAGTACCGACATTAAAATTGCCCCGCAGGTGACTCCCTGTCTGAGCAAGATAGACCTCATCTACACGGGTCTTGGCATTCTGCTCCGCGGTCATGATGGCCGCATGCACACAATCGCTCGCAGCTTTCAGGTCTGTAATGACTCCTTTTTTTACACCCTTCGAAAAACAAGAGCTATGGCCGATGATGTTCAAGCCTGAGTCGCCGACGATTTCGCCGAGAAGAACCGTCACCTTAGACGTCCCAATTTCGACTGCACCGACCACTCTGGATTGACTCATAGTTTGTAAAATAGATTTGCTGAATTAAAATGTGCCGACGCGACCACTACTAAACTGCACCGCAGCAGAACCACGTAAAGAAAGATCGATTCGTTCGATCGATGGATTACCCTGTTTTCTAATATACTCGAAAATATAAGTCAAACGATCCAATTGACGTCCGTAGTCTGCAGAGCTACCAAAGATAATTCGAGGCACGATCGTCGACCGCACTTCGATTACTTGCCCAGGGATATCCAAAGCGCCAGAATAGTGCTGCAGCGACACCACCTGCCAAGTGCGAAAGAGTTTTGGCTCAGTCCTGCGAACCAGCTCCAAGAGCTCGGCGACCGACTCTATCCCACGCATCGGAAAAAAACTGCCATCGGCATGTTGATACGGCTGTACAAACGGTAAGTTTTTCAACCTCGTCTTTGAATAACCAATCCCATCATAGACCACACCATCGCGCGCAACTAAACGTAGGTATCGCTTCCCATCGGATCCTGCGATCGCTATGCGAAGTGCCGGGACACGCTCTTTTACCCGAATCCGTAAATCACTCGGAAACACACGCTCGACCGACGCTGATTTCACTTGAACATCAGCTTCCACGGTTTTTTTCAGCGCATGGATATCCGCCTCCATCATCGACATCCCAGGGCGTAGTTTAATCGTCTGACTTAACCAATTATCTGATAATACCCCATCCGTATCAAAAATAATGCGCTCGATCGGCTTCGAACTCGGCGCCATCGGAATTGCCTGTTGACGATTTTTGAATGTCCATCCCACCCGAGCCAGTCCGCCAATAACCACAAGCAGCAAAACGAAACCAGCAAAAAATTTAAACCACCGCGATTGCCGGCGCTTTCGCGCCTGCGGTGAATTCACTCGGGAACGGCGCGGCCCAGCTAGCTCTCGCCAGCTCTGTTTTCCCGCAGCGGAGGTGCCGCCTTTTTGTTTACCACTCCCAATCATTCCACAAATTCTTTTATTTCACGCGCAGCGAATCGCTCGATCGCAGGGGCCACCAGCTCACGTGCTAATGACTCAAAATCTAAGCCTATACAGGATGCACTTTTTGGCAATAAACTCGTCGCGGTCAATCCTGGTAAAGTATTGATCTCTAAAAAATATAATTGCGCGCCGTCCAACAGAAAATCAATCCGCGCAAAATCACGGCAGCCACAAGCGCTAAAAAGTGCCTCCGCATGTGCCTTGATACGTGCCTCCAGTTCAGAATCTAACTCCGCGGGATAGCGATACTCGGTCGAACCAGTCGTATATTTAGCGGTATAATCATACACCCCACTCGCGCTCACGATCTCGACCACGCCCATTGCTGCACCCCTCAGCACGCCGACCGTCAACTCGCGACCGTGTATGCGTTGCTCAATCAACCAATTACCACTGTGGATTTGAGACAGCGTCACGCCGAGCGCCGAACGATGCTCAGTGAAATACAGCCCCACACTACTGCCCTGATCGGTTGGCTTAATCACCAGTGAGCTGCCAAGGGTTTCAATCACTGCATCTGCACGCGGCCCATTCGTACCATCAAAAACCATCGCCTCAGGCACACCGATACCTAGATCCCTCGCTATCGTCTTGGTTAAATCCTTAGCCATGCACAACTTGCTCGCGACCGAGTCGCTGCCGCAGCATTCAATGCCTGCAGCTTCTAGCAGTTTCTGTAAGCGCCCATCTTCACCAAACGCACCGTGCAATGCAGGAAACACAATGGAGCGCTGTGCATTGATCGAATCTGGCAGTGCCTCAGCATCGAGACGCAACAACTCAACCTCAAAATTAACCGCCAAAGCCTTGCCGATTGATTCACCACTGACGAGTGAGACCTCTCGCTCAGAGCCAACGCCTCCATACAATACAATGATTGATTCTGGATTAGCCACGATTCATCCCTTCTTCAATAGATTCCACATCGTCGAGCACATCATCCCATGATTGGCCTAGCAATAAGACTTCCGGCTCCAGTACATACCCTGATTTCACCCGAATCACCGCACGCACTTGCCGCACAAGTTCGATTACGTCCGCTGCGCTGGCACCGCCGCGGTTGACTATAAAGTTACCGTGTACATCCGAAACTTCGGCCGCACCGACACGCATGCCTTTCACACCATAGGTGTCGATCAACTTACCCGCAAAATTACCTTCTGGATTTTTAAAGATACAGCCAGCACTCGGATCTCTGGGCTGCGAAGCTTTGCGTGAACTCGAATAACTATCCATGCGCTCTCGGATCGAGGCTTCACCTTCCAACTCTGCACTTTTTAATACTGCCCCAAGCGCGATGCCACAGCTAATCTCTTCAACCCTACGATATCCGAAGTGAAACGCATCTTTAGGCAAATCCTGTAACTGCCCTGCCTGGTCCAGAAACTGCACACGCTCAACCACATCAAACATCCAATTGCCCATCGCACCGGCATTCATACGCAATGCACCACCAAGCGCACCAGGTATCCCTTCAAGAAACTCAAAACCAGCGAGACCAGCCTTTGCGGCATGCCCGCAAATTTCTTTGAGTCGCACACCGGCAGCCGACCAAATGCGACCATCGCTCAGCACCTCGGTACGACGCCAACCCACACCTGAAAAACGGATGACTAAGCCCGAGAAGCCTTCATCGGGCACCAATAAGTTCGAGCCACGACCAAGGCAAAATGTCTCCAGATTAAACAACTTTGCTGCGCGTAATAATGCACGCAGATCACACAGGTTTGCCGGTTCCGCATAAAACCGTGCCGCACCACCGATACGCATCGTCGTTTTATTCGCCAATGGCTCATCCGATTTTAATACGCAATCCAATGATACTCGACCCTTCAAAAAGTCACACCAAGCAGCAGTAACATCCGCCCCGCTGCGACGCATCGACGTAAACAAAGCGCCAAACTGATCAATATCTCCCGCCCCGACAAAGGCCACCAGACTGGGTTTACTGCCAATTGATTCGACCAATCGTCGTATGCCCGCAGGATCCATCGTCAGAACTTCTGGTGGCTCTCCAGCAAACTCTTGGGCTAACTCCGCAATCGTACCGCCCTCAATCACATACTCATGGGCTGAATATACTGGCAACAAAAAGAGCTCATCTGCTGCCTGCAAAGTCTCGGCGAATGCACGCTTAAATTGTTTGGTACGCGAGTAGCGATGCGGTTGAAACACCACCACAAGTCGGTGATCTGGGGCCATTACACGTAAACACTCAAACAATGCGGCAATCTCAGTGGGATGATGCGCATAGTCTTCGACGACTGTAAGCTGCTCGTCGCAATAAAGTACTGCCTGTCGCCGCGTCATACCGCAGAAATTAGAGAGCACGTCAGCAGGCAAGTCTGCAGATAACAGATTAAGAACAGCCAGAGCTGCCGCACCATTGATCAAATTAAAGCGACCAACGATTGGCGCCTCAATCTGTGCCTCAGGAAAATGACCGCCCAACTGCAAACGCCCGTCCACTCCAACCTGCACATCAAAATCTCCGTGCGCACCAAAAGTTAGCAGTTCCGCAACGCCAGTTTCGATAAAGCGCCCAGTCAAATCACCCTCGACCGAAAGCAACACCTGCTCCTTGGTACGCATTATCAATTGACGAAAGGCATCATCCAGCATCTCACCACTGGAATAGCGGTCCGCGTGGTCCCAATCCACATTTAGCACCACAGTGATTTCCGGGGAAAAATGGTCAATCGTACCATCGCTCTCATCGATCTCCGCAACCAACCAATCACTTTGCGCATACTGGCTTGGCGGGAGCGTCGTATCATTAAATAAACCACCCAGAATATAATTAGCAGTGATTCCGTACTGCCGTACCGCATGCGCAATCATTCCACACGTCGTCGTCTTTCCATGGCTTCCGACCACCGCGACTAAACGCTTCGAAGCCGCTACTTTAGCGAGCATCTCTCCACGGCGTAAAGTCTTCAGCCCGTGTTCACGTGCCGCCTTTAACAACGGGTGGTCGGGCTGAATCGCACTTGAATAGACAACTGCCGTAAACTCTACAAATTGTTCGGAGAGGACAAAGTCCCGAAGTGATACTCCAGCATCCTCTAAAAAATAACGCAGACGCTCCTGTAGATTATCATCATATCCAGCAATCGAATACCCAGCATGCGCCATCCAACCTGCCAGAGGTGCCATGCCCATCCCACCGATTCCGATAAACAAATATGACTCCTTAGATCCACTCATATCGCAGGCTCCATTTTATCAGCTGCTGCCAAAGCCCGCGCGTTACACAGCGCTTCGATATCAGACGCAATACGTTCACCTGAGTCAAAACGATCCAAACGTTCGAGATTGGATTTAAACTTCCCAAGCACCCAATCGTTAAATATCAGCCCTTCAACTTCAGCCAGCAATTGGCTCAACTCATCCTGAGCTAGAACCAGACCCGCTCCATGACGCTCGTGCATCACTGCATTCGCCTGCTGATGATCATCCGCAGCAAAAGGATACGGGATCAAAATCGACGGCGCACGACAACGAACTATCTCCGCGATCGAACCAGCACCTGCACGCGAGATCACTAGATCCGCAGCAGAAATCACATCGCCCATCTGATCTGAAAATGGCACAAAAGTCGCCGATACCTTCACGCTTTTAGAACTGATCGTTTGAAGCGATCCTGCAGAGTTTTTACCGTGCCCAGTCACGCAATAGACTGATATTCCTTGTTTCGCTAAGGCCTCAAAATGGTCAATAACCCATTCATTGAGGGCGGTAGCTCCCTGACTTCCACCGATCAGCACCAGCAGTTTATGCGTCACCTTAATGCCTAAAAGCTCCCAAGCCTCTGGCTTCGAACGATGCTTCACATCACCGCGAACTGGATAACCAAGATAACGAATACGCTTGGAGGGCACCCCTTTCAAACGCACCCCATCTGGTAAATACACACGCGTTGCGAGGTGCTTCAATAAACGAACCGCCTTACCCGGACGACAGTTGGCCTCATGCACCGCCACTGGCACTCCTGAAAAACGAGCAGCTAAGCCTAAGCCCACCGAAAGAAACCCACCAAACAGCAACACCAGATCGGGCTTTTCCTTACGTACCAGCTTATGCGAAAAAAGACAGCCGGACAGCAGGCTCCAACACGAAGTGATCCACTTTGTCACTCCACCCGAAAATGCCCGCCCAGGAGTCTTGTAGAAATTCAGGTGTGCATACTTCTCGATCAAGGCCGAATCCACCTGCTTTTGACTAATTAGCAAAGTGCAATGATGGCTACGCGCTTGTAACACTTCGGCGATCGCAATTCCTGGAGCCAGATGCCCACCAGTACCACCACAGGCAATCAGTATCCGGCTCATAGCTCACGCTGTCTCCACAATGAAGGTAGCTCCCATGAGCGGAAGCCATTTAAAATAATTCCAGTCAACACAAACATGAAAACAAGATTGGAGCCGCCATACGAAATAAACGGCAAAGACATACCCTTAGTCGGAAGACATCCCGTAACCACTCCAATATTAATTAATGCCTGAAGCGTCACAAATAGCAGCGCACCCATAATCAACAAATATTGATACAGGTCCGGCGCACGCTTTAGCTGCAACACGCCGACAAAAAATAAAATCATAAAAAGAACCACCACCCCGAGGGTAAATACGAGGCCGAGTTCTTCACCCACAATGGCAAAAATAAAGTCTGTGTGGGCTTCAGGTAAAAATGACATCTGCTGGCGCCCCGCACCCAGCCCCACGCCTTGTACACCACCAGCGCCAAAGGCTAGAATGCCCTGCCACAACTGATAAGAGCTATCACTGCGATTGCCTTCAACATCGAGAAAGGAAGTAATACGCCGTAAGCGCACGGGATCATGATACACCGCCACAGAAAATAAAGTCAGGGACGTAATCGCCGCGGGAATTAAAAACTTCAATCGCAGCCCCGCGAGGTAAAGCATAATCCCTCCGACTGCACCGCAAAGAAAGGCAGTGCCGTAATCAGGCTCAATAATGATTAAACCACAAATCACCGCGAGCATACCGCAAGGTACGATGAAGCCGCGCAGCGCATCATCCAAATTGCGCCGATTCGCCGCAAGGTAATGCGCCATCATAAACAGCAAGCCCAGCTTTCCGATCTCCGACACCTGCAAGCGCATCGGCCCACAATCGATCCAACGCTGCGCCCCATTAACCGTCACACCGATACCGGGAATCAGCACCAAGACTAACAACAGCACCGCGCCCCCTGCTAAGATATATGCATAGTCTCGCAATGCCGCTAAATTGACAACCATCGCAAAGCCACCAGCCAGCGTTGCAATCACCAACCAGATGAGCTGCTTACGCAGGAGCACCGTTGGGTCAGAATGCATCGCTTGCGAGGCGCTAAAGAGCACCACGAGACCAAGAAAAGTGAGCGAAATGACAATCAGCGCGATGAACACTCCTGCTGGCGGTATACTCCAAAAGGAATTTCGCAAGGCAGTCCGCATTCTATACTGGTATCAAGCTAAAACGATTGAGTCGAAAGATTACTCAGCATTCTCACGAACAACTGGAATCGCTTTAATCTCTACAGCATTTTCGAATAAGGCATCAGAATTAATCTCAACGATATCTTCTTCAACTAATGGATCTGCATCGACTACACGGATCTCGATCGGTCCGTCACTGCTAGCCGCCACTGTAGGTTCCAC
>DBBT01000009.1:0-9492 GCA_002292345.1 Opitutia bacterium UBA977 | reverse complement strand
GCCTTCACAATGTGCGTGCCATCTGCGTTGATGGCGCTGACTGGCTCGACCACTGGATCAGGAGCTGGAGCCGTCACAGTCGAACTGCCGCTGGTAGTACCAGCGACTGGAATCATTAACTTCTCGCCAACGCGAATCAGATCTGAAGTCTTGTTGTTGGCTGCTTTAAGGGCTCTTACTGAAGTGTTATACTTCACTGCGATCTTAGACAAATTATCGCCGCCCTTCACAGTGTAAGTTTCGGTGGCCATGTTATAATCAGACGGCTGGTATGCATCCGCCGCCACAGTAGTCACCGTGGCAGTGCCACCTTCAACCGGAATTTGAATTTGCTGATCGATCTTAAGCACTGAATTCTCATTTAGGTCATTTGCAGCATACAGCTCATTAAGTGAAACATTATAGCGCCTGGAAATCGCCCAGAGGCTATCGCCTTTCTTGACTGTGTAGCCTTGAAAAGAGGGGCCCGTTACATCGATTGTCGATACATCGGTCTCGGCAACGATTGGTTCAAGTTGCGGCGTCATATTATCAAATTCAGCAAACTCAGCGTCAGGCCGATTTGGCGCATCACGGCTATCTCCACCCGCATCCATTCCAGCGTTAAATGCAGGATCAAGCCGATCTACTGAAGTTTCAGGAATCAAGCTGTCGGATGACTGCGGGTCATTCAAACCAGTGGTTCGATTCTGTTGATACGTTTGTGTCGGCGGTTGCGTGGTTCCACAGCCCGGCTGGACAATAAGAACGGCAATAACACCGAGATGAAGACAAAGGACAAACCCGAAGACTTTTGAAATTTTCATATTACTATAAGCTACGATTACAAGTGATAGGTAGATTAACTGAGGCGATGGGCATCCTTCAAACTAAAAACAGTCGAAATGAAGGTTTTTCCGCGAGCGGCGTAGCCCGAGAACTGATCGAAGCTGGCAAAACCCGGGCTCAGCAAAACAACCGACGGGGAATTGGCCAATGCCGCACGCGTCGCCGCCGCCACGGCTTCTACTAGATCAGCGTGAATTTCGACCCAAGAATGAACCGATCTCAGGCTCGCAGCAAGTGACTCCGCCACTTCACCATATAGAAACACGGCTTCGACCTTCGGTGCAATCGACCGCGCGAATGCATCAATATCGCCGCCTTTGCCACAGCCACCGCCAATCCAATAGACTAGCCCATCCAAGCCATCAATCGCTGCCTCAGCCGCATGGAAGTTGGTCGCCTTAGAGTCGTTCCAAAAAGTCACCCCACCCCAGCTATCGACAGGGCTCAAGCGGTGCGCGGCTAACTGAAAGGCATTCGCACTATCGAGCAACGACTCGATGGGTCGATCCAGCGCTCGCCAGAGCGCCACCGCTAGAGAAAAATTGGTACGCTGGGGCGAAATGCGAAAAGGCGAATCTGGCGCAAGTTGATCAATTAAGCCCGAATCCTTATCCACCACAACCGAAGCTGAAATGCCAGACACCTCAGGATCAAACGCAAGTACATCCACCCCCAGCACCGACGGCGCACCTGGACGCAAACAGGACAAGAGCTGGGCTTTGGACGCAAAATACTCCGCCATCGACTCGTAGCGATCCAGATGATCTTCGGCAAAATTACTCCAGATGAGCCCATCCAGTTGTAGCCCTTCTGGCAATTCTGCCTGAAACGAGCTGATTTCGCACACTGCTGTCGCATCGGCATGATTGGCATCGCCGAGCACGTAGTCACTTAATGGCGTGCCAATATTTCCCGCCGCAACTGCGGGCTGTCCAGCCGAGTTAAACGCATTGCACAGCAACGACGTAATCGTGGTCTTACCGTTGGTGCCAGTGACGCCTAGCAAACGCCCGCGCCAATGGATTGCCGCAAACCCAAGCTCGCTATAGCAGGGCCGACCAGAGCGCTGCACCAAGACACGCCATGGATGGGCAATCGAAAATCCAGGACTGAAGACAAACGCATCAAACCTACTCAGCGAGGCCGCACTGAAATCCGCAGTATCGCCGCGTCCGGCTTCATCAAACAAGCAGAGCTCGAGCCCCAAGCTAAGCACCAAGCGCCGTGCAGCTTGCCCGCTGACGCCAGCCCCAAAAATGGCAACACGTTTATACGTGCCGATCGCTGCGCCTACAGATGTTTGAAAAGTCTTCAAATTAGTTAGATTTTAAGGTAAGCACCTTATTAGAATTAGACATGTCGACTGATAACTCGGTGAAATAATACCCTGTGAGCTTGAAAAGCAAGAATGCTGCTATATCTGAACGAGCTTTTCACAATTCACCCGACCCATGACTCACATACTTATCAGCGTACTCATCCTAACCTAGCTCGTCACAGTCTCCGTTAACGCTAAGACCGTGACAACCAAAGACGGCTCGACTCGAAACGGCCCATTACGCTGATCGATAAAGTAAAAATTTACATCGACACCTCATCCGCCAAACTGATTACAGCTTAATTATAGCGAGGGAAAAGACACATACTTGCAAAATATTGCACCACCGTGCAGGATTTTTCATTAGTTGACACTAGTGCCTAAAACTTAGCATAGACGCAGCAGTACCTTTCCAAATCAGCACGCGAACATGCCTCCACACTTATTACTTATTCTAACTCCATTCATTACAGCCGCGATCGGCTGGTTGACGAATTGGGTCGCAATCAAAATGCTGTTTCACCCACGTGTCCCCGTGCGTATTTTCTTCTGGAAATGGCAAGGATTGATCCCGCGCCGCCAGCTTCAGTTAGCCTGCGAATCCGCTGAAATCATTGAGCGCGAGATTTTGCAGCAGCACATGATCCTCAATGAGATTAAAAAGATTGATCTTGAGCCTTATTTGGAGAAAACCGCGCACACTCTCGTCTGGGAACGCATCGGCCCGCAATTGCGTGCGATCCCGCTACTAGGCAGTTTTGTAAACGACGGCGTACTTGCGAAGTTCGAAGTCATCGCCCGTGCTGAGATCAAGAATGAGGCCGGTCCATTGATCGAAAAAGTTGCGACTCAATTCGAAGCGTCGGTCGATCTCAAAGAAATGATCGAAAACAACATCGCAGCCTTCGACCTCGAACGCTTGGAGAGCATTGTTAACGCAGTCGCCAAGCGTGAGTTCCGCACAATTGAAGCTTTAGGTGCGGTGCTGGGCTTCGTTATCGGCTGCCTACAGCTCTTATTATTCTGGGCAACCGGAGCGATTGCAGTGTAACCAACAGAGCGCCTAACGCATCAGTAACAAGACCAGTTGAACTTCCATCTAGTTGCGCCAACAAAACAGAACAACTAAATAGTAGTTAGTTCAAAATCTAATTCGATGAATATTCGCGAAAAAAGGTTGTCCATGCTTTGAACAGCTCACATCGTCTAAATAGAATTTCATTCACCTCACCCCAAACATATAGACTCAAATGAAACGATTCATTCTACTGGTACTGTCCCTCTGCATCTCAAATTTCGCTTTCGCCCAAGACCCTGCGGCACAAGTTGATAATATTAAGTTTAAAAACCTCAGCGACGACTGGGTCGAGATGGAGGTCCAGATCAGGGCTAACCGCAACTTGGCACCCGACGCCAAAAATGAGCGATTCGTCGACAACATCAAGGTGCTGGGCTATTTCGCTTATGTCCGTGACCGCAATGCCAGAACTTTTGATTTTTATAAAGCCAAAGTCGAAGTCATCTCTATCGAGCAAGGTAAGACTGAAAACGTCTATTTTTACATGCCTGGTATCGTCGTCAAGCGCGACCGCCTACCTAAAGAGCCGCCCTACTACTTCGTCGCTTTGGAAATCAACGGTCAAGTGTTGCCCATCGATAGCCGTGCGTACTCAAAAAGCACACTCAACGACGATACCATCCGCAGCATGAAGACCAAAGCAGATGCCGAGAGTGAGCCCAACGACTTCATTCTTATGCCAAGCTATAATGCACCACTCGCTCTGATCGGCGCACGACCTTCAAAAATGGCCCCACTGATCAGGCGCGAACCGAAGGAGTAAGCAGCAGCAACAGACCCTGCCACGCAGGCTCTAAAAATAGCCCTCACTCAGCGCACACGTGCTCAGTGAGGGTTTTTTGTGCCTGCGCGTGTATTCCCGCCTTGCTTACTAAAATGCTAAGGAGATAGCGAGTCGCCCACACTCATATAACCGGTGAATCACTCCACAGTCGCGGCCACTTCGCTAAAGCTCAGCCCCATATACTGTTCGCAGAATTCAAGCATGTCTTCCTGTAACGGTGCGGCAAATGAGATCGGTCCCTCCGGAAAGTTAAACACGTAGCGATAACAATGCAGAGCTTGACGCTTGATCGGCAAAGCCGCTTCCAACCTATCGGTCCAGCCATTCTCGATAAACTCGATATACAGGGTCTCATCGGGTCCGTAAATTTTATCACCGACTAAGCGCTTTTCTAGGAATTCCGCATGCACACGAATCTGGTGTTTGCGTCCCGTCTCAAGCTCAACACGACAGAGCGTATAGCCATTTTTTGAAATAAGCGGTATGAAGTCCGTCACTGCAGTCTGCGAAGTGCGGTCATAACTCACTTCCGATTTAACAATAACCGGCCCGCCTCTACGCCGAGCGATGGGCTCATCCACATGAATCGGCCCGTCAAACTCACCTTGCAGAATCGCCAGATATTCTTTCTTCACGATGCGACTCTGAATCGCCATCTGAAATTTACGTGCCACCGACGGACGTTTGGCAAAGACAATCAAGCCGCTCGTCTCTCGATCCAAGCGCGCGACCAAGTGTAGCTTTTCCGCACCTGTATGCTCTCGAACCACCCCCACCAAGCTAGACAACGGCCCATTCTTAGACGGATGGCAAACTAGCCAACCTGGCTTATTAATAATCAGAAGATTCTCATCCTCCTGTAGTATCCATTCCGGAAAAATTGCCAGATCAACCAGTGGAGCTGCTTCGCCGTATGGATTCATTTCGAATCTCCCTTGTGTGCTTCTAAACGCATCTTGCGCAATATTGCAGCACCGATTCGAGTCACAACGATGATCGGAAATTTACTGCCAAACAATGCGATTAACTTATTCTTCCAACCAGTCACCAGCAGCGACTTACCTTCCGCCAGTGCCTGCAGTGTCAAATCCGCCACTTCCTCGGACGTCATATCAGGAGTCAAACTCGTCCCCTCCTGCATCGGCGGTGTCTCAAATCCTGCTGATTTAAAGAAATTTGAGCGCGTCGGGCCCGGACACACCGCCAATGTTCGCACCTTCGTGCCTCGCAAATCCTCACCCAATGCCAGTGTCCAATTCAACACAAACGCCTTCGTCGCGCCATAGGTCGCTAAATATGCGGTCGGCTGAAAGCCGGCCGTCGAGGCCACATTCACCACGCAACCACCCCGTTTTAGCATCTGCGGCAGCAACCGGGAAGTAAGATCCACTATCGCTCGAACATTCAGGTCAATCATCTGCAACTGCTTCCCTCGATCCAAATCCTGCTGACGACCATAATCTCCAAAGCCACTATTATTAATTAGCAATACCTCGCCCGGCTCGGCCTCCGCTATAATTATATTTAATTGCTCCGCAGCAGCAGCGACTGCCGTTGGGTCGCTTAAGTCCGTTGCGATATGAATACCGTGTTGATCAAAAAAATCGCCTGGTTTTGAACGAGAAAGGTTGCATACCGTGGCGGTCGGGGCTAAGTTTTTAATTGCTTTGATAATTGAGCAGCCAATACCCGACGAACCACCAGTAATAATGATTACGGACGTGTGTTTTAGATATTCAGTAGGTGTTGGCATATTCAGGTTAATAGATGCCAACACGCTTGATTGTAGCGATCAAAATAGTGTTGGCTCTTTTTTTGCTCAGACTTGTCAAAGTGGCGGGGACAATCGTCTTCGTTAACTATGAACCCACAATAGAAAAGGAATAAATAATATATGAAGCAACATGATGTCATCATCTCCGGGTTAAATATGGATCTCACCGATGCGATTCGAAATGTGGTCGAAGCAAAAGTAGAAAAACTCTTCGAGCACGAAGATCATATTGTCCGCATGCGCGTGGAACTTGAATACGACGCCCATAAACGCACACACCAGAACGAATTTATCGCCAAAGGGCATCTCGAAGTGCGGGGCAACGACCATAATGCCCACGCCGAGACGGACGATCTATATAAGTCAATCGACGAGATGGTCAACAAGCTCGACCGAATGCTTCGGCGACGCTCTCGCCTCCAGAAGGTCAAGCGCAGGGACACACACGTCATCGATATTCCTTCCGAAATACCCAAGGCAGTCTAGCGCGACAGCCTAGCTAATTGATACCAGCCCGACTCTCTATCGAGAGTCGGGCTTGCTTTTTTTACGAACTTCACAAAGGTGCTGCTTATGCCTCCATATATCTACCAAATTCTTCACGTTACCGGAATCATCATGCTCTTCATGGGCTACGGAGCCCTGCTCGCGCGCAGCCTCGCTAACAGCGACAACGCAGCCGTTCGTAAACTCGGCTCAATTACCAGTGGTATCGGACTGCTGCTCATCCTGATCGCTGGATTTGCTATGATTTCTAAGCTCGGGCACAGCTTTACAGAACCTTGGCTGATCGTAAAGATGGTCATTTGGCTCGCATTAGGGGGCGTCATCGTCCTCATCAACCGCAAACCTGCACTCGCTAAACCTCTCTGGTGGAGCATCCTAGGTCTCGGCATTCTAGCCGCAGCCATGGTCTATTTCGTGCGCTTTCAAGGGTAGCGCGAAGCTAGTTTGAAAAAAGTTAATCTTTCGCAAAGTTCTGCTTGATCTCATGCACCCACTTTGTCTTTATCCCGGCTTCCCAATAAGCACCCGTAGCTCAATTGGATAGAGCGCCTGACTACGAATCAGGAGGTTGGGGGTTCAAGTCCCTCCGGGTGTACCATTTAGAAATCCTTAATGCATATAGCTTTAGGGATTTTTTGTGGCCAACAGTATCAATCGTCTAGCATCGGCAGAGGCGTACGGGACAGATACGTATAGCAGTTCAACAGTAGCATTAATCGCCACGTCCTCGGCTCTCACTGGCGATACGTCCGCGTCACAAACGACGGTATCAACGAACCGAGATCGAGACCTCCAGCACAGTCTTATTAGTTCATCAGATCAACCATCCGCTGAAATCTAACGACACCTCAAATCACGACAGACTGACTCTTAAACCAAAAGCAAGGCCTCCTTCTGCGCTCGGCTGAGTCGCTTAATACGCCACTCCTCTTTTAACGCCTCCGATCGTGTCCCGACCTCGCGTGTATGCACTAATTTCAACGGCGCACGGCCACGCACATATTTCGCCGCCTTCGGTCCCTGCGCTTGATGCTCGCCAAAGCGCCGCGCCACATCCGTCGCCGTGCCTGTATAGAGACTCCCATCACCACAGCGTAAGATGTAAACACTCCAAGCCATTGAAACCTCAATCTTTTAGCAAAGTATAGCTATCGAGCGTTTCCCCCTGGCTCCCAAGAGTCGTCACCCGCAGAGCGCGACCTTCGATATCGACCACCACCGATGCCAAAGCCGAGAGGTTCTCGACCATAAACGGCAGATGCTCAGCTCGAAAGGCGCCAAACTTCCCAGAACTCCCCGCAACCGTGTGGATCGTACCATGCCTCTCATCCAGTCCTTGTCGATACTGGCCATCCCCATCCGCACGACCATCGCCCGCATCCAAAGCATGGAGCGCAGGATCATATGTATCACTGGTGCCATAATGGCCATGCATCAGAATGGAACGTTCATAGGTATGACTATGACCACCGAAGGTCAAATCAACACCGTGCGCTTCAAGCATCGGCAGGAAGTTCTCGCGCATATCAAAATGCTGCTGCTCTTTGTCTGAATCATGCGTGCCATGTGTATACGGGGGGTGATGCCAGTATGCGATCACCCAATCGTAATCCTGCTCACTTACCTGTGCCAGATCTGCCTTGAGCCAATCATACATCGGGCCCCCTGGGCGACGGTCACTCACTTGCGAGTCTAAGCAAATGAAGTGCGTCCGCCCGTAATCAAAACTGTAGTAGAGCTCGCTACCCGAAGGTACACCACCCGCCTCGCCCTGACTGGGCATATCAAAAATCGCGAGGTAGGGATCCGCTTGATTATTAGTCAAAGGATTGTCGTCAAGATTTGCCCATAACGTCTCATGGTTACCCACCGCTGGCCACAGACAGGTCGTATGCAACAATGGATTATAAATATTAAACACTGCATTTTGAAACTGCTGATCCGTACCATGACCATACGCGTTATCTCCTAGCATCAACCAAACATCCGTCTGCCGATCTGCAGTGAATTCGCGATACGCATTATAGACCGCACGCGCCTTATCATTCCCAGTGCCAGAGTCACCGATAATCCAAACACGTGTCGATACCGCCTCATGCGCCGGAGGTAATGTCCGAAATTCATAGCTCGGATCCGTGCCCGTGATTTTATAATGGTAAGTGCTCCCTGATTCTAGGCCAGTTAATCGCACACTGTGCTCAGACGTCGGCACAGCTTCTTGCATGAAAAAACGTTCCTCACTGCCTGGCATCCAGTAATCGACACGACCACGTGTGGGATGACTAGTACGCCAACGCACAGTGATCTCCTCCTGGGTAGTATTTTGCAGATAAGGCCCGCGAACAATACTATGCGGCGCGGTTGCCTGTGCCCTGAGCTTCGGAACAGATGCCTTCGAAACTACAACGCTCATATCGCCCGCCAGTAAATTAGCATCCCACACGACGTCTGAACTATTTCGTTCCCGATTAACCAGCCTGACAGCCAATGTATTCACACCGTTACGCAGCGCAGTCGCCGCCAACGCAAAGGTCTCGAACTCAATGGCCTCGTGATTCCGCACCGAGCTACCATCCAATCGGTGCGTGCGCGTCAACTCGGTTCCATTCAAATACACGACAAACGCATCATCGTAACGAGCACGCAGAATCAAACTAGGAATCGCAGTGCGATCATTCACCGTGAATTGATGCCGTAAATAATAGTCGATTCTTCCCCTCACAAGATGGGGCTTATTTAGATAGTGCTCTCCATAGCCCAAAGGCGACTGTGCTGTCCCCCAGATTTCATCATTGAACTCAGGCGTCTCCCACCCGGTATCAGCCTCGCCATCGTCATCATACTTCCAATCACTATTGGGAGCGATCAGGCCAGTGGGCTGACGGCTTTCGTGCGCATAAGAACTGCAAAGCAAGCCGACCAAAGCGGCTACGGAAATTATGGTTTCTAAAGGCCTTTTCATAAACTTACGTATATTCAAGAATTCGATGGTATCGCGACGACACAAGGCTTGGCAAATCCATTCCCGAGAAAGCAGTAAAACAGTCCTTGCCCGCCTAGTCCTCCACACTGCGCTGCGAGGAGCTCATCACTTCCAAATCGTATTTGAACTTTCAATACAGCAAGCTAAAGAAAACAGCGAAATCAAAATTGTGCCTACTCAGATCTGCTCAATAACAGATTAATCAATAGTTCTGGCAAAC
>DBBT01000100.1:4112-8779 GCA_002292345.1 Opitutia bacterium UBA977 | reverse complement strand
CGCTTGCCGTCCGACTGACGCTTGAAAGTCACCTGCGACTGCCCTCGAGATAAAAGTACGACTTCCATCGAACGGCCATCCGTATGTGACAAGGTCGTGTGAACCGGCAGATTCTGGCCGTAATTCTCATAACACCAAAAACCAGACCCCAGAATAAGAATTAAAAATAAAAAACTTTTCATAATATATTATTGTCGATCTGAAATTTTGCTCTGCAAATCTACCCTCTCCGCCTGCAGTTTTTCCACCTCACGCCGAATTGTTCGTTTCTCAGTGTTCCCATTACTACTGGCATATCCCCGCGAAAGACCCTCTACCTTTTTATCAATTTCCCGAATTCGCTTTTCCAGCTCCTGCACATACAAATCACCGAGCTTCAATGATCCTTGGTCCATATACGCGACAGCATTTTTAATCCCATCGTTCGGATACTTACTGATCAAGGTCTGCGCAGCCAAATCTAAGGAACTAATCGGATAGACAAACTCCTCGCCGTCCGGCCGTGTGAACTGGATGTGCGTTTCACTTCTAGCAAGCAGAGTCACCATCATATCCCGACCCACGGAGTTCTTGATGTTCACAGCCGCAGGATAGCTATACACATGGCCGCCAGCCTGAGCTTCGATCAGTTCATCCTGATCTTTACTGAGAAATGCCTGATCATACAGCATCGTGCCTAAATACCCGACGATTCCCAAAAATATTATGCTTATTATTAAATTTCTGATATACTCATCGCTAATTTAAGTAACGAATAATCCAAATCTAAAATTCGTTTTTTATTTAAAAACTAGTAGAAGTGACTAAATCATACAACGACTTGAGGACGAATTGCCTCTGCCCCAAGTACGCTCTCAGGCCTTGCCTGAATCGAACCATATTGCTAGCCAGTCGTACGTAGACCTGCAGCGATCGCATTGACGACTCGAAGGAGATTGTCGGTGGTCGCGGGGTCGAACTGGTCGCTGGATCGTGCCTGTTGCAACAGATCGATTTGCTTTTTATGCAAGGCGGCGAGTGGCACGTCGCGTTCAGTCAGCGTCTTGTAAAAGCGCGGGCGACGTTCCGGCAGCGATCGAGTGAACAACTTATCCAAGTGTTGCACGGTCCGCGTGCGCTCGTCGAGAATCTGGCCGAGAATGCGTTTACGCAAAGCCACGTCTGTTACCAAATCGGCATAAGTGCGCATCCATTTCTCATCGGAACTACTGATGCTACTTTCAATATTATAGAACACGTAGCGTAAAAACGGAGTGGCTTGTAGATTGTCTTGCAGCGCTTTGTAAGCTTCGGGTGCTTCAGCTTCAAGCGCATCCAAGGCACTGCCGACGCCATACCAACCGGGGACGTAGAAGCGGGATTGATTCCAGCTAAAGACCCAGGGAATCGCGCGTAGGTCTTCGATACTGGCCTTGCCAGTACGGCGCGATGGGCGCGAACCGATCCGACTTTGCTCAATGGCGTCGATCGGTGTGGCTTGTCGGTAAAAATCAATAAATCCAGGTGCTTCCAGTAACTCGCGATAGGCACTCCTTGAGCGCTTTGCCAAGGTCTCCATCGCGTCATCAATCACTTTGTTAGTGGTCTGCTTGGCAGCGAGCAATTGCGCCCCGAGGCTACCCGCGAGCAACCATTCGAGATTGGCAGTGGCAGTGGCTGGCGTGTTGTATTTCTGTGCGATTACTTCGCCTTGTTCAGTCACACGGATACCACCATCGAGAGAGCCCTCGGGCAACGCTTCAAGGAAACGGTGTGTTGGGCCAGCGCCGCGACCGACAGTGCCGCCACGACCGTGGAAAAACGCGATTTTGACACCGTGATCTTCGCCGACGTCAAACAGCTTACTTTGAGCGCTTTTTAATATCCATTGGCTAGCGAGGATGCCAGTGTCCTTATTACTATCGCTATAGCCGAGCATGATGATGAAGCGAGGCTTCGTATCCGGATCGCCAATACGTAGACTATGACGCGTGCAAGGGTGCGCAAGGAATGCATTTGAAATACCAGGTGCGCGTTCGAGGTCTTCGTACGTTTCGAAGAGTGGCACGACCGGCAGCATACAGCGGAGTTGACCATCCTCTTGGTAGGTCAGGCCGACTTCTTTTGCGAGTACGTAAACGGTCAAGAGGTCGACCAAGTTACGCGTCATACTGACGATTAGTGCACCCACTCCAGCGGGACCATGTTGACGAATGTGCTGAGCTACCACTGCGAGGGTGTCACGTGCTTCAGTCGCTTCCTTCGGTAGCGACATCGAGGCGTGCGTCAGCGGCCGTGGCGTCGAGAGCTCATGGTTGAGGAAGGCGAGCCTGTCGGCTTCCGACCATGTGCTGAAATTCTTGGCGTCTTCGACTCCGGCCGCAGCCATCATTTGGCTGAGTGCCGTCTCATAGAAATCGCTATTCTGGCGAATGTCGATACGCGCGAGGTGCAAGCCGATGCTGTCGAGTAAACGCAGTAGCGGGCGCACACAACTGTTGGCACTACGTGTCGCATTGGCTTCTTCTAACCATGCGGAGAGTTGATTGAGATGATCGCGCAGCGCTTGTTCGGTCAGCGTATCGATTTGCTCAGAGAGCCGCGCCACATAACTGAGCCACGGCTCTTGTGGGCGGGCGTCGCCGCCCCAGGCCTTGAGCTGTTTCAACAAGGGCTTTGGCACTTTGCTACGCACCTCGGAAAAAGTCAGCCTCTGCGCGAGCCCCTGCAGTCGGGTACGAATAATCTGCACTGCGGTGCTGCGCATCGTGACGAGAGTCTCGGCAGTGACTTTGGCAGTGACGAGCGGATGGCCGTCGCGATCCCCTCCGACCCATGAGCCGAATTGCAGATGTGGTAGTTCTTCAAGCTGCAGCGGCGCTTCCTTAGGCCATGTCTCGCGCCAAGCGTATTCGAGATTTTCATCAAGACGGTTGAACATCGAAGGGAATACTTCACGCAGATAGTAGAGTAGATTTTCCAGCTCATCTTTGACCTGCGGCTTGTGCATGTATATCTCACCGGTCAACCACAGGCGCTCGATAATGGCGCGCACTTCGTTGGCATTTTGCTCCGCTTCACGCGGCGTGCGTTCGCCTTCGCGATGGCGCAGTAAGCGCACGATTTCGCGGTGAATACCGAGTACCGACCAGCGCTTCGCTTCGGTCGGGTGCTTAGTAAAGACAGGCTCGACCCACAGTTTACTGATTTGTTTGCGCACCGTTGCTGGTTTGATACGCGCCTCTTTGAGACGACTCAAATAGTGCCCCCAGTGCCCCGGCTCACAGGCTACGCCGAGCGTGGCTTCACGGGTGCGGCGCATACTGTTGGCAACATGTTCTTCGGCTAGGTTAAGTAGCTGAAAATAGAAAGAAACCGCTTGAACACATGCATCGTCTAAATTCTCGGGTGAGACACGCTTAAGACGGCTTTTGATCAAACTCGCAGCCTGCGCCTGCCCCATCGACTGCAACACGTCAACGAACGCATCGACTAGAAAAGTGTGCTCCTCTTCGACCTGATTGAGGCCTTGTTCGACAAGTTTGAGAAATTTTTGATTGGTCGCTGTTTTCATTAATAAGTCTTAGTTGCTCATATTAAGCATTTTGATCGATCGTTGCCCACTGGGATAAGCCATAAGTAAGAATTGATCCAGTCCGCCACCCGTATTAATTAATGCAATAGTGTGATATTAGAATCGATCAGAATGCCCAGAACCAAATTTAATTAGGCCGCGATTGTTAGGCTGTCGTGACATCTCGTGCTAGATCCGCAGCCACTGATAATCCGTAGCGCCTAATAATGCTGACGCAGCCTAGCCTGACTTCGCGAGTTCCTTCGGTTTCTTTTTCAGCCCCTTAATCAACTTCTTCACCTTCTTGCGTTGATCCTCGCGTACAATATAACCGACGCATTGGTCGGCACCACAGTCACAGGGGTGATCCAAAAAATGCTCCATGTTATAGCCGTAATCATAGACAAGTTCTTCGCCCTGCTTGATGTCCTTACGTGCAACAATCCATATTTCTCCCTCGCAGTTCAGCGCTTCGCAATTCCCATCACAGGAGTGGTTCATATAGCGCGCGGGGTTCTCGCCCAAACGCCCATCGAGATCCCAATCATCATCAATCTCGAAGATATACACCAAGCCCTCGCCAGAGGTGCGCGCTTGCTCTTCCCACTCTAGCGCACGGCGATTAGACTCTGCTTTGGAGATCTTCTCTCCGACGTATTGGATGATATCGGCACCTGCCTCAATATCGCACGTGGCAAACAGGCCTCGTTGATGGATCGATGATTGGTCAACTTTGCACAGCGGTTGGTCTGACATTGAAATAACGAATTATTAATTAATTTGCAAGCTACTCGGCCTTGAGTCCACGGCTCATCAATGCCTGCAATGCAGACAACGGCTCTTGCCCATCATACAGAATGGCGTGGATTTGCGATAGGATTGGCGCGTCCATGTCTTTTTCGTCACAGAGTCGCTTCATACAGTCTGTGGCACGGTAACCTTCGATGACGGATTTTTGACTGCTGACGATCGACTCAGGCGCCTCCCCTTGCCCGACACGTTCGCCAAAGGTGCGGTTGCGGCTCCAACTGCCGGAGCAGGTCGCCACCAAATCGCCAAAGCCGCTCAAGCCGTAGAAGGTTTCCTTCTGACCGCCAAGCAATTGCCCGAGCTG
>DBBT01000100.1:3009-4086 GCA_002292345.1 Opitutia bacterium UBA977 | reverse complement strand
CGCACATCGTTCGACAAATACGCGCGCAGCGAGGCATTGCTAAAGTCTTGTTGATACGTATCTGCAGCCGCGAAGTCTGCGTCCACTGCCAGCGTCACAGCCGTCGGATTACCCGCAGCGACCTCACCGGCAAAAGTTGGGCCAGACAAGGCGCCGCATGCCACCTCAGGGAAGATCTCATTCACAATTTCGGACGGCGTCTTAAAGCTGTCGAGTTCGAGGCCCTTGCACATTACGAGAAACAACTTCAGCTGCCAGGCATCACCGCTGGCCGCACGCACACGCAGACACAAGTCGCGCAGCGCCTTGGAGGGACAAGCGAGGAAGACCACCTCCGCCTCCATCAACACCGGTGCAAGCTCGCAGCCAATTTGAATCGAATGCGGCAGCTGAAAGCCCGGCAGGTAATCGACATTCTCGCGCGTCGAGGCGATCGCCAAGGCGTGCTCCATACGGCGAGGGACTAAGGTCACGGAATGTCCGCAACGATCTAAATGCAAGGCCATGGCAGTGCCCCAGGCACCAGCTCCGAGAATACAACAGTTCATAGGTAAGGAAGAGTTAACATTTAGGACGTAGCGCGGTGAGGGTAAATCAGAACGTTTGTGCTCCGAAAGGGTGACTGCAGCGGGTACCTGTAAGACGATAAAGAAACATAAATTAATGCCGACTCGGCAGCTTGCGGATATTTTATGAGGGGAATTTCCCGTTTTTGACGTCTTCGGCATATTCCGCGAAGGCGCCTTTCACTTGCTCGCTGAGCTGGGCATACTGCTTCACAAACGAAGGTACATAACCGGTGGTCATGCCCAGCAGGTCATTGGTCACTAAGATTTGGCCATCACAATGCGGGCCGCTACCGATACCGATCAGCGGCACGGTCAGCTCCCGCGCAATCGCGCCAGCCACGGCGCCATCGACCATCTCACAGATCACTGCGAAGCAGCCGACCTGCTCCAATGCCAAGGCATCGCCGACCAACATGACCTTCTCCGCCTCACTGCGACCGTACTTACGATAGCCGCCGAGTTGGTGAAACTGCTGCGGCAGTAAGCCAATATGCCCCAGCACTGGGAT
>DBBT01000100.1:0-2871 GCA_002292345.1 Opitutia bacterium UBA977 | reverse complement strand
ACCGCCGCGGTGTGGTGCAGCATCATCTCGAGCGTCACTGGAATCGTGGTCTCGAAGCCCAACTGCGTAGTGCCAACCGAGTCGCCGACTAGAATCAGGTCGACGCCCGCCTCGTCCGCATAGCGAGCGATGATTGCATCGTATGCGGTGACAGCGACAATCGGCCGTTCACCCTTCAGGAGGGATATAGTTTGTGTAGAAATTCTCACAATAAAGGAATTTGCATTGATTAAAAAAGTTCAGCAGCCACAAATCATGGTTAACTTCGCAGTTTAGACAATCATTTGTCGACGCAGAGTTTATCACCACAAAGTATCGCAAATACCAGCTGAATTGACCACCACCTCGCAATGATCCACCTTTATTACAAGTGGCGCTACCGCCGCTCCCAATATGTCGGGGCCTTCACGCTGCCGAAGCAGGCGGGGCGAGGACACGGATCTCGCGGTAACTTCGGCAGCTATTTAGCGCAACCATCGGTCAGAGGTCGCAACTTCTCACACTTCGACCTACCTAGACAACGCAGACGCTGGTTGCGCATCGCATTAACGCTGCTACTGGTGCTGACCCTGGGCTGGTTGATCTACGAGAGTGCCGCCGCAATGGCGATTTTTCGGTAGAGTCGAGCGTGTTGAAGCGCCAGACCTGCCTAGCGATAGAGCCGCAAGCCATGCGAGGCACACAAAAGAGGCGCAACTCAACGAGTTGCGCCCCTGGAAATAAAGTCAATCGACGATGATTACCTGAAGTGATTCTTTCGAGGCGTTCTCTTATACTCTTCAGAAATAAATTCTTCGCGCCTTGCTTCGATTGACTGGATTAGCTCCAGCTGATCCGCCGGCACTTCATAGCCTGGAAGTTGCGATGGAGTTATCCCCATGGTTTCCAACTTCCGTGGATCAATCATGTCCGCATAGGTGCTGCCATCCGGATTCAGCGTTTTAGCAGTGAGGAAAATGATCAAATTGGTCGAAGCCTCATTAGACACATCACTGCGAAATAGCTTACCTAACAAAGCCAAATCCCCCAAAAACGGAATTTTTGAGGAATCATTGTCTTCAGTCTCCGCAGTCAATCCACCCAGCGCAATCGTGTAGCCATCCTTGATCGTGACCTGAGTCTTCGCATCACGCTTTTTGAAGATCCGATCTTCCAAGATAGCTCCGCCCACATTAATAGGCACAGTGTCACCGAGCGCACTCACGACCGGGTGCACATCCAGTGTGATCATACCGGCGGCATTCACGGAAGGCGTCACATCTAATTCGATCCCAACAAACCGATATTCCAGCTTACCAGTTTCCAGTTCGCCTGTCTCATCGTTGACCGTGAACTGACGAATCGGATAATCTTCGCCAACCTGAAACACCGCTTGTTGATTATTCATCACCACCACAGTCGGATTGGAGACCAGCTTCGAACGGTTTTCCGTTTGAATCGCAGTCAAGGTCGCAGCAAACTGAGTACTGGAAAAGACCGCAACCAAGCCACCAGAAGCGCTACCCGCAGCAATATTGGCGAGACCCTTGTTTAGGATTTCCCCACCTTCTAAAAGTCCACCCGTAACAGTTACTGGTGGACCAGGATCTTCATTCAGTTCAGTCAAGGCCTGAGGTCCAGTGTTAGCAAAACCGGGGTCACCCGAACCTGCACCACTGCCACCGAGTAGATCGCCTTCATTTTCATTCAGATAAGCCCAATCGACACCAATATCCGACAAATCGCCATTCGAGACTTCGATGAATTTCGATTCAATCATCACCTGATCCGTTGCACGGTCCAAAGTATCAATCACCTCTTGGATCCGATTCATCCGCGACGGGCGCTCGGTAATCACCAGTGCATTGCTGCGTTTGTCGACCTGAATCTTACCTCCACTAGCGGTATCGATCAATGGTGAGATCGAGTCTTGAATCGCATCGGCTCCAGCGTAGTTGAGAATAAAGACACGCGTATCCATCGGCTCACTCGTCAAGTCGACTAGACTTCTAATTTGAATGATATTACGATCCTCAACATACGTGAAACCCAGTGGCTCTAAAGCGACCTCAAACACTTGGCGCCAGGTAATATTGCGAAGCTTAACAGAGGTGCGCCCTTGTAAGGTATCAGGAATTACCAGATTTAAATCAAACAAGTCGGCCACATTACGTAGAATCGTGCGGACTTCCTCGTCTGGGAAATCAACCGAAATAGTCTCTTCTTCAGCCATCGCCGCCGAACCTGGGCCCGATGTTTCCTGACCAGGCAACTCCAGCACCACTTCGGAATCGCTCGGCAGTGCGGTGGTCGCTACATCAAGGATCTCAGGTGCCTCCACATCCACCACGACACCTGCAGTCGGCTCATCTAGAATCTCAACGACTTCGCCAACGCTATCTAACCCCACTTCAAGCTCGGGTGCCGCAGTTGCCGGTTCCATCGCAGCCACTTGGACAGTTACACCATCCACTGGCGGCGTGCTTGCAGCATCGGACAACTCTTCTGTAGCTAGGACGCTTGCCGGTTCCGCGCGGGTCGATTCGACTGGCTCAGCCACATCCTCGATGATCACCACGTCGGATAAATCGATATCGCTGAGCGCCGGTTCGACCTGCACTGCTTGCGCCCACATGACGATTGGAGCAAGGAACATTAAAGAGACTAGATTGTGCTTTTTCATAAGGCAGAGGGTTGAATGAATTAGGTGGGGTAAAGGTTAATCTATAATATAAATAAAATGAAGTTGCGAATTACTGGGTGGAATCCTTGGTCACACTAGCAGAGTCGCCGGATGAATCATCGAAGGGCAGCGTCAAACTGGCATCGCCCATTTTCAAGGTGTAGCCTAGGGAATTGACATTCACCAGGGTCACGGTGAATGACCGCCCC
>DBBT01000130.1:2350-13122 GCA_002292345.1 Opitutia bacterium UBA977 | reverse complement strand
CAGTGCACCCGACTAGTAGGCCTTCATCGCTGCTTGGAACTCGTCCGTCCAAGGCGTCGGTTGATGCGTTTGGCTGGATAGCTTACACACAGTGCGGCTGCCATCGCAATAAACAACGCTGCTATCCTGCGGGTGCCGAACGGTGAAGCGCATCGTTACGCCGCTGCTGCGCACGCGCTCGATCTGGTAGTCCACCGCAATCGGCCCCGGCACAGTGAATGCTTGTCGAAAACGTGCTTCGACGCCGTGCACGACCACGAAGATGTCTTCGTCGCGCTCGATATTAAAGTCATTAACCCCGAGTAATTCTTGAAAGAACTTTTGCTGAGCCCGTTCCAGATGTAGCAGGTAGCGTGTATGGTGGAGCATGCCCAGGCCGTCGAGCTCGTCGAAAAAAACTTCTGTTTGGTATGTAAAGGTTGAATTCATAAGTGAGTAGTGTTGTCGCTATGCAAAGCATACCACAGGCACCGATTCTTCAAGCATCCATTCTGACTTTATCAATCGCCGCTGCACTCGAAGCGTCACATGCCTTTTGGGCTGCGGAAAACTTATTCACATTGGGCTGCTTTGACACGATTCCTGTTGTGTGGGATTGCTCGGTCGCTTGATTAATCTGCATGCGTCCATTTTGCCTGTTATTGTTTTCTGTCATCCTGTTCACGACTCTGCGCGCTGCCAATCGGGCGCATCAACCGTTTGCCGAAGGGGCGGAGGTCGAGCTTATCACGCTGCAAAAAATCGAGCCGATGCTGGAGTCGGGTACGGCTTTAGCGTCGCAGTCGATCTGCCAGTATCAGATCTCCGCAACCGATGCTCCGTTCGAGCAGCGCTTAATCGTTGCTCAGGATTCAGACGACGTCGACCCGTGGCTGTATGTTTATTTAGACCCGCAGTCAGGCAGTCGGGCAGCGGCGCACTCCAATCCGTCCGTGCCGAGATGGCGCTTCAGTCACTTTAGCTCCGCGACTGGTATTGAGCTCTACACGGCCCATTTAAATCAAGATGCAAAGATCGACTTTGTCATCATCCATTATTCAGGTGGCAATGGCATCGCGGCCGGCTATGCGACGGTTGGTTTGCTGCTCTCTGCTGACGAGGGCTATTCGTTGTCAGTGGTCGAATCGATTTATCCCGACCCCAGCGATTTTATACGCCTCAACGGCAAGGCGGTCTTCCTGCACTGCGATTTGCAAAACGCGGACCCGTGCCGTGACGGCAAAGCACATAACTTCTGGATCTATAACGTCCTCAACATTGAAGGCGATTCCCTGACGATCGACAATGCAGGCCACAAAACGTTTCCGCGTACGATCTTCTATAGCTTTGCGCCCAGCAGTGCCGAAACCGAGCTACTCGAACCGAGTCAAAAAACCGTATTAGTGGCGCGCAGCACGCCGCAGATTAGACGTTGTCACCCGCAGCGTGCTGCAGGTGAATGAAGCTCTCGGCGGCACCGTGGTGATTACCGAGGACGAAGTGACCTACACTTTTCCTTCACAGTAGCCGCGCAAATTGCTCGACTTTTAAAGCCAGGTTGTTTTTTTTACTGTCTTAAAATGAAACGTTTTATCATCCGAGTCTCGGTGCTGTTTGTCTGCATGCTTCTATTGCTGCAGTTGGTCAGGCATACCGAAGCTCCGGCTACTGCAAAAACGGCCGCTGTGGCGAAAGTGCCCGCTGTGGCGAAAGTGGCGGTTTCGGAAGTGCCGGCAAAAGTCCTGGTAAAAGAAGCGGCAGCGTGCTGTCCAATTGAGGCGCCTACGGCCGGCGTGGATGCTCCGCTGCCCGAATCGGGACTAGAGCTGCCCAAGCGGGCAGATCTTCGTTTCAGTGAACCTGTCGCCGAAACCGTATTTGAGGAATTCCGCCGCTGGACGGAAAGCCAGATGGTTGCTGGTGCGAATCTCCAGCAAGGCATTCAGCTGGCACAGCAGCGCCGCCATGCGCTGCTTAATCTGATTGAGCAGGATCCGCAGCGGGCGCTGGAACTCGCGGTGCCTCATGCCGTGCGGCGGCAGTTGCCGGCAGAGGTCCTGACACTACTTGAGCGGCAAGTCGATGCTAGCGGGGACTTGATGGCGATGGCGACCACTCTGGATGGCAACCGTGGCTGCCAGATCGACCGCAAAGTAACGCTGCGGGATGGCCAGGTTTTCGACGCCTACACGTATGGGCGTCGCGGCGCGATACCGACCCGCGACAATATCGCCATCCACGGCCTGGCGCTCGATGACAAGCTCGCGCTATTGGAATTTCCGGGCCGTGTGCTGGATCCATCGGAACTGACTGCCAGAGTGGAGGCTGGGCAATCGGTAGGCTTATCGCAGCAGCAAACCGACGCTGCCGACGGGCCGGTGATCGCTTTTGGCGACGGCCGGATCACTCGCTATGCCGATGATACTCAAGCCATCGCGGCCCTGCTACTTGCGGAAGGTGCCGAGCAATCCGGTGCCACCGCGGCCCTGGCTTCGGATCTGGACGGCGTGATCGCGGCCAGCCCTCAAACTGAAGGGCAGAAAACTTTGCTGATCATCCGCGTGGATTTTCCAGATTTTCAAGGACAGAGCGCCACTGATTCGACTTTGCAGACTTTGATCTCTGACATGAATTCCGTTTATACTAACATGTCTTATCAAAAGGCGACGTTCGCGTTGGAGGGGCAGGGTTCCGAATTCACGCCGGTTCTGCGGCTGCCGAACAATGCCAGTTATTACAACAAATTTGGCCGGATACTGGATGCCGCGCGCACGGCGGCTGTGGCCGCGGGTTACATTTACACGGACTATACCTATGAGGTGGTGATCTCCGGCAGCCAGCCAAACATGCCCGGAACCGCCGGTGTGGCCTTTGTGGGCGCGCGCGGAGCGTGGCTGCACAACCGCCAGTGGAACCTCAAAACCTGCGCTCATGAGGTGGGCCACAATTTCGGCCTGCCGCATTCTGGTGCATGGGATACCGATGATGGCAGCGTGATAGGCCCCGGCGACGAGTGGGCTTATGGAAACGTCTTCGACATCATGGGGGTGGGTCCTTCACCGCATTCCAGCCGGCATTTCGGTGCCAGTGTGAAGAACTATCTCGATTGGATACCCGACTCAGACGTGGTGAAGATCACGACCAATGGCACCACCACTACGCGCATCCGCGCCATGGATAAGGTCCAGGCCGACGGAAACCAGCGGGCGCTCGTCGTGCAGCGCCCCGGCAACTCGGATGATTACTGGATCGAACATCGTCAACTCTATGGCACGAACTACGGCATGCGAGACGGCGTGCTGGTGAACTGGGCCAACATCAACGGCGGCTACCAACAACCACTGTTGCTCGACATGCAGCCTGATACCTCTGAGAAGACCGACGCCGTTCTGCCGATTGGCATGACCTTCTCCGACACTGCGGCAGCTATCCACATCACCCCGGTGGCGCGCGGCACCGACCCAGACGGTGTGAACTGGATCGATGTCACGGCGACTCGCGGCAACGTTTCTGGCAATCTCCCGCCAGAGGCGACTCTTAGCGCCAACAATTCCAACCCCGCGGTCAATGGCAGCGTCACCTTTACCTGTAACGCCAGCGATCCGAATGGCGACACGCTGGCCTACTTTTGGGATTGGGGCAATGGCACGACGACGACGAACAACAGTGCGATCGCCAGCAAAAGCTGGCCGGCGGCTGGCTTCTATATTGTGCAATGCACCGTTTCTGATATGAAAGGTCTCAGCACCACAGCGGACTATGTGGTTCAAGTGGGCGGCGCGTCTGGCACGTTTTTCATCGAAGGTGTGGTGAGTACGATTCAGGGTTTGCCGCTGCAAGGAATTGCTGTGCGCGTGTCTCCCACTCAAAGCGCCAACACAGATGCGAGTGGCCGTTATATCATCACGGGTCTGGCGTCTGGCACTTATACACTCACCGCCTCGACAGGCTCGACTATTCAGCTGGATGGCTTCACCAATCCGGTGACGGTCGGCCCCAGCCTACAAGATAGGAATTTCACGCGTCCGTCGTATCCGTTGACCTGGGATGCGAATTCAGCTGTGACTGGCGCGCAAGACGGCAGCGGCAACTGGGCCAACAATACCGGCAACTGGCGCAACGAAACAATCGGCGCTAACAATCAGAACTGGAACAATTCCAGCATGGATTCCGCCACCTTCGGTACGGGCACGGATGGCAGCTATACGGTGACGCTTTCGGGAGCGGTTCAGGTCGGTGGCGGAATCACTTTCGCCAATAGTGGTTACACGCTTTCGGGAGGCGCGGGAGTCGAGCTGCAGCTCGACGATGGCTCGAATAATACCTCGATCAGCGTGGCTGCTGAAAAAACTGCGACCATCAATTCCGCCATCACCTATCAAAGAAACAAGCCGGCCGCCATCACTGTGAACTCGGGCGCAGTCTTGAATCTCGGTGGCGGTGCGTCTAATTCGCAATACAACTTTAACGGTGCTGGCACCGTCAATATGACCGCTGGGAATTATACTGCCAACGTCGGTAAAGTTGCAGTCGCCAGCTTCAATCAAAGCGGAGGGACTTTTAACATCACGCCCGGCAACAATACCGGTTACAATATTTCTAGCAACAGCCGCAGCGTGAATTACATTCTTGCCGGTGGCACCTTAACGGTCAACAGCAACAACACGACGTCCACCGTCAATAATGCCTACCTCGGCATCGGAAACGGCACTGCCATCTCTAACACTTCGACTATGACCGTGCAAGGCGGCGCCACGGTAAATGTTGGCACCGAAGCTTCCCGGTCCGGCGAGATTCGTATCGGCAACACGCCCGCATCCAATGGCAGGCTCGATGTGCAGGGTGGCACGCTTACGATTGGAACTGGTAGCACCGACAACCGGATTTACTTTTTTAAGGCGGGCACGACCGATGATTCCTACTTCGCCAGCATGTACCAGTCCAGTGGCATCGTAACTGCCAACGGCATTCAGTTTGGCAGCGAATCTGGCACTTTCAACGCTGCCTCGTCTGCATTGCTGCAACTGAGCGGCGGCAGTCTCTACCTTGGCCAGCAAGGCATCACCCGAGGTTCCGCAGCGGCTGACCTGCCGATCACGATCCAACTCCAGGGCGGCACGCTGGGCGCCGATCGGAACTGGAGCTCTTCGCTGGACATGCAACTCGGCGCCGCCGACGGTGGCGTGATCATTCAGGCGCAGGACAGTGCCGGCACCGCGCGCAACATCACTCTTACTGGCAACCTTGCCGACGATGGTGGGGTGAGCGCTTCTCTGACTAAGACTGGTTCGGGGCTGCTGTCTCTGGGAGGCGCAAACACCTTCACCGGTGGGCTCACTATCCGTAACGGCACGGTGGAGGCCAAGTTCACCAATGCCGCACTGGGCGCTGGCACGGTTGCCATGGGCGGTGCCGGCTCGCCCGGGGCCACTCTCATTACTGGCAGGTCGCTGGGCAATCCCGTAACTGTCCACGCACCCGATAGTGGTCAGATTGTGATTGGCGCGAACGGTATCGGCTCCGGATTCAACTTAACTGCTCCGGTCACCTTAAATGGCGATCTCACCTTGCAGACCTACGACAACGTGATTAATGGGACACTCAAAGCGGTAGCAAACCTCTCCGGTGGCGTGACCGGAGCCGGCAACCTGACCCTCAATAATCTCGGCCTCGCTGCAAACGTCATCAACCTCAACAACGCAGCCATCAACCACAGCGGCAGCCTGACCTCTCAAGGCACTGCAACTGGCGATACCACGATTGGTGCCGATATCGGACCAAATGTCACCAGCGTCACGCAGGCCAGTACGACTTCCAGTTTGGTTCTCTCCGGGAATAACGGCTACACTGGAGACACCATCATCAGCGCGGGCACACTACGACTCGGGGCGGCCGATGTCATACCCGACGGTGCCGGCAAGGGCAACGTGTCGGTCTCTGGAGTATTAGACCTGAATGGATTTTCCGAAACCATCAACGGCCTCAGTGGTGGCGGGCTGGTAGACAACACGGCGGCCTCCTCCAATGCCGTTTTGACGCTGAGTACTGGCTCTATCTTCAGCGGGACTATTCAAAACAGCGGTGCACCCCTGACGCTAGTCAAGGGCCCAGACGGCGATGTTGTCCTAACTGGAAACAACAACACCTACAGCGGCGACACGATCGTGCAAGGTGGGCGGTTGTTCATTGCGAATGCCGGCGCACTCACGCCTAACGGCTCCGTTCAGGTCAACGCTGGTAGTTTAGTAATCAACGCGGCCGGTTCACCCACTTTCGCCCAGACTATTAATCTCGCTTCGGGCGCGGCGCTATCCATGCGCAAGGATGCGACAATTTCCGGCGTTATCCTGCCGACTGCAGGCAGTGTTGTCTTTAACCGAGACGACCAGCCTACGGTGGCGTTCAGCCTGAATAGCGCTCCCGTCCTAGCCGGCGATCTCACCGTTCAGGTGGGGGGCGGTACGAATTCCACGGTCGGTGATGTCACCCTTGCTGGTGTCATCACTGGAACCGGCGGGCTGACTAAGACCCAGACTGGCACGCTCATTCTTGCTGGAGTCAACTCCTACAGCGGTGACACCGTGGTCGGCGGCGGGGTGCTCGCTGTCAACGGAACTTCGATTGCGAATAGCGGCAAACTCGTCATTGCGGGCGGCAAGGTAGACCTAACCAATACGGAAACCGTCAGCACGCTTTTCTTCGGCGGCGTTCAGCAGGCGGCAGGGGACTACACCAGCGCGGATCCCTCCAGTAATTTCACGGGGACTGGCACTCTGACTGTTCTCAGTGGCACACCCGCCGCTGGCTATGCCTCTTGGGCTACTCTCAACGGGGCCAGTGCAGATTTCACCAAAGACCACGACAATGATGGCGTGAAGAATGGTGTGGAATACTTCCTCGGCGGTCTGAACGGCGACACTACTGGCTTCACGGACCTATCAAGTGTAGTGAGCACCGCCGGCGTTCTCAGCGTCAGTTGGACGATGGGCCCCGGCTACTCCGGTTCCTACGGTACGGACTTCGTGGTGGAAGCCTCGGCAACGCTTGACGGGGTGTGGGCGAATGAAGCTCTCGGCGGCACCGTCGGCATCACCGGGGACGTGGTGACATACACCTTCCCCGCAGGATCCGCAAACCGAAGATTTGTCCGCCTCAAAGTCATAGCGCAATAATAGCAGCGCTTACTCGAAAGCATAGAGATAGCCGTCCGCACAAAGGATGAAAGCGCGGTCGCCGTGGATCGCAGGAATGGACTCGTGGAAGATGCCGTCCACACGGGTGCGCCAGAGTAAGTTTGGAGTTCCATCGGGGTTCGGTTCGGTGGCTAGGCAGCTGATGAAGACATCGGTAGAGGAACCACAAATCACGCTGTCCGGCGTGCAAGCCGAGCCGGTCCAACCACCGGCGCCGGTGTAGTGCCAATTGATCTTGCCGGTCTGGTCGTCGAGGCAGAATAAACGCGCGCCGCAAGGCATGCCGTCGTGATCGATCGTGGTCGAAATAAAGACATTGTTACCGGACGCGGAGGCGGTGGCGTTCATCCCTTTTTTGGGTCGGGTCGGATCGTTGAACCGCCATTTTTCTTTGCCCGTGTCCTGGTCCAGTGCCACCAGGGTATTGGGCACAATGCGTCCGAGTAGATTGCCTTTCCATAAAATGGCGGCGGCCGAGTCGGGCCCACCGCCCCAGCGGTAATCGATGCCTTCCTTGGCGTAGGCCCAAACGGTCCGCCCGGTTTGTTCGTCGAGCGCGTAGTAGTAGCCGTCCCATGAGCCGGTATAAACCAGGCCTTTGCCGACCGCGGGGGCTGGATAAATGCCGCCATTGGTGGGGCGCATCCATAGGGTGCTGCCATCCTCGGTAGACAGCGCGAAGATCTTGCCGTCGACGGTGCCGGTGTAGAGGCGCCCGTCGTTGGGGGTGGAGGTGGTCCAGACCCAACCAGGTTGTGCGGTCCAGAGTGGCGCGCCGTCGGTTTCGCTCACGCAATAAAGATCATCATTGCCACCTTGCTGACCGAAGAACACGCGACCGTCGTGCACGGTTGGTGCGCCGGATACCTGTCCAGAAGTTTCGTAGCGCCAGATCTCTTTGCCGCTCTGCGTGTCCATCGCCCGAACGAACCGATCCGGGCCGCCGACGAAGACCTTGCCCTGGCTGACGGTTGGTGGCGATTGGTAATCGCCACCCGCGGCGACGACATCAGCCAGAATGCGCCGGCCGTCTTCGTAGATGCATTGCAGTAGGCTGTGTTTCCATTGTTGCTTGCCGGTGGCGAGATCGAGGGAATAGAGAAACAACTCGGAGCTGCTGACGAGGATTCCGTTTTCGCTGCCAGTCAGGTCGGCGAAGATCGAGTGGTGTCCCGCCGCTGCGGACCAGCGTTGTTGACCCTGCAAATTAAAGGCGGTGACCATGCCATCGAGACCTGCCGCAAAGACCGTATCCGCGACGACGATTGGTCGCGACCGGATCCAATCGCTGGTGGTGGCCTGCCACGTGAGGGCTCCGCTGTTAGTATCAATGCAGTAAAGTTCGCAGGTGGCGGAGCCGAGGTAGAGTTTGCCTTCGTGCAGAGTGGGTGGAGAAAACAGTTGCTGGGCGCGGGTTTCGCCACCGTTGAGCTTGAGCTTCCAGCGCACCGAGCCGTCGGAAATATTGAGGGCGTGAAGCGTGCCGTCCTGCGCACCGACGTAGACAGTTGTGCCATCGGCCACTGGCGTCATACGCAGCGGTGATCCGGCGTCGTAAGCCCAGGCGACGCGTTGCGGCCCAGTCAGATTCAAGGCGTGCAGGATGCCGTCATCCGTCGGAGCGAAGACGTGTTCGCCGGCGATCACGGGGTCACCGAATAGGTCGCCGACCCGCATCGTCCAGCATGGCTCGCCGCCGGCTTTGCGAACGACGACGGTGTCCTGCATCTCATAAAACGCGGGGGCGCCACGGAGATCGAGCCGTCCGTACGGATAGACGAGATAGTCGCTATTTCCCGAAATCGGCGCACAACCGCGCCGGTAATCCACGCGATCCGCATCCAGCTGGCGCGTGACCTTGCCGCTCTTTTTGTCGATGTAGAAAACGTGTTTGTCCTTTTCCACATACTCCCAACTGCCGCTGCTGCCGCGGAGGACGATGTGATCCTGCTGGATGACCGGCGTCGAGCTGGCGCGTGGTGCGGAGTAGATCTGCAAGCCATCCTGCGGCGTGGTCCAGATCACCTTGCCGGTTTTCTCATCGAGGCAATAGGCCAAGGTGGTCACGCCCGGCGAGGCGATGTAAACATGTCCGTCCTCGACCGCGGCCGATGCATACCACGACATGCCGATCGGGAACTTCCACGCGACCTCGCCAGTGCGCGGGCCTGCATCCGGCGAGAGCCCAGATTGCTCGAGGTTGCCGCCGAACACCGGCCAGTCCGTCTTGCTGGATGATGGCTTTTCGCGGGTGCCGCGCACTTCCTCGATGAAGTTCGGTTTGGACTGGATTTTATCCAGCGCTTGGAAGGCGCTTTGCATCGCTTTATAGCGCGATGGATTGATCGGTCCCCACTTAGAAAACTGACTACAAGCAGCATGAAAATCCGTCATGTCCACCCCGCGATGCACCAGCAGTCGCACCCAGGAGAAAATCAGTGCGTGACGGCGAGAGGCGTTTTCCGGGGTGGTGGGGTTGGCGACAAAATCCCTGCGCATGTAGTCGATTTCGGCAATGCCGGTGGCAACCAATGCCTCCTCACCTTTCAGTGCGGAAAACGACGAGAGCAAGACCGCTGCAACTAGTATAAAAGCACGGCAGAAAGATGTCGGACAACTCATAGTTTTTTATTTTAGCGCGTGGACGTAACCATCTCCGGCGAGAACGAAGACTTTGTCGCGGTAGATACAGAGTGTCGACTCCTCGACGCGTTGATCGAACTTGTAGATCCACAGCGGTTTGCCGGTGAAGGCGTCGAGGCAGTAGAAAAACGGTGTGTTCCCAGAACCGATGTAGACACGGTCGCTGGCAATCGCCGGTGCGGAAAGCCCGCCGCCGTCGGGGAAGGTCCAGAGGATCTTGGCGGATTCGGAATCGACGCAATACACGCGGGATGCGGTTGGTACTCCCCGAAGGCCGACACCGACGCGCGCTGTATAGTAGGCGCGGTTCTTAAAGAAGGCGGGGGTGGCGTTGAAGTTAGAGAAGTTCCCGGTGTGCTGTGGATTCTTGTTTCCTTCGCTCAGGATCTCCCCGGTTTTTGCGTCGAAACTCATGTAGACGTTCGAATGGTGCGGAACGTAAATTTTACCCTCGTAGGCGATCAGGGTTCCTGAATCTAATTCGATGCCGTTCGCCTTCCAGGCGATCTCGCCGGTCTTCTTGTCGAAGGCATACAGCGAGCCGCTCCATGAACCGAAGTAGACCAGATCGCCGTCGATGGCGGGTTCCGCAGGTACGGATTTGGCGGTCGGATACATCCATACGATGTGTCCGGTTTTCGCATCGAGACAGACGGCGTATCCGTTGACGGTCGGGACATAGACCATCCCGTCGTCGTAGGCCGCAGATCCCCACACCCAGCCACCGGGCACTGTCTGTTTCCAAAGCAGCTCGCCTGTGGCCGCATCGACACAATAGAAGAAACGCTCGCCGCCTTGCTGACCGGCAAAGATCTTACCTTCACCAAAGGCAGGACCCACCGAAATAGCACCGCCCATTTCGAATTTCCAAATCTCCTTACCCGTGTCCGCATCAACGCCGAAAAGGAATCCCGCCGCATTCCCGAAATAGACTTTGCCATCCGCAGCGGTTGGCTT
>DBBT01000130.1:0-2297 GCA_002292345.1 Opitutia bacterium UBA977 | reverse complement strand
CCCCGAGGCATCGATGCGGCGTAGCCATAGGTCGCTGTCGCTCACCAATACTGAATCCCCAGCGCTGACTAGGTCGGAGTAGATCTGGTGGGTGGAGAAGGTTTTACTCCATTGGATCCTGCCATCCGCCTTGCCGAGGCAGGCGATCTTTCCATCCACACTGGCTACCATTAGTCCTTTCGAAGTCATCGCCGGCTTGGAGCGGATCCAATCAGACAATTTCGTCTGCCACTCGATTTCTCCGGATTTGGCGTCGAGGCAATAGACCTGCTTGTTCGCCCCGCCGAAATACAACTTCCCATCGAGCACTAGCGGCACGCTGAACTGCTTGCGCGCGCCGTTTTCGACCGGATCGATACGGGTTTCCCAGACGAGCGAGCCGTCGGATTCCTTAAGGCCGTAGAACACGCCACCATTCGATCCGAAATAAACCTTACCATCTGCCACGGTCACAGCCGTATTCACCGCGCCCTCTGCGTGGAATTTCCATGCGACCAATGAATGCTTCGTGCCCGCCAGATTCAGCGAATAGAGGTAGCCCTCAGTGGTGCCCTGCAACACGCGCTCTTCCGTCATCACCGGTTCCGCTAGGGCATCAATATCGCCAACGTTAAAGTCCCAGAGCCTGCGATTGTTATCCACATCCGCGCAGATCAGGCGGTTGAAGTTCTGACAGACCGCTGGGTACCCGTAGATGTCGTGTACCCCAAAAGGATAGACCGTGTATTTTCCGTTGCTGGCCACTGGAGCGACCTGCGTGCGGTAGTCGATGTGCCCCGCGAATTTACGCGCGAGGGTCTTGCCAGTTTTCTTGTCGAGGTAAACGAGGTTCCGTGCCTGGCCTTCGTTGCCGCCGTGGCTGTTGACCTCACGTAGGATGATCTTGTCCTCCAAAATTACCGGCGAGGACATGATCGCGGGGTATTTGTAGATGCCGAAAAGCGGATGCGTTTGGGTGGACTTCCAGATGTCTTTTCCGGTCTCCAAATCGAGGCACAGACTAGTGGTGTGCATGCCGGGTGATGCGACGTAGACCCGGTTGTCCTCGACGCTTGGGCGGGCATACCAGCCCAGACCGACCGGAAATTTCCAAGCGAGCTCTCCTGTCTTCGGTCCCGGTGCTTTGGTGTAGCCCGTATTGTGCTTGTTGCCCTGAAACATCGGCCAATTCGCGTCCATGTCGCCACCGGTTGGAGCCGTCGCGGGGTCGGCGGTGAAGGGTTTATAGATCGTGCCGTCCTGCTGCAGCTTAGCTTGAATTTCCTCCAACTTGGCGAAGCCCTCGTCGATGGTCTGGCTCATCCCGTGCAGGGCCTCCTCGCGCGCCGCACCCTGTCGGCCGAGGACCGCGTTCTGGAATTGAATATATTTCTTATCAATATCGAAGAACGGATGTGTGTCAGCGCCTTGTTGCTGTAAGGAGGTCAGCCATAGAAACATCAAAACTGAGCGCTCACGGTAGGTTTCGGCGGTGGTCGGCACAGTCTTGATCGCTAACCTTACACGATCGATGTCGGCGTCGTGGCTGGTGGGTTCGACTGCCCCAGCTGGCATGGCTAGGGTTGCTATTAGTAGGGGAAGGATGAAGTAGCGTAGGGCAGACATAGTTTCAATGTGGTTTAGAATGCGGCAGGTCTGTTTAATTTGATGCATTTCGGGATGCATTCTCGGCAGTCACCAGTACCTTTAGTTGTTTGAAAAGCCCGGACAAATGCAATCATGCATTGTATATTGTTAACAGGTCTCTGGGTTATGTGCTTATTCGAGGACCAATGATCCATTAAGTGTTAAACTATAGAATTGAACCTCAGCCCGAGGTCTAGCGCGACCGACGTATTTTAGCCGCGATTAAAAGAAGCCTGCATCTTTCGTAGCGATTGTGCAAAAATAAAGCAGCAGCTAAGTGCATCCTTTACAGTAAGTCTGGGTTGGTTAATTTGATGGGCCTAACTTCATGAAAAAGCTTACTCATTTTACCGTAATCGGTCTGTTATCGCTCGCATCTTGTGTGCAAGCCAAACTCACTACCGCTAAGATTTTTAGTAGCCACATGGTGCTGCAACGCGATCTTGCTAGCCCTGTGTGGGGATGGGATACCCCGGGAGCAGCAGTTACCGTAAATTTCGCTGGTCAGCAACAAACGGCGACGACCAATCAGCATGGCCGCTGGCAGGTGAAGCTAAGCCCCATGCCGGCTAATACGACCGCTCAACAAATGACCATCATCGGTGCAGATGGTGAGACAATCACTTACAATAATATCCTTATCGGAGATGTCTGGATCTGCTCAGGGCAAT
>DBBT01000073.1:4453-13805 GCA_002292345.1 Opitutia bacterium UBA977 | reverse complement strand
AACAAGCGCGCCTTGAGTTCGACCAAGGCACTGCCCGGTTGCATACGAATACCATGCATCCCCTTCAGGCGATTCAGCGGATCATGCTCAGACATCCAGACGGTTTGTGAACCGTCGGCCCCTTCTTCAAGGTGCACGTCCGCGGGCATATAAGTGCCGGGGCGGTGGTGCTGCGGCCAGTTAAACTCAACACCGCCGGAAATCCATGGTCCCGCCAAACCAACCAAGGCCGGCTTGATCACATCTTGGCGATAGAAAAAGTCGTAGTCGTCATTGACTTTGTCCTGCCCCAGAAAAATGCGTCCACCGATTTCGGGAAGCATCACTAAGCGCACATACTCATTCTCCAGTCGCACCGAGTCGTAGCTTTGGGCTTTCGGCACATCGAACACCTTATCAATAAACGGAACCGGATAGACCTTACCGCAGGACCCCTGATAGACGCGCTTCTCAAAAAAGAGCGGATTTTTCTCCGGTGCACCCAGCCCATAGGTCGGGATGACGAGTGGTTCACGTGATGCTTCTACATTATGCTTCATACTAAAATACGTTCGATTCAAAAACGCGCTCTGCCACTGGAGCGTCGCATAGTTAAGCACAATTCAGCCCTTGCGTGAATGGCATATCCGCTACTTAGTGATGGACTATCCGATCCTAAAGAGTAAAAGTAATCGAAATGTCATCGAGCAAAGAAACACGTATCAGAGAAGGCTTCCCCAAGCAGCGCTTAGTAGTCATCCCACCGACGGTGACCAAGCGCTGCCGTTCGCTGCCAATAGTCAGCGAACTTTACGTAACTGACATCGGCTCCTACCCCTCAGCTCCCCATCACTACGTCGAACGCAGACAGGGCATTTCCGCCGCAGTGATGATCTATTGCCTGAGTGGTCGAGGCTCGATCGAGATAGACAATACAACTCACAAAATTCGATTTGGGCAGCTCGTGATCATTCCGCCGAACACGCCGCATATCTATCAGGCAGAACAAAAGGACCCATGGTCCATTTGCTGGATACACTTCTCTGGAACGCAAACACAGGCGCTCTCGGACAGCCTCAAACTCACCAAACATAAGCCCAGCCTCTATGTGCCGGATACCCGAATCATACGCGACGCGTTCGAAAACGTTTATGCTTGCCTGAACTACCACTATACCGACGCCGGGCTGTTGGCGATGAGTAGTGAACTGCTGCGTCTGTTCAGCCTAGCCAAACTCCACCAAGGCTTCCCCGGGGCACAGCGCCAATCCGCAGAAAATCGGGTCGTGTCGACACTGGCATTTATGGAACAGTACCTCCACATGCCGCTTACACTAGATGAGATGGCCGCACATTCGGGGCAATCCCTGCCCTATTTTACCAGGTTATTCCGGCAGCGCACCAACCAATCACCCATGGCATACTTCATTCAGCTCAAAATCCGTAAAGCTTGCGAACTGCTCGACCAGACCGATTCAACCATCCGCGAAATCGCAAGCCAGCTCGGCTACGACGACCCCTACTATTTCAGCCGCATTTTCAAGAAAACACAAGGCTGCTCCCCCGCCGCCTACCGCAAATCCCAAGGCGTCGCGCCATCCGCCTACCGAAAGGAACTGCAAGACTAGAGCACCGCGCTACTATTTAACATCAAAGCCGAAGTAGTCTGCGGCGTTGTTGTAGCAAATATCGCTAACCATTCGACCGACGAGTTCAAAGTCGTAAGGCACCGCGCCCTCGACCATGTCACGTCCGAGAATGTTGCATAGAATCCCGCGGAAATATTCGTGACGGGTGTAGCTCAGGAAGGAGCGACTATCGGTCAGCATACCGACAAAGCGACTCAGAGACCCCAGCTGAGACAGCGCTTCGATCTGGCGCTCCATGCCATACTTCTGATCCAGAAACCACCAGCCCGACCCCATCTGCATCTTACCAGCCACTGAACCGTCTTGGAAGTTGCCGAGCATGGTTGCTAGCATTTCATTATCGTTTGGATTGAGGTTATAGAGAATCGTTTTGGGCAGCGCGTTTTCCGAATTCAACGTATCCAGATAGCGGGACAGCGGCTCAGCATAAGACCAATCCCCAATGGAATCAAATCCGGTGTTGGCGCCCCATTCGGCCAGAGGGCCTGGATCACCGGCTGTTTTGAAGCGTTGGCTCGAGGTGTTGCAGAACACCCCATGTGATCTGCCAGCTCAGGTATTACGCGGCCGAGCTCCGTAGCAACCAGATTCGCAATAGCCTTGGCACCGGCTTTACTAAAATGTGTTCTATCGTCGGGCTTATAGTTATAACGAGCGCTGGTCTCTGGCCCTATGCGGTTGTGGTGATTTAGGCTGAGCGTGTATAGGTCGACAAAGGGCAAGTTGAATTCTCTAGCCACCTGCTGTGCAGCTTTGCCGAAAACAGGTAATGATCGCGTCGGGTCATCTTCCCAATACCTTGGTTTGATCTTTCCGTTGGCATCAAAATTGCGCCGGGTCACAGAACTCAAAATTACCGGTTTACCCCCGGCTTTCCTGATCCGTTTGACGTAAGAGGTCAGTTTATGTCCATAGGCCAGACTGTCATACCGCTTCATATCGTTGTGGCCGAATTGGATGAGTACATAGTCGGGTTTCTTTTCCAGCAGCTTATCTAGTTTCCCAGACAGCGAATCCAGCGTGGCCCCATTCTGTGCATAATTGAACACGCTTACCCGATTATCACACCGTTCCGCAAAGGCTGGCCCCCAGCCATAAAAACTGGCCACCGTGGAATCGCCGATCAGTCCGATGGTGATCGCACTGCTTTGGGCGGCGCTCTCCGCGGAATTTGCCGATACTGGGAGGATGAATAGAGCACTGGCCATTCCACCCAACATTATCGCTATTTTTTTAAAACTCTTCATCTGACTATTCCCCGTTCCTGCCAAAAACAACACGATCCTCTTTCAGGTTTTCTACATGGGATAACACGCGCGGCGCCTTCAGAACCTTGCCAACTTTCACATTGGTCAATGTAACATTGCGTACGGGCATCTCCTTTTCAGCCTTAATCCGGATTCCGTACTGCGCCTCACCGACGGTTATATTTTCGAGGCTAATATTGCGGATCGTTGTCAATTTTCGATCCACGGTCTCAACCAGTGTCCGCCATTGGTAGAGCACATTGGTCTCGATCTCAAGCACACCGGAACTCACCTTATCACAAGTCACATCCTTGACGTAAATATTCTCCATGAACCCGCCACGGCGATGGTTGGTCTTCAGATAGAGCAGCGAGCGCACCGAGCCCCCTTTGCTTTCCAGCTTGCAGTCGTGCATATAAATATTGCGGATCCCGCCCGACATCTCGCTACCCATCGCCAGAAAACGATGTCCCCGGCGAATCGTGCAATGGCGGATGACGATATTCTCGCTGGGCTGACCGCGCCAACCGTCGTGATTGCGGCCGGCCTTGATGACGATGGCATCGTCCCCCTGATCAAAAGTGCAATATTCGATGAGCATATTCTTTGTCTGGTCAGGATCTATGCCGTCGGTATTGTGCCCGTGCGCTTTTATATCAAGGTCCCGTGCGATCACGTTCTCACACTTTAGCGGGTGGATCGTCCAGAACGGGCTGTTGCGAATCGTAAGCCCCTCGATCAGGACGTTCTTACAACGCAGAAACTGTATGAAAGGCGGACGCATTCGGGCTTCACTGTTGGCAACCTGGCGCTCTTTGGTCGGAACGCCTTCCGCCGCTTGGTAGTAGAGCGTCTTTAATGTTTCCATATGGGATTTGGGCCGATTGTCCCACGCCTTCCATCCGTCGCGAATGCAAGTGAGCCGCCCCTTGCCGATCAAGCCAATGTTTTCGCAGTCTACCGCATAGATCAGAGACGAGTAGTTATAGCAATCCAATCCCTCCCATGCTGACTCAACGGCCGGTAGGTAATCCGTAATCTGGTCGGCGAAAATGAGTTCAGCCCCTTCAACCACCTCGAGCTGGACGTTGCTCTTCAGGTGCACCGGCCCAGTCAACCATTTGCCTTGGGGCACAACGACCGTGCCTCCGCCCGCTCGATGGCATGCGTCGATCGCTTTTTTAATAGCCTCGGTATTTTTTATTTTTCCGCCGGCTACGCCTCCGTAGGCATCAATCCGAAACCTCTTTTTTTGAAAAACAGGCCGTTTCAACTGCGGCATCTCAAACGGAGCTTTGATCGGGGCAATCGTATGCTTGCCGAAGCTGTAATCCGCATCCGAGATTTTGATAAACACTACTCCGTGTGAACTGACGTTCGCGGAGAAAGTATCCTCAAGCACGCCAATGTCTTTCTGGCGCCACAGGTCACGAATCGTCCCTTGAATGCCCAGCTCTTGCGCCGTCACCTCGAGCACCTGATCGTGCCCGGAGAGATTGAACAAGCCCACCGCTTTGCCCCCATCGGCCAGATTTTTGGCCCAGATCTCGAAATCGCCCTTTTGATTTTTCACCCGGTAGCCCTGCTGACACAGCGCATCCTGATTGATCGCCAACACTTCATGGTTAGTGACCAAATTCAGATCGAATGCGTCCATCGTCGGGATATTGCACGACAGCAACAGCGGCTGGGTCAGCAGACACCACAGCGTGACCTGATGATACTGTTCCGCCGGCTTCAACCGAGACGGGTGGAATACCTTTTCGGCACGGTTGGGCTTCCCCATCGGCCCAATCTGCAACATATCCAAATCCCCATAAGCGCCAGGACGGGTCAGCGCAAGCCGTTCGACCAATTCATCCTCAAACGGGGCAATCATACGCTGCCAGTGCGCATGGATGTCCTCGGTCAAGCGCCACAGGTTACTGTGGTCCCGCACGAACGCGTCTTCAGACGCTTGGTGGTTCGGCGATAGACTGATGACAACATCACGGTCCAGCGCGCGAAAATCGTTATAGAATCGCTGCGTAATTCCGTGCTCCGCTCTTTTTTCACGCGTATGCCGAACCGGCTTCACGCCATCCGCTTTTTCCTCATCGGTCAGCAGATCCCACTCCATCCAGTCATACTTCACATAATCGATCCCCCAATCAGCGAACTGCTGCGCATCGCGATCCACGAACCACACCGGCCCCACTTCGCAAATGCGTTTCTCAATACCGCGGGGAAAACGACCGAACACCTGGAAAGGGTTCTGACGCTCATTCTCCGGTAAGTAATATTGACTGTAGTCGCCGGCTTCATTCGGCCCTGTTCCGCCGATATAACCAGCAAAAGTCGACATCCACGTGGTCGAATAAATCCCCACCTTCAACCCCAGCGAATTGACGTAATCGACCATTTTTTTCATATCGTCGAACTTGGCATTGGGCTGGATCCGCTTGCTTTGCGGGTCGCGCTCGCCCATCCAACAGTCGTCGATGTTCACAAAGTTCCAGCCACAATTCTGCAACCCTTTTTCCTTCATCGCCGTCGCCATTTCTCGGATCGCGGCTTCGCTCACGCCTTCCGAATGCACATACCAGCTGTTCCAGCCCATCGGTGGGGCCAGACAAATCGTATCCCCGACACGCAGAGTTAGTTGACGTACATCGCTACCCTTGGTGTTAACCGCCTTCACAATAATCGAAACATCGCCTTTTTTCTGCGGCGCACGGCCGGTGATCCATCCGGTTTTCGGATCAATGGATACGCCCGCTGGCAGCCCGGTCGCAGAGAAGGTAATCGGCTGATCGCCAATCGCAGTGGCGCAATAGCGAATCGGTTTACCGGGGCGAACTCCGAAAATAGATGCACCCGTCAGCTTCGGTTCAGGGCCCGGCTTCGGTGTCAGGATCTCCTTGCCACTGATCGTTCCGTCGTAGACATCACTCCGAGAGCTCTTTTTTTGATTCTGCTCGGTTTTACTAGCAAAGCGCACGTTGACATTATCGCAATCGGAGATATCCGGTTTCATCCCGTCCAAGTCGAGGTCGGTAAAGCGGCAATCGGACGAGTCACGAAGCGACAAGGCCTTCTGCTTACTGTGGATCGTCACATTATTGAACGTGACCCCTTCTGCATGGCTGATGGTGGCCCCCTGCCTTCCTGTGAACGAACAGTCTGAAAGCTCGATGTTTTGCACTTTCATATCCGCCAACCCTTTTACCTCAATGCATCTTGCGACATTGCTTGCGCGGATATTCTTCAGCCGGATATTGCGGAATAGAGGTGCCGGCCCCTGGGTTGCGCCAGCGTAACTGGTGTTTATTACGAACGCCTCCTGCCGAATACTTTTCATGGTCACATCTTCGACAAAGATATTTTCAACGATCCCACCGCGGCCACGGGTACTCTTCATGCGGATACCGCGATCACAATCTTCGAACAGCGCGTCGTGCACATAAACGTTGCGCACGCCGCCAGACATCTCACTGCCAATCACAATCCCCCCGCTACCCGTCAACACATTGCGGGCGACAAAATGACGAACCACAACATTTTCGCAGGGAATCCCGATTTGGATCCCATCCTGATTCAGTCCGGATTTCAGGCAAACGGCATCATCATTGGTTTGCAGGTTGTTGTATTCAATCAGGACATTTTTGCAGGAATCGAGGTCGATGCCGTCGCCGTTATGACCTCTCCGGCTGTCAATGGTGATACCGCGAATGATCACGTTTTCGCAATACACCGGCTGAACCGTCCAGAACGGCGGATCGATCAGGGTGACTCCCTCGATCAGCACGTTCTTTGATTTCCAGGGCATCAGCAACACAGGGCGCTGGGAGGTGACCCCGCCCTTAAGCCCGAACTGGCGCGATTCCAGTGGCTGGGCCGAAGCTTTAATGCGGTCGAAATCTTCCTTCTTTTTCAAAGCCCACCACTTTTTACCGTGACCGTTCAAGGTTCCCTTACCCGTGATGGCGACATTCTCACAATTCGGTGCATAGACCAGTGGCGAGTAGTTGTAACACTCCACGCCTTCCCAGCGGACATGAACCGCTGGAAGATAGTCTTCCGGATTGTCACTAAAATGAAGGGTCGCTCCCTCTTCCAGATGGAAATTAACGTTACTCTTCAGATGCACCGCACCCGTAATCCAGTCCCCTTTCGGGATCACCACCCGACCGCCGCCGTTTTTATTACAGGTCTCAATCGCCTTACGGATCGCATCGGTACTCAACACGCGTTCCGCTGCATTCCACGCACACTTCTGGGCACCATAATCGAGGATATTGTAGTCGACCTTCTTAAATACCGGTCGCTGAAGTTGTGGCATCTCAAACGGGGCGTCTATCGGGGCAATCTTTTCCGGTATCCGCTGACCGGGCTCCCATGCCGCAGATCCATGATCGAACAGGCTCTCATATTCCAGCGCAGCAAGAATGAGCGGGCCAATCGCCTTGGGATCATTATCTCGACGTTTTTCGTTAATATAGTATTCATAACTTCCGTCACGGCCAAAGCCCAGACCGGCAACGGCACAGACCTGAGTGAGAATTAGCTTCTCGTTTTTTTGTTTAATCAGGTGATTCCAGAGTCCCTCGTAAGCCTCGATCCCTTTTTCGCGGTAGACCTCGTCGAGATATCCCATGCGAGCGCCTTTAAGCAAGAAATACGCGAACATGCTTGTACACGACCCCTCGAGATAATTTCCCTTACGTGTTCCCTGATCAAGCACCTGATACCACAGACCGGTTTCCGAGTCCTGCACCTGAACCAAGGCGACCGCCAACTCCCGCGCCATTCCAATGATTTGCTGGCGATCCGGATGGTCTTTTGGGAAATAGTCCAGTGATTCAATCAGCGCCATGGCGAGCCAACCGTTGGCGCGACCCCAGAAATGCTTGGATAGCCCGGTTTCCGGGTCACTCCAGCTCTGCTTCCGTGACTCGTCCCATCCGTGATAGTACAATCCCGTTTTCGGATCACGGTGTTTTGATTTAACCAGCATCTGTTGTTTGACGATGTCATCAACATAGTGCGGTTGCTTAAATGTCTCGCTGAACTCAGAGGCAAAAGGCATCCACATAAACAACCCGTCGAGCCAAATTTGATGGGGGTATTTCTTTTTGTGCCAGTATCCGCCGTTTTGGGTCCGGGGATGTGTTGCGAGTTGCTGAATCAGTGTCTTCGAAGCAATGCTGTAACGTTTCTCGCCTGTGGCTTTATACAATCCCAGAAGCAATGGTCCCACGGCGACATGGTCGATATTATACTCCTTCATCTGATACTGCCTGATGCTTCCATCGCTTTTCACGAATAGATCCGCATAGCTTTTGGCATAGTTGAGGTAGCGCGGATCCTGAGTGCGCGCATGGAGGCGCAGATAAGCGGTTCCCGTCAGGCCGTACACATAACTCCACTTGGCTCTGTCGCGATTCTCCATGCGCCAAAGATCGGGATTTTGCTTCATGATCGAATCCGCAATCAAGCGGGATCCGTCCCCTTCCACCCGATCAGCACGGTTATCTGCAGCGGCGGTTTGCGCCGAAACAAAGTTTAACCCAATCGCGCATACAACCAGCATATAGCCTATTCTTCGTATAATCTGCATACTCATAAATTTTTCTCCTTCTACTATCCCTAAGCGATATACGAGCGTGAAGTGCCGGTCAAACCGCCCTTGTTTATTCACTTATTGTGATACGATAAAATAATGCCGGCACTTCTTCAGAAGGAGCAGGCCACGTCCACACATTTATCCCAGTAGCACTGCGGGGCACATCATCTGTAAGAACTGTCCGTAGCAAAAATTCAACGAGGGCGCTTTGCCACCTGGATGCACTGGTCCAATCATACTGTAGATCAGGTCATGGCTGGCACAAATGTCTTCGCAAATCACTCCTAAAAAGAGCGGCCGGGTTTTCAAGAACGTGATCCTGTGCAGAGGCTACTCACTTTCCTTTCTGAGTTTTTTCGTGCCCGTCCCGAAATCCTTGCTGATCACAGCCCGATCATACTCGTCTCCCAAGACCGTATAGGCCACATAAGTCAGCGTATCATTCTCGATGTTAATCACCTGGAAAAACTGTTTTAGATTTGCTGGTTGGTCCAACTGATAACCTTCATCTGCGTAGCTTTCCAGTTGCTCACGACTGAACCTGTATTGTTTCGGACCACTGACAGAGGTCACGTAAACAGTTCCAAGATTTCCGACATCGCTCTCGGCGGCAGATCGCACAGGGACATGACCGCGGGCGTAGGTGTGATCATGCCCATTGAGCACAAGATCAACCCCGTATTTATCGAATAGAGGCTTCCACTCATCCCGCCCAAACTGGAAGTTGCGTTTCCTGGCCGGCGAAAATACAGAATGGTGACAGGTAACAATTTTCCATTTGGCAGTACAGTTCCTGAGCTGCTCTTCCAGGTAGGAGGTCTGCTCATTCAAGCAATAATTCGAATTGAGAACAATGATTCGAACATCCTGATA
>DBBT01000073.1:2525-4361 GCA_002292345.1 Opitutia bacterium UBA977 | reverse complement strand
GAATTCATGATTCCCAAGCACAGGAATCGCGGTCCATTGACTGTGAATAAATCCACCTGCCTTATACCACTGAGCCCATTCATGATCGCGGTGCGCAAGGTTAATCAGATCCCCTGCATGGATCACAAACGAGGCATCGGGAGCGGTTTGATACGCCATACGAATCACCCGGGACCAGTGCGAAAGCACATCATTCTGCGCATCCCCAAAGTAAACAAATTGAGTGGGGGCATAGTTACGCTTCGCTGTGCGGAACTGAATCCATTCCGACCAAAAAGCGTCACCATCGCCGACTCGATATGCATATAGGGTATCCGGCTTCAAGCCATCAAAGATCACGCTATGGTAGTGGACAACAAGCGATGAGTTCCCCTTGTATTGCCCCAGATCAAATGGCTCCGTTACCGCTTTCTGCGTAACTGCATGGTCTGTAAAACGAGAATTCTCGGTTGCCTCTGCAATTTGCGCCACGGCCTGCATCACGCCTGTATCCGTGCGCCAGGTTACCGCACGGCTTGTAGCCGGATCGCCATGAAAAGTCAGTATAATACGGTCTGGGTCTTTGCTAGGAATTTCCCAGTGGTGCAGATGATGGTGAGCATGGCTCGCACCGGCAGGCGCCGCCTTTTTGTGTGTTTGAATATCCTTCAGCCCCGGAGCATCGCTGCTGGCGTATACTGCGATTTCACGAATGCGGGCGAGGCCGGGCTTGAGAAGTTCCAGGCGAATCTTTGTAACCCCAGAACGGTCGATAAGGACCCTCTTTGCGCTACTTATATTTCCCCGGACGTTCCAACTGGCATCACGCAACCATCCTGCGTCAGTCTCCACTGAAACATCGAAGTCCTTTAAGGAATTCCCCGCTTTCCACCCTGAAAAAACATCAATCCGACCAATTGTTTGTGGGCTGGAAAAGTTCAACTCAACCCAGGGAGCCTGATCCTTCTCAGCAGCCAACCAACGGGAGCTGTCGCTGACCTCGCCATCATTTACCTTTTCCGAAAGGTAAGAATCCTGATGACTACTGGCAGTCACGACGGCCTTCTCAGCCAGATTCACATCATTGGCAATCAACATACTCGACAACATTGAAGTCGCGACAACACACACACTTATTCTATTACGTGTTCTTTTCATAAATTTCTTCGCATTTTGTTTCCCGCATTCCGTCTGTCACGCTTAAGGAAGCAGCGAGCGCAACAGGGCGGGAGATTTGGTGGTAATTCCGCCCACGTCTACCTGTTAGATTGGAAATTGAATTGCTGGATCCACTGTCTGAAACGCTGTGGCCAGTCAGCAGCTTTAGGGGATGGGAAATTAAAGGCCATGTGACCGCCACGCTCATAAATCTCCAGTTGCACTGGAACGTGTGCTTCGCGAAACGCCTTAGCGATCTGTTCCGCTTTTTGGGTCGGTGCGGTGCGATCATCTCGGGTACTGAAGATTAAAGCGGGAGGCAGTTGTGGGTGGATGTTAATGATTGCCTCTGTATCGCGGATAATCCCCGGCACAGGCTGATCTTTGCTGAAGCTATTGTGCCCCGAATGAATCATGAGTCTCCAAACGCCAACACTGTGGTCGTCTCTGCAGACAGCACGGAACAGGCAACTGCGCATTGAATCATTATACAGATTGTCAGGAACTTGATCATATACTGGTGAGCATGAAGATTTGTGAAAATACAGGTTCTTAAAATGGGAGCAAGATGCTCCCTCTACTCTCCATGATATGCGATACACAAAGTAGTGGGAGCATCCTGCTCCCGTTTGTTCATTTTATAGATGCTGTTGAAAGAGGGATAGATCCCACGCATCTTTCCACTGAATTTGCAGGCCG
>DBBT01000073.1:0-2475 GCA_002292345.1 Opitutia bacterium UBA977 | reverse complement strand
CCGATGCAGGGATTGGCCAACTCTTGCCACGGGCCAAGAATCGAATCCGCCACGGCGGCACGAGCCGCATTCGGTGCCCAACCGGTGCAACCGGACGCGATCAAATAATATTGATTGCCTCGCTTACAAAGCGCTGGAGCTTCCATCCAGCGAAATGGAAAATTGCGCGTATAAATTCCGGCATGATCCAGATAGTCATCCGTCAGCAGCGAGATATGAAGCGTCGAATTATGCTCGGAGGAATAGAGGTGATAGGCTTTGCCGTCATCATCCACGAACAGATTCATGTCACGCGCCATCTGGCCGCCTTCAACATGCGAACCGAGAATATTGAACTGCGCGTGCTTCGGAGTCGGGCCGCCGCTAAATTGCTCCTTTTCCGCCCGGGTCCGCGCAATCGAAGCCGGGTCTTTCTGTTCCGGTGTCACATTTTGAGGCCACACTCCAGCGTTCGGACGAATGCTGCGGATGTAGGTATACGGGCCGCAGGGTTTGTCAGCAACCGCGATACCTGAGCGCGCCGCATGATACCCCTGCCCTTTGAGCTCCAGATGGAACCACATGACAAACTTGTTGGTGTTGGCATTATAAATCACTTTAGGTCGCTCAATGATGCAGCCCCTTACAATGTCGCTGCTCGGGTCATCGGATACCTTCAGGGCAATGCCCTCGTCTTTCCAGTTGGTTAGATCCTTCGACGAATAAACGTGCACGCCGACCTGCGCCCGATTCCCCGCTCCCCCGGCAACCTTATGTTCGCCGAACCAATAGTAAGTGCCGTCATGATGCATCACACCGCCGCCGTGCGCATTGATGTGAACGCCCTGATCGTCCGGCCAAATTTTGCCAGGCTTGAAAGTGGTGTCAGCTCCCTCCTTCGAACCGGAGATCTCCAAAGACGCCCCCCCGTCGATCCGCTCACCGCCCCCGTCCTGTTGTTGGCGGTGATCGGCCACCGTCGCGATGCGAGCCTGATTATCTTCCGGAGCTGCAAACGCATGCAATGCTCCGAGTAAACCGATGAATAGTATGTATCGCTTCATTGTCTTTGGTATCTAAGTCGATGCGCGGCAGTTGAAGTCATATCCATGGCAGCGGAGATTGAAATGAGGTTAAGGAGTGAGGCATGTAGCGCCTGGCTCATCATTTTGGATGATGGGATGATTCCTACAGGCAAGAAAAACGCATTATAGCAAACTGCGGCCACCACACATATACGTGATTGCGCATACTATTTTAGTATATGCGACACCCGCTGCGCAGCAACGAAGGTGCGGCGCAGTGGACATCAGTGTACGGACCGTAGCTGCGTGTGTATGCCCTTTATGGGTGCTTCAGCCGCAGTTTGCGTCGGTTTAGGGGGCAGTGCCAACCGGAACGAAGCGGCTAAAGACATAGAAACCTACGGACGGAACGAAGTGTAGATGGCGAAGCAATGCCCCCTTTTGTTTCCTCAAAGGTAATGACATGCCCCTCGGCCAGATTCAGCAAATCAACCGCATGAAAGGTGACGTCCTGGTCGCTATGGTTGTGGAACACTCCTTGCAGCGTAAAAGCGCGCTGCTCTTCAAGTCGCTTTAGAGTCAGTGTATACTGAAATTGATCGTTACCGTAGGTTGCCTGGCTGACAGCTGCTGGCCCAAACGGCGTCGTGCCAGAGGTTTCAATGACCGGCTTAACGAGTGGGTGGCTCTTGGTTCCGATACGGTGCCAGTTGCCATCCAGCTTACAAACCGCCGATGAAACACCCTCGAATTTAGAGATGCCATCTGCCCCCGCATCGACAACAATCCGCTGACCGTCCTCGGAAAAACGAACCCACGCGGGTTCCGCACAAGCCACGCTCGCAGCACCGATCAGCGCAGTCGCAAACACCCATTTTGATAATCTATTCATAATCATAATCACAATTCAAATTACAGAAATGGAGCTTTTTCTAATATACGTATTTGCGTATACTTCTTATGGATTCACGCAAATCAGCGCCCAATTAAAAGAGCGCTTCGGCACCAATCAACCCGGCATTATCCGGACAGTTCGCCTGAACGAGTTCCACTTGCCCTGCTTCGGCCCACGCCAAGTCAGACACGGTTTTACGAAAACTCGCCAGCACTAAGTCCGGCGCGTTCATGATCCCCCCGCCAACGACAATTCGCTCGGGATCGTAGGAGTGGATAAAAGACACCAACGCCTCGCCCCAATAACGAAGCATGTGCGTCAGCACGTCTTTGGCACAGGCATCACCTGCATCCGCATGTTCCATCATTTCGCGAAACCCGATGCCCTCGATACCATTCAAAGAACTGCCCACATAAGCGTTATTTTCTCGAACCAAAATTGGCAACACCCACCCCGAGGCTTCGCTCTCCAGGCAGCCAACCGCACCACAAGTGCACTTGCGACCGCCGGAGTTTACCAGAATGTGACCACCCAATATACCAGCGCTGAAGTGAGGCCCCGTCAGTAACTTGCCAT